>JANPCI010000036.1:0-9955 GCA_031430875.1 Actinomycetes bacterium | reverse complement strand
GCTGTGATGTTTGGTGCAGACCGGGATCAAATTGTCGAGATCGGTTGTCCCGCCGTGACGCCACCAGATGATGTGATGAAGTTTGCAACGCTCGTAGCCGACGCTGCAGCCGGGGATCGCACAGCCACGGTAGAGGCCACGCAACGCACGACGTTGGGCCCGGTTCGCCAGCCTCGTGCTGCGACCCAGGTTCAACTCGCCCGGGGCGTGCAACACCACACCGTTACGCACCACGACCGCTGTCACGTCGGCGCAACCGGCCAGATCGGCGAGCACCCGCGCCGGGATCTCAACAGGGATCGGCCACTCAGCGACCGGACCGGGCCCGTCGGCGTCGGCGTCGATGACCACCACGAACTCGGCGCGTCCCGAGCGTGCGACACCGGCGGTGCCTTCGATCAACGCCATCAGGGCGTGACCGGCAAGGAACTTCTGTTTCTCGATCGGATCATCCGGGCAACCCTCAGGAACTGTTTGGGCGAACATCGCCTCGATCGTCGCTTGCAGTTTGGCGGCCAGACGCACCCCGGTAACCGGATCGAACATTCCACGCAGGTTCCACATCCCGTCAGCGTCAACCCAGGTGGCCACCCGCACATTGCGTCGTTGCCGTGCGAGACGGTCGATGCCGTCATCGGCCTGGATCCGTTGCACCTCGATCGCCACCCGACGAGCGAACTGCTCAGGTGTCGACACCGCAGCAACCGCAACCAAACTGTCGGCCTGCGCCAACAACTCGTCGCGTTGCGCCGCCGGCAACTGTGCAGCGGCACGGGTGACCACATCGATATGCGCAGCCGTGGTTGCGCCGTCACCCAACGCGCCGGCCAGCTTCGGTGTCGCCGCGAGCGTCCTGGCACGTTGCGTCACCTTGGCCGCGGCACCAAACGACGTCTTCGACGCCTTCGCGACCCGGGCTTCGGCGAAGCCGTCAGCCGACAACTTGGCCACCAACACACCATGCTGCGCGTCGGCCCACGCCTGCACCTCACGCACCGCCACCAGACCCGACTCGATCAGATCATCGGACGCGGCAGCATCGTCGAGCACCGCAACAATGCGCTCCACACGCTCGGCAACAGCAACAGCATCCATACCCCCAACCATAAACAGGGGGTCTCACAGAGTTAGCCAGATCGGGGATGTACGGCGAGCTCAGATTCCTTCGGCGAGTTGACGCTCGTACTCGACGGTGTCGAATCGACCGTCCGACACCGCAATGAGTCCATCGTCGCCGAAGGTCCAGTGCTCCCACCCGCTGAACCGCACAGTATGGCCGGTTCCGCCGGGTCCGGAGTTCGTGCCCTCGTACGTCCAGAGGTAGACCGCACGATCACCAGCGAGCCGAGCCTGATCCATGATCACGACAGTGTTGGGAAAGGCGTCGTAGAAGCCCTGAGCGATCGCCGCAATCGCCGCACGACCGACTGCCGGATCCTGGCCGTTCACCGCGAGCGATCCGTCGTCCGAGAAAAACGCAGCGACCGACGCTGGATCGTGCGAACACCACGCAGCCGTGTACCGCCGTGCGAAGTCCAGGAGATGATCGTTCGTCATCCGCAAAGCGTAGTCACCCGCTCAGGTGTCGTTTCCCGGCAAGGGCGCGACCACAAATCAGGTGGCGTGTCGATCGAGCAGCATCGCATCACCGAAGGACAAGAACCGGTAGTCGTCGGCCAACGCGATCTCATAGAGCGCCCGCCATCGGGGACCGATGAAGGCATCGATCATCATCAGCAACGTGGTCTTCGGGAGGTGGAAGTTCGTCATCATCACGTCGACCAATTGCCAGTCGAACCCGCGATGGATGAACAGGTCGGTGCGACCCGAGAGCTCGCCCGACCGAGCCGCCGATTCGAGCGCCCGAACCGCGGTGGTACCAACGGCGACGACCCGTCCGGCGGCCCGACATGCGGCCATCGTCTCCGGCGGCACCCGGTAACGCTCGGTATGCATCGGGTGATCGAGCGGATTCTCCGTGCTGATCGGCTGGAACGTGTCGAGACCAACGACCAACTCGACCGTTGCTGTGCGTACGCCGGCCGCCGACAGCTGCTCGAACGACTTCGTGGTGAAATGCAAACCCGCGGTGGGCGCAGCTGCGGAGCCGGGCTCCCGAGCGAAAACCGTCTGATAGCGATCGGGATCAGCCAAGCGCTCGGTGATGTAGGGCGGCAGCGGCATTTCGCCGTGATGATCCAGCAGCGCAACAGGATCATCATCGCCCACGAGTTCGACCCAGAACGTGTCGCCGGCCGGCGTTCGCTCGCCGACACGCACCACCGGCGTCTCGCCCGCGTACAACAGCTCGCCGACGCGCATCTTGCCGCCCGGACGCACCATGGCATCCCATGTCCTGCGGGCCGCATCCCACGGCTCGAGCAACAACACCTCGGCCGCTCCCCCGGTTGCACGGTGTAACCGGAGACGGGCCGGAATCACCCGGGTCTCGTTGAGCACGAGCACATCGTCCTCTCGCAGCAGCCCCGCGAGGTCGTGGACGTGGCGGTGCTCGGGTGCCGCACCGCCTCGATCCACGAGCAGCCGGGCAGCATCACGCGGCTCGATCGGCGTCTGCGCGATCCGGTCGTCCGCCAGCTCGTAGTCGAAGTCGGCGATCCGCACCGGCACGAGGCTAATGAGACCCAGGGTCAGCGACGCAGGGCCGAGCCGAGCGTCTCATTCAGTCGAAGAGGCTGGTGCCTGGGGATCGGCGGGGTGGCGCGAGACCGAGATGCTCGTACGCAGCATCGAGCACCACTCGCCCGCGCGGGGTGCGAGCGATCATTCCCTGCGTGATCAGGAACGGCTCGTACACGTCCTCGACAGTTTCTGGTTGCTCACCCACGCTGATTGCCACGGTCGACAGCCCGACCGGGCCACCGCTGAACGTGGTGCACAGTGCCGTGAGGATCGCCCGGTCGACCTTGTCGAGCCCTCGATCGTCGACGCCGAACAACGCCAGACCCGCCTGTGCCACCGCGGCGTCGATGGTGCCGTCGGCACGAACCTCGGCGAAGTCACGCACACGCCGAAGGAGCCGGTTCGCGATACGCGGCGTACCTCGCGACCGCCGGGCAATCTCCCACGCGCCGTCGCGGTCGATCGTGACGTCGAGGATCCGCGCTGCCCGCTCGACGATCGCCTGCAACTCCTCGGCGTCGTAGTAGTCCAGCCGAGCAACGAGCCCGAACCGGTCACGCAGCGGGCCTGTGATCATTCCCGTACGAGTGGTGGCACCCACAAGCGTGAACGGTGGCATCGTGAGGCGAATACTCGACGCTGCCGGGCCCTTGCCGACCACGATGTCGAGCTGAAAGTCCTCCATGGCCGGATACAGGATCTCCTCGACGGCGCGGGACAACCGGTGGATCTCGTCGATGAACAACACGTCACCGTCTTCGAGCTTGGTGAGAATCGCGGCAAGGTCGCCCGCCCGTTCGAGTGCCGGCCCCGACGTCACGTGAAGGTGCACGCCCATCTCGGTGGCGACGATGCCCGCCAGTGTCGTCTTGCCGAGCCCAGGAGGCCCGGCGAACAGCAGGTGGTCGACGGGCTGCTCACGTCGGCGGGCCGCCTCCAGAACGATGCGCAGATGCTCCTTGAGCTCACGCTGGCCGACGAACTCGTCGAGCGCCCGTGGTCGCAGCCCAGCCTCGACTTCGATCTCCGCCGCCACAGAGTCCTCGTCGTCCGCGCCGCCGACACCCGGATCGAGAAACTCGTCACGCACGTCGTGCGCCCAAGGTCTTGAGCGCATCACGCAGCAGGGTTGCGGAGTCGGCATCGGGCGAGAGTTCGCGCAGCACGTCACGGATCTCATCGGTGCCGTAGCCGAGGCCGGCAAGCGCATCTCTGACATCGGCCACCGCAGATGCCGACCCCGACGTGCCGGCGCCATCGAGCATCGGCACCGACAACCGGTCGCGCAACTCCACGATGAGCCGCTCAGCGGTCTTCTTGCCGATGCCGGGCACGAGCGTGAGCGCAGCAATGTCGTTGTTGGCGACCACATCGAAGAGTGCGGCGGGCGGATGCGTGGCGAGGATCGCCATGGCCAGAGCCGGGCCGATGCCATTGGTCTTGATCAACACCTGGAACGTCTGGCGGTCGTCGCGCGACGTGAACCCGAACAGCGTCTGGGCGTCTTCGCGGATGTGGTGGTGCACGTACAGAAACACCGGCGTTCCCGGCTCCAACTCGGCCAACACGCGTGTCGACACCGCGACGAGGTAGCCGACGCCTCCCACCTCGAGCAGCACCGTGCCGTCGAGGTTGCGTTCGAGCACCGAGCCGCGCAGCGACCCGATCATGCGCTGCGCCCCGGTTTCGTCACGTTTGACCCGGCACCGTGTGACGTTTGGGCACCGTGTGACGATTTGGAGGCGCGGGCGCGGGGCGAGAGCACCGGCGACATCGCCAGGTGACACAGCGCCAGCGCGGCGGCATCGGCAGCGTCGGCCGACTTCGGCATTGCGCTGAGGCCGAGGCGGGCCTGCACCATCTTCTGAACCTGCTCCTTGTTCGCCCCGCCCCACCCGGCCACCGCGTCTTTCACCTGGTTTGGTGTGTACTGGATGACCTCACAGCCCGCAAGTGCCGCCTCGGCGAGCGCCAGTCCACTCGCTTGTGCCACGCTCATCGCTGTACGAACGTTGACCTGGAAGAAGACCTGCTCGACTGCCACCACGTCGGGAGCGAACTCGTCGATCAGCGCCGTGAACTCGGTTCGCAGGGCCGCGAGCCGTTGCGCGAGCGGGTCGGTCGGCGGTGTCGTGATGACCCCCATGGAGATCGCAATCGCCCGCGTCGGCCCACGACCGTCGACAACGGCATAGCCGCATCGGGTGAGGCCGGGGTCGATCCCCAGCACTCGGCAGGTCGATCTTGGCGACCGGGCATCGACGGCATTAACGAACACAGGTTCGAAGACTAGTGCGCTGACCGCATCAACTGGTGATCTTCTCCAACTCGCCGATCAGTTCCTTCACCGGCCGGAACGTGAGCCCGGCAATCGCACGGTGGGCGTAGCGCACAATCCCACCAGCGTCGATGATGAACACGCTGCGTCGCGGGAACCCGATCGGGCCGAGGGTGCCGTAGAGACCGGCGACTGCCTTGTCGGTATCGGCCAGGAGTGGAAACTCAAAACCGTGCTTGCCGGCGAATGCATCGTGGCTCGAGACGTCCTGCGCTGAGATGCCGATCACCTGGGCGTTCATCTCACTGAACTGTTCGAGATCGTCGTTGTAGCTGTTGAGCTGCTTGGTACACACCGGCGTGTCGTCGCCGGGATAGAACACCAACACCACGGGTTGCCCACTGAACTCCGCCAACGTGTACTCACGCCCGCCCGTGCCCGGCAATGTGAACGCCGGTGCCGTATCGCCAACACCCAGGCTCATGATGCAGCCACCTCCATCAGTTCGTCGCTCATGTCGAAATTCGAGAACACGTCCTGCACGTCGTCGTTGTCCTCGAACGCGTCGAGAATCCGCAGGATCGCTTTGGCATCGGCGGTGTCGGTCACCAGTATGAGGTTCTCGGCGACCATCGGCGAGTCGGCCGAGATCACCTCGATTCCGGTGTCGTCGATTGCTGATTTCACGTCGTACACGATCGACGGATCGGTCATCACACGAAAGGCGCCATTGCTCTCAGCGACGACGTCATCGGCACCCGCATCGATTGCGGCCATCATGATCGTGTCCTCGTCGACGCCATCAGCCGTGAGGATCACGCCTCGACGATGAAATTGCCAGCCAACCGCGCCCGGTTCAGCCAGGGAACCACCGAGCTTGGAGAAGATGTTGCGAATCTCGGCCCCGGTGCGGTTGCGGTTGTCTGTGAGCACATCGATCAGCAAGGCGACGCCTCCCGGCGCATAGCCCTCGTACATGATGCTCTCATAGGTGCGACCGTCATCAGCGCCGGTGCCCCGCTTGACGGCTCGGTCGATGGCCTCATTGGTCATCCGGCCGGCCTTGGCCTTCTGCACCGCGGCACGAAGGGTGGGGTTGGTGTCAACGTCGCCGCCGCTCTTGGCTGCAACCTCGATCTGGCGGGCGAGCTTGGCAAACAGCTTGCCGCGGGCCTTGTCGGCCGCGCCCTTCTTGTGCTTGATCGTTGCCCATTTGGAGTGGCCGGACATGTCGTCTCTTTCAGATCACATCAGTTGGCCGACGACAGGTGCTCGACGAACAGTTCGTGCAACCGCGAGTCATCGGTGAGTTCAGGATGGAACGCCGCCACGGTACAACGTCCGCCTCGTACGAGAACAGGCACACCGTCGTGACGGGCAAGTATCTCGACATCGGCGCCCACACGTTCGACCAGTGGCGCACGGATGAACATCGCATGGAACACCGAATCGAGGCCGTCGACCTCGAGGTCGACCTCGAAGCTGTCGAGTTGGCGGCCATAGCCGTTGCGTCGCACCGTGATGTCGATCAGATCGAAACCACGCTGGTCCGGCCGGGCATCGAGAACATCGATTGCGCACAGGATCATTCCGGCGCAGGTGCCGAACACCGGCATCCCATCGGCGAGACGACCCTTCAGCACGTCGAACAGCCCACTCGTGGTGAGCAGTCGCGACATCGTGGTGCTCTCACCTCCTGGCAGGATCAACGCATCGACGGTTTCGAGTTCGCGTGGGGTACGAATCAGCGGCGCACGTACGCCGAGGTGATGCAGTCGTTGCTGATGGACCTCGAACGCACCCTGCAGCGCCAGAACACCGACGATCGGCCCCCCTCCGCCCGGCCCAGATCGACCCGGCGCGGTGTCACCAACCCCGTTCGGCATAGCGCTCGTTGATCTCATCCATTCCGATGCCGGTCATCGGCGCACCCAGCCCGCGGCTGACCTTCGCGAGAATGTCGGGGTCGTTGAAGTGGGTGGTCGCCTCGACGATCGCCTTGGCGCGAGGTGACGGGTCCTCCGACTTGAAGATCCCCGAACCGACGAACACGGCCTCGGCGCCCAACTGCATCGCGAGAGCCGCATCGGCCGGCGTGGCAAGCCCGCCCGCGCAGAACAGCGGTACCTGGAGCTTGCCGGTCTCGGCGATCTCCTGAACGAGCGGCAAGGGTGCCTGCAGGCGCTTGGCCCACTCGAAGAGTTCGGCCTGATCGGCCTGCGTGATCTTCCTGATGTCGCCGAGGATCGAGCGCAGGTGGCGCACGGCCTCGACCACGTTGCCGGTGCCCGCCTCACCCTTCGAACGGATCATCGCCGCGCCTTCAGAAATTCGCCGCAGGGCCTCGCCCAGGTTGGTGGCGCCGCAAACGAAGGGCACGTCGAACGCGAACTTGTCGATGTGGTGGGCTTCGTCGGCCGGCGTGAGCACTTCGGACTCGTCGATGAAGTCGACGCCGAGCGCCTGCAGGATCTGAGCCTCGACGAAGTGCCCGATGCGGGCCTTGGCCATGACGGGGATCGAGACCGCTGCCTGGATGCCCTCAACCATCTCCGGATCGCTCATCCGGGCGACACCGCCGTCGCGGCGGATGTCGGCCGGGACCCGCTCGAGCGCCATGACGGCCACGGCGCCGGCATCTTCTGCCACCTTGGCCTGACCCGGGGTGACGACGTCCATGATGACGCCACCCTTCATCATCTCGGCGAGGCCCCGCTTGACGGGGAAGGTTCCGGTACTGCGACGCTCGGTCATCCCAACATCGTACTTTCGTCGGGCCGATTCCCGCTGTGCTGGGTCAGGGCGCCGGAGATGTGACTTCCAACACCTGGACGCCGCCGTTCATGACGTCGACGATGTCGGCGAGTTCGATCCAGGTATTGCCGGGTGCGAGCTCCATCGGTTCGCCCTCAGGGGTCAGGAACTCGATCGAATAGAAGCCGTTCTCGCGCTTCCACGTGCCCTGACGAACCTGCCCGTCGGTGAACATCCAGATCGGGCCCTCCCCGATGGTCTGTGCTTCAGGACTGTTGCGGTCGACAACGCTGCGGCCGTACTCCACGCCCATGATCACCACGTTGGTGGCGCCGATCCGACCGAAGGTCTTGTCGTCGTGCGGCCGGCCGCGCTGCGAGCGTTCGAACTTCGACACATCGGGATTCCACGTCCATTCGATGTTCTCGCTGCCGACGCGAACCTTTACCCCGGTTGTTGCTGTGCCATCGACGGCTTCGTCGTCGTCGAGATACTGATACTGCTGGACAGGCGGTCCCGGCTGATCGGGCGGGGTCTGAAACCAGATGTTGTCGGTGCTGGTGTAGAGATTGTGAGGGGCGCTGCCGGGACCTCGGTAATAGCCCTTGGCCACGCTCGGGCCCATGTTGACCAGCGTCGACTCGTTGATCAAACGCGTGACGCCGGGATTCCCGCCACTCCACACGAACAACGGGCTGTTGAACGACGAAAAGAGCGCGATGTCCTGCGTGCGACCGGACCGGATGGGGCCGATCGGGTCGGAACTCTGCGAGTGGAACACGGCGGCAAAGCGGGTGGTGCGTCCCTCGACGATTTCCTCGAACACGATGTCGGCCACGGCGAGCCCGCTGTGGTTCGGCACAGCGGCGGCGTTGTTGTCGATCTTGGCGACGAGCGCCGGACGCTGAAGGATCTGGTCCTCGCTCTCCAGCGGTTGGCCAGTGAGTGGCTGGCGGATCGTCGCCGGCATCGTGGTGGTGGTCGAGGTCGACGACGATGATGTGGTGGTCGTTGCCTTCACCGTCGTGGTCGTGGTCGACGCCGTTGTGGGGGCACTGGTGGAGTCGGCGGACTCACCCCCACCGCCGCACGCAGCAGCAATCAGGGCGAGGGCTACGAGGCCCGTGAATGGTCGGATCATTTTCATCAGAGTTCTCTCAGGAGGGCAATGCGCTCATCGAGCGGTGGGTGGGTGTCGAACAGTTTGTGGATACCGCCCAGCTTGCCGTCGTCGCCGACGCCACTCATGGGCTGCTCGATCCACAAGTGTGCCGTAGCGGTGGACGCCGAATGCGTCGCGGTCGTGTCCGCCTTGAGTTTCTCGAGCGCGGAGATCAATCCGGGCGGATACCTGGTGAGTTGGCAGGCACTGACGTCGGCGAGTGTCTCACGACGACGCGAGATCGTTGCCTGCATCGCCTTGGCCACGATCGGCGCGACGATGAGCATGATGATGCCGATCCAGGCCAAGGGGTTGTTGCCGTCGCTGCGATCTCCAGTGCGGGCGACGCGCCCACCGTTCCACCACATCGTGCGGATCGCGAGGTCGCTCATCAGCGCCACTGCGCCGACCATCGTGACCGCCAGCGTCGACACGAGGATGTCGTAGTTGCGGATATGACTCAATTCGTGGGCAATCACACCCTCCAACTCGACCCGGTTCATCATCTCGAGCAGACCCGTGGTCACCGCGATCGCCGCATGATTCGGGTTGCGCCCGGTGGCAAACGCATTCGGTGCGGGATCGTCGATGACGTAGACGCCCGGCTTGGGGATACCTCCGGCGATACACAGCCCTTCAACCAGATTGTGGAGCCGCGCATAGTCCTCGGGTGGAGCGGGACGAGCTCTGCTCACCGACAACGCGATCTTGTCGGCCTTCCAATACGACGTGAAGGCGATGAGCGCGCTGATCACCAACGCTGCGACGGTGAATGCGATGCCGTTGCCGACGATCGCACCAATGGCGGCACCGACGAGTGCGACGACGAGGATGAAGACGACGACGAGAACCACGCTTCGTCGTTTGTTCGATCGGATCAGTTCAAACATTGGAACGTCAGGTCAGAACTCGACGGTTGGGGCAGTTCGCGCCTGCTCGTCGGCCTCGAAGTACTCGCGTGACTCGAAGTTGAACATCTTGGCGAGGACCACGGTCGGGAACGATTCGAGCTTGTTGTCGTAGGTGAGCACGCTGTCGTTGTAGAACTGTCGGGCGTACGCCACCCGTCCTTCGGTGGCGGTGAGCTCTTCCTGCAATGCCAGGAAGTTCTGGTTGGC
>JANPCI010000035.1:0-5160 GCA_031430875.1 Actinomycetes bacterium | reverse complement strand
GACGCGGCACCGGGCGACAGCAAGTCGGTCTCGGTGATCTCGATCACCAACTGCGTCGGGGCGGCGCCGCGGCGATGGCAACGGTCGAGGAACGAGGCACCGAAGGCAGGTCGGGCGATCACCTTCGGGTCGATGTTGACGTGCACTTCGATGTCGCTGCGGCCGAGATTCGCCAGCGTGACGGCGAACTCGAGGGCATGATCGAGAACACAGTCGTCGACCGCTTCGGCCAGGCCGGCCAACTGGGCGAGCGGCAGGATCTCACCGGCGCCCAGGACTCCTCGAAGCGGGTGGACCCAACGTACGAGCGCCTCGACAGCAGTGATCTCACCGTCGCTCGTACAGATGGGTTGGTAGAAGGGTTGGATCTCACCCGAATTCAGCGCGTGGCGCAGGTGATCGACCTGGCGCCGACGCTGGTTGATCGCATCGACGGAGATGCCGCCCGACTCCGGATCGGCGAATCGCTTGGCCGACATGAGATCGTTGCTGGCCGTGACCAGCAGCGCATCGAGCACTTGCGGCTTGGGTTCGTAGGCGATCGCTGTGCGGATCTGAAAGTTCACCTCCTGGCCGTCGATGACGACCGGACGAGCCATGTCGCGTCGCACTCGATCTCGGAGCATTTCGACCGTGCCTGCGCTCGGGCCGCGAACTGCGAGCACGAACTCGTCACCGCCGAACCGCGCCGTGATGAGGCCGGGCCACCGGATCTCATCGATTCGATCGGCGACCGTCGACAGGACCGAGTCGCCGACCGGCTCGCCGTAGAGCTCGTTGACCGACCGGAAGTGCACGATGTCGACGATGAGGATGCCGAGGCCCCCGCCGGACTGCATCATCGCCGTCGCTGCCCGCATGAACCCATCACGATTGAGTAGTCCGGTGCGCCCGTCGTGCAGTGCCAGGAACTCGGCGCGCTCGCGCGCGTCGGCGAGCGCGGTAGCGATCTGTGCGCTGATCACGAAGCTCTTGACGACCGGATCATCGAGCAGGTTGGTGACCGTGAACTCGCACACGAGCGGCTCGGTGTCGGCCTTCAGGACCCGGGCGTCGAGCGTCACTGATTCGTGAGGGGCGAGCGATTGAACAGCACCGAACACCTGGTCGCGGTCGTCCGGGTGAAGGAAGTCGAGGATCGATGTGCCACGCACGAGTTCGGGGTCATGGCCGAGGATTCTGGTGACGGCACCATTGACGGTTCGAACGAGACTCTTCGAGTCGACGAGAATGACCATCCCGTGCATGTTGGCCATCACTGCGCGGAGTACCTCGGTGTCGCCCTGGTCGAACTCGAGACGGTGACGCTCGGTGATGTCGCGGGCGACGATGACGATCAGCCCGGCGTACGGGTCGTCGGCGACGTCGGCGCGAAACGTGCCGCGCAGCTCGAGGTAACGCCAGGTGCCATGGCCGGTGCGCAAACGCAGCGCGATGAGTTCGCCGACGGACTTGTTGACGATCGTCTGCAATGCCGCAACGGCCAGGTTCAAGTCGTCGGGATGCACCAACTCCAACACCGAGCTACCGAGCAGGTCGACCGGATCCCATCCGAGCACCTCGGCGGCCCGATCGTTGGCATAGCGCAGCACACCATCGGGATCGACAACGACAACAGGGTCGGCGAGTCCGTCGACCGATGGCGCGCTCGTGTCGACACGAGGCAGCTCACCGCGATTCGAGTCGGCGGAGCTCATGTCGGTGAATCGGTCAGTTCCTTCTGGCACTTGAGTAATTCCTCACTGCTGAATGGGTGACGATAGCCCTGGAAGTCGGGGAATATCGGGTTGTCGCGTTGCGTTCGAACGACGGTGCAGGCCCTTCGTGTCGTCATCGTGTCGACACCGGTCGGACCACTCGGTTCCGGGGTCGGTGGCGGTGTCGAGTTGACACTTCACAGCCTTGTCTACGGGCTCGGCGGTCTGGGCCACTCGGTGGAGGTCGTTGCGCCGGCGGGCTCACTGCACGTCGGTGCCCGGGTCCATCAGATCGAAGGGGCGCTCCAGCCCAGTAGCCAACTGGCCGATCGAGCCGCACCGGTGGAACTGCTGACGGGTTCGGTGCTGACCGCGATGTGGGAGCGCGTCGCCGATCTGCAGGATGACATCGACATCGTCGTCAACCTGGGATACGACTGGCTGTCGCTGTACCTCACCTCGTTCCTCGCGGTCCCGGTGGTGCACTTCATCTCGATGGGATCGCTCAATGATGCGATGGACGCGGCAATCCACGACCTCGCCCAGCGCTTCCCCAATCGTCTCGGGGCTCATTCGCAGGCGCAGGCGGTGACCTTCGATCGCAGGGTCGATGGGGTGATCGAGACCGTGCCGTTCCGGATCCTGGGCAGCGGGGTGATCACCGATCGGTACGACGTGTGCCTGACGCCCGATGCCAACCCGGCATACCTCGGCGCTGTTGGTCGCATCTCGCCCGAGAAGGGGTTGGAGGATGTCGCCGAGTTGTCCGCACGTAGTCGATGGCCGATCAAGGTCTGGGGGATGATGCAAGACCCGGCCTACTGGCAGCAGGTGTGCGATGAACACCCCGACGCTCGACTCGAGTACTGCGGATTCCTGGCAACGGACGACCTGCAGGCGGCGATTGGCCGATGTACGGCTGTCGTGATGACACCCAAGTGGGTCGAAGCGTTCGGAAACGTCGCCATCGAGGCCATGGCGACCGGCGTCCCGGTGATCACCTATGACCGTGGTGGGCCTGCGGAGATCGTCATCGACGGTGAGACAGGTTTCGTCGTGGCGGCCGACGATGTCGACGCACTGGTCGCAGCAGTCGAGCGAATTGGCACCATCGACCGAGTCATGTGTCGCCAACACGTCGAGGAGCGTTTCTCCACCGACGCGCTGGTGCGACGGGTCGACGAGTGGCTCCACGAGGTGGTCGCCACATCAGCACGGGTCCCCGCTCACCATCATTGATCGGTGTTGCGTGGCACTGATCGGTGTTGCGTTGGGCAGCGGGTTGGATGCCGGGGCGGCGGACCGTATCATTTCACGGTTCCCTGTCGAGTGACCCTCGACGGACACGACCGACAAACGATGAGCGCCCGGTTCATCCACAGACTGACCAGAGATTGCGGCATGCCTACGTACACCCCCAAAGCCAGTGAGATCCAGCGTGAATGGCACGTTGTCGACGCCGACGGACTCGTACTCGGCAGAATGTGTACCGAGGTCGCTCGCGTGCTGCGCGGCAAGCACAAGCCGACGTTCGCTCCGCACATCGACACCGGCGATCATGTCATCATCATCAACGCCGACAAGATCGTGATGACAGCCGGCAAGGCCGAGCGCACCATGGTGTACCGCCACAGTGGCTACCCGGGCGGCATCAAGTCCGAGACCTACGCCCACCTGCATGCTCGCAAGCCCGAAGAGGCGCTACGCAAGTCGATCCGCGGCATGCTGCCCAAGGGCCCCCTCGGCCGCCAGCAGATTCTCAAGTTGCAGGTCTACGCCGGCCCGACCCATCCCCACGCTGCCCAGACTCCCAAGGCGCTGGAGATCCCCGGCGCCAAGGCCCGCTGAACACCCCGACGAAGAATCGCTGAGAGAAGACACCGACATCATGGGAACCGTACCGCTCACCCAGACCACCGGCCGCCGCAAGCGCGCCGTCGCCCGTGCCCAGGTTCGTCCTGGCTCCGGCCAGTTCCTGATCAACGGCAAGACGCTCGAGGTGTACTTCCCGACTGCCGTCTCGCAGATGGTGGTCGCCGAGGCCCTCACGCTGACCGAGACCACCGAGAACTACGACGTGACGGCGTCGATCCACGGTGGCGGAGTCAGCGGCCAGGCCGGTGCACTTCGACTGGCGATTGCACGCTCGCTCGTCGAGATCGATCCCGAGAGCCGCGGCGCCCTCAAGAAGGCCGGCCTGCTCACGCGTGACTCGCGTAAGAAGGAAAGCAAGAAGTACGGCCTCAAGAAGGCCCGCAAGGCGCCGCAGTTCACCAAGCGCTGATCGTGCTGGTGGCCGACCGCCCCGAGATCTGATGAAGTTCGGCACCGACGGCGTTCGAGGCGTTGCGGGAACCGAACTCACCACCGAATTCGCCTTCCGCCTCGCACGGGCCGCGTCTCGAGTGTTGACGTCCCCGAGCGAAGAGCGTCGCGTCGTGATCGGTGGCGATACACGCGAGTCGACCGAACTGCTGGCTGTTGCACTCGCGCACGGATTTCGTGCCGAGGGCGTCGAGGTGGTGTCGCTCGGCGTGGCTCCCACTCCGATGGTCGCCTTCGAAGCGCAACGCCTGGGTGCGCTCGGAGCGGTCGTGTCGGCCTCCCACAACGCGTATCACGACAACGGGATCAAACTGTTCGCGCTCGGGGGGCTCAAGCTGACCGACGACGTCGAGCAATGCATCGAGACCGAGCTCGACTCGATCGCTCGCGGCGTCGGACCCTTCGCTGCAGCTCCGATATCCGATGATGTCGACAGTGAAGTCGATCATCGACCCTACGTCGACCATGTACTGGGTTACCTCGAGGGGCGCAGCCTCGACGGGCTGCGCGTCGTGCTCGACGCAGCGAACGGTGCCGCATCGGTGGTGGGACCCGAGGTACTGCGCGCCGCCGGCGCGGACGTGATCGTGATCGCGGATTCACCCGATGGACGCAACATCAATGACGGGTGCGGCGCGACGGTTCCCTCGAACGTCGCGGCAGCAGTCCTGGAGCACGGCGCCGACGTCGGCGTGGCACTCGACGGTGACGCCGATCGCCTGATCGCCGTCGATCACACCGGGTCGGTCGTCGATGGCGACCACATCATCGCGGTCGTCGCTGGAGATCTGCTCGCCAAGGGTGAGCTTCGCCACGACACCGTCGTGGTGACGGTGATGACCAATCTTGGATTTCGACTGGCGATGCGCAACGCCGGGATCCACGTGGTCGAGACGGGCGTCGGCGACCGCTATGTCCTCGAAGCACTGGCCGCTGGCGGCTACTCACTCGGTGGCGAGCAGTCGGGGCACGTCATCTTCGCCGATCACGCCACGACGGGCGACGGTGTGCTGACGGCGCTTGCGCTGCTCGACGCCGTGAAGCGTTCGGGCCAACCGCTCGCCGAGCTTGCAGCCGCAGCGATGACGTCGTTACCGCAGGTGCTCGTGAACGTCGTCGTCGCGCGCCGGGCGCCCGA
>JANPCI010000034.1:0-29818 GCA_031430875.1 Actinomycetes bacterium | reverse complement strand
GGAGTTGCGGCTCCACCAGACCAACGGTGACACGGTGGTCCTCGTCTCGGCCTCGTTCGAGGTGTACCTGCGCCCGCTCGCCACGTTGCTCGGTGTGGATGACGTGCTGGCGGCTCGGCTCGAGGTCGACCCGGATGGTCTGCTCACCGGGCGATTGCTCGGAGCGAACTGCCGAGGGCCCGAGAAGGTCCGGCGGCTACATGAATGGCTCGACGAGCGGTCCGGCGGTCGCTCGACGGTGCACGTCACGGCATATGGAGACTCGACGGGCGACCGGGAATTGCTCGCCGATGCCGAGGCGCCGCAGTGGGTGGGTCACGGGAAGATGCCGAAATGAACAGTCACCGGCCACTACGGTCGCCGACGCCATGAACGCACTGCACGAGCACCGATTCCCGAGGGCTGACTCGTGCTGAGTGCGCTGTTGCGTGAAGCCCGTCCGAAGCAGTGGCTGAAGAACATCCTGGTCTTTGCGGCTCCGGGCGCTGCAGGCGTTCTCGACGAGGGCAACAACCTCGCGCTGACCCTGCTGGCGTTCGTGTCGTTCTGTTTCGCTGCCAGCGGCATCTACATCTGGAATGACCTGCTCGACGTCGAAGCCGATCGCCGCCATCCCACCAAGTGCGACCGACCGATTGCGTCGGGGCAGCTCGCGATCGGCACCGCACGCATCGCCGGGGTGGCTTTTCCGATCATCGCGCTCGGCCTCGCCGCGCTCACGGGACGCTGGCAGACCGTTGCGGTGGTCGCCACCTACATCGTGATCACCCTCGCCTACACGTTGCGGCTCAAGCAGGTGCCTGTCGTCGATGTCGTGACCGTGGCCGCAGGCTTCGTCCTGCGTGCGGCGGCGGGAGCCGTCGCCGTCGACGTCCCCATGTCGCGCTGGTTCGTGCTGTGCATCATGTTCGGATCGCTGTTCATCGTCGTCGGCAAGCGCTACGCCGAACTCAACGAGTTGGGCGATGGCGCGGGAACCCGAGCGACGCTCGAGGTCTACTCGATCAACTATCTCCGGATGATTCTCGCTGTCAGCTTCGCCGGTGTGCTGATCAGCTACTGCGTGTGGGCCTTCGAGACCAGCGCGGAGTCGGCGAGCAGTTGGCCGCTCTACGAGTTGTCGATCGTGCCGATGCTGATGGCGCTGATGCGCTACCTGCTGGTGCTCGAAGAGGGAGGTGGATCAGCACCCGAAGAGGTCTTCACGAGTGATCGACTGCTGCTCTTCCTCGGATTCTGCTGGCTCGTCGTCTATGGTCTCGCCGTCTATGTCTCCTGAGGATGCCGCCGGCGCACACGATCTCGCCACGGTCATGGAGCTGGTCGCGGATGTCGACGGCTGGATGACCCCCGGTCAGGCTGCGACCCTCTTCGAAGCGGCACGTGGCTGCCCGCCCACAGGATCGATCGTCGAGATCGGCAGCTTCCGCGGACGATCGACGATCGTGTTGGTGAGCGCCGCACCCTCGGCGGCGCGCATCATCGCCATCGATCCGCACGCCGGCAACGATCGCGGCCCACAGGAGATCGACGGATACCAGGACGAGGCCAGCAATGACCATGCGGTGTTCGTTGCGAATCTCGAACGAGCGGGTGTCGCCGATCGGGTCAGTCATCTGCGGATGTTCTCCGACGAAGCCCTCGGCCACGTCGACGGCCCCATCGATGTGCTCTACATCGATGGGGCCCATCGCTATGCACCGGCGCTGGCCGACATCAGATCGTGGGGTGATCGCGTTGCCGATGGTGGCACGATGCTGATCCACGACTCGTTCTCGTCGATCGGTGTGACTGCGGCGATCGTTCGGTCGCTCGTGCCCGGGTCGCGGTTCCGCTACGTCGGACGATCGCGTTCGATGACGATCTATCGGGCCGACCTCGCGGCGGGTCCGGGTGCACGGCTCGGCAACGCTGCACGACAGATCGCCCAGCTCCCATGGTTCGTGAAGAACGTGACACTCAAGGTGATCCTGTCGCTCGGGTACGGCCGACTGATGACGAGATTCGGTCGCCCTGTGCCCGAGTGGCCCTACTGAGCCACGATCCAGCACTATCCTCGGCACTCCCGTGAACTCCGAGCTACGAGAACTCTCCGGGTGGGGCAACACCTCGCCGAGCGTGGCCTCGATCGTCGACGTCAGGGGCTCCGACCTCGCCCGGCCCGGGTCGCTGGCCGAATTCGGTGCGCAGCCGCGCGGTGTCATCGTGCGAGGTCTCGGCCGGTCGTACGGCGACCCAGCCCAAAACGGCGGTGGCACGGTGATGCGCCTGACCGGCGGTGCCGAATCGCTCGCACTCGATGCCGACACAGGGACGCTGACAGCTGGCGCCGGCATCAGCCTCGACACGATCCTGCGCGAAATCGTGCCTCAGGGTTGGTTCGTGCCGGTCACGCCCGGCACGCGCTTCGTCACGGTCGGCGGATGCATCGCCAGCGACGTCCACGGCAAGGGACATCATGCCGATCGATCGTTCGGATCCCATGTTGTGGCCATGACCATGCTGCTCGCCGACGGCACGATCGAGCGCATCACCCCCGACACCCATGCCGACCTGTGGTGGGCGACCGTTGGCGGTATGGGGCTCACCGGAATCATCATCGATGCCACGTTTCGGCTCATTCCGATCGAAACCGGTCATTTCCTCGTCGACACCGAGCGCGTGCCGAACCTCGACGTGCTCCTCGAACGTATGGAGGACGGCGATCACCAGTACCGCTACTCGGTCGCCTGGATCGACCTCGTGGCCACCGGATCGTCGTTGGGCCGGTCGGTGCTCTCGTTGGGAAATCACGCCACGCTGGGCGAACTCCGGTCGTATGAGCCCAAGGCCGCGCGCAACCCGCTCGCGTTCGACCCGCCGGTGCTGCCGGGTGTGCCCGTCGGCATGCCGAACGTCTTGAACCGCGCCGCAGTGCGGGCGTTCAACGAGTTCTGGTACCGCAAGACCCAGCGTGAGCATCACGGCATGGAGAGCATCACGGCGTTCTTCCACCCGCTCGACATGGTCGGACACTGGAACCGCCTGTACGGCCGGTCCGGTTTCCTCCAGTATCAGTTCGTCGTGCCGTTCGAAGCGGTCGACACCCTGCGGGCGATCGTCGGCAAGATCTCTGCGGAGGGTCATGCAAGCTTCCTGGCGGTGTTGAAGCGCCTCGGCGCCGAGAGCGGGGGTTTGTTGAGCTTTCCGAAGCCGGGCTGGACGTTGACACTCGACCTTCCCGCTGGGGTCGCCGGGCTCGGACGGTTGCTGCGCGAGCTCGACGAGTTGGTGATGGCCGCAGGGGGCCGCCACTACCTGGCCAAGGACGCGTTCTGCCCGCCCGAGGTGATCCGCGCCGGATATCCACGTCTCGACGAGTGGAAGGCGATCCGGCATCGGTTCGACCCGAACGGTCTCTGGGTGAGCGATCAAGCCCGACGACTCGAACTCATCTGACAACCATCCGACACCCACGGCGAGAGGCCTCAGTGCAGAACGCGATCCACCAACCCCAATCGATCCTCGTCCTCGGAGGTGCGAGTGACATCGGCCGTGCCATCGTGCAGGCACTCGATTCACCCACGCTGCGTCGGGTGATCCTGGCCTGTCGGAATCCGGCTGATGTCGACACAACGGGGCTCAGCGACCGTGGCGAGGTGGTGGCCGTGAAATTCGACGCCACCGACCACGCGGCCCACGAGTCGTTCGTTCAGTCGATGGCGGCCACGTACGGTGACCTCGACATCGTCGTCCAGGCGTTCGGACAACTCGGTGTCGACGATGGCGACGACCCAGAGGCGGCGGCTCGTCTCGCGGAGGTCAACTATGTCGGCGCCGTGAGTTCTGGCCTCGCGGTTGCCCGCCAGCTGAAGTCTCAGGGCCACGGCACGCTCGTGGTGCTGTCGAGCGTGGCGGGCATCCGGACGCGGCCGTCGAACTTCGTGTACGGCTCGACCAAGGCGGGCCAGGATGCCTTCGCCACCGGGCTGGGCCATTGGCTCCATGGCTCGGGTGCGCGGGTGCTGACGGTTCGTCCGGGCTACGTGCGGTCGTCGATGAGCGCCGGCGTTGCCGAGGCGCCGTTCGCAGTTGATCCCGCCGATGTCGCCGAGGCAATCGTGAAGGGTCTGCGCCGCGGCGCCGATGTCGTGTGGGCGCCGGGCATCCTGCGGATCGTGTTCGGGATCCTGCGTTTCGTCCCCGGACCGATCTGGCGACGCCTCGATCGCTGAGCCCGCACATGGCGTCTGTGTGAGCGACAACGCACGAAGTCGGCGTTGTCCCTCACACAAACTGCAGGTGGCGGTTGGTCGGTGGTCAGCCGGCCGGGTCTGCAGGGAGTGGGTAGCGCCCGGGGACGTCGGCAGGGCTCACGCCACCGCCGCCCTCGCAACGTTCGAAAATCATCACGAGGTTCTCCTCGAAGGTGCGAATCAGGCAGAAGTTGTCGGCGACGGCCTGGTTGGCCTCCTGTGACAGATACTCGGATGATGCATTGGGCTCGTTCCATCCTGTCCAGATGTTGGTGAGCACGAGGAAGTCGGCGGTCTCGATGTCCTCGGCGAGTCCCGAACCTGCGGCGTCAGCGAGGCCGGGGTCCATCTCGATGTAGTACGTCGCCGGGATGAGCTCGGGGAAGAGGTAGTACACGGCCACGTCGCTGTAGATGGTGCGGCTCAGATCAGCGGGCCCGACGACGACGCGATCACCGGGCTGGGTGAGTTCGTCGAGGTCGACGATCATCTCATTCAGCGCCGAGGCGACGAATGCGTCGCCGAACCAGAAACGGCGACCATCACGTTCGACCAGGAACGGCAAGGGCAGGTCACCGGCCGACACTCGGGTGTGCAGCACATACTGGCGGTAGGTGAAGAACGGTGCGACAACGAGCATGAGGACGCACACCATCGAGACTCCGGTCACGCCGGGAACCCATGAGTTCCCCTCGGTTCGCCGGCTGCGGGCGTCGGCGATGGCCGCAGCGAGCAACGGCCAGGAGGCCACAGCGACCCACGCGAGGTGCGTCGAGTCGGGTCGCTGGAGAGCCTGGGGCAGGATGCCGAGGCCGAACACACCTGCGGCGAGCAACACCATGTTCTGCTCGTCTCGCTCACCGCGCCGCCTCCGCCACCAGGCCCACGCTGGGACCGCAACGGCGATGATCACGACGGAGAAGAACCACAAGAACAGCTGTTGGCTGGCCGCCGGGGCCGGCAGGCCCCACCAGGGAGGAACACCTTCGGCGACGGCCTGAAGGGCACCGTCGACCACACCCCACGACGGTGGCCGTGGGAGCTCTCGGCCTGCTCGCAGCCGGAACACGGGGTCGAGCACGATGCCGTCGATTGCCGCCCCGGGCCCGGCGACCACAAGGTGGATCCACATGGGGATCAGTCCGATGAACGCGGCGATCAGAACGGGTTTGAGTGCGGTACGCCGATGGGACCAGCCGGCAACGAGCAGGGCCGCCGAGATCGCGAGGACGATGTCGGGCCGGAATGTCAGGGCAACACCCCCGAGCAAGCCCGCAATGGCCCAGTCGAGCGTGCGTGCCGTGTGGCGGGCGCGAAGGGCGAACACGACCGCCCACATGGCCATGGCGACCGCACCGTGCCACGCGAGCGCAGACAACCCGATCGGGGTCATGATCAGCAGCGCTGCGATGCCGCCGGCCCCGACTGCGGTCACCCGACCCCACGAACGCGTCAGCGCGTAGATGGCAAAGACGATCGCCAGGTTCTGCAGGAGTCCGAAGGTGCGTTGTGCCTCGAGCGTGTACCCGAACACCCGGTACCAAAGCGCGAGCGCGTCGAGCGATCCGGGCCCGTAGAGGTGCAGGAAGTCGACGTTGGGGATCTTTCCCTGCTGGACGAGCTTCGGGAAGACGAGCATGAAGCCCTCTTCCATCGACGATCCCGTCGCCCGGTACAGCCCACGAACCGGAAGGAGGCAGAACGCCAGCAGTGCCGACACGGAAATCAGGCCCCGTAGCGACCAGCGCAGACGACCCCCGCTGACGAACGGGATCGACACTGCCCGCTGCGTTGGCGCCGAGGCTTCTTCGACGGGGGGAGTGGCGAGATCGGTCAAGCGTCGAGATGGTAGCCAGTGCATTGCGGAGGCGGGGGTCTATCGTCGTTCGGATGCCTCCAGACGTGCCGGTGTCGGCTGGTTCCGACATGCGCCACGAGACCCTCCAGCACTACGTCGATGATCTGATCGCGCACGGCGTTCGCCGGGTCCACACGCTCGCATGGCGTGACCTCGACGATCCTGACGCCGGCGGTTCGGAGGTGCACGCCGACGAGTTCATGCGACGTTGGGCGGCCGCCGGCCTGGAGGTGTTGCACCGGACCTCGTCGGCGCGTGGGCTGCCGGCAACGGCGCGCCGCAACGGCTACGAGGTTGTCAGGCGTGGCAGCCGCTATTCGGTCTTTCCGAGAACCATCGCCGCCGAGGTGACCCATCGAATGGGGCCCTACGACGCGCTGGTCGAGATCTGGAACGGTGTGCCGTGGTTCTCGCCGGTGTGGTGTCGACGGCCTCACATCACGTTCCTGCACCATGTACACGGCCCGATGTGGGGCCAGATCCTTCCCGGTCCGTTCGCCGCGCTCGGTCGGGGTCTCGAGAGCCGACTGGCACCGCCCTTCTACCGGCGCACGCCGACCGTGACGCCATCGGATGCGACCCGCGACGAGCTGATCGAACTGGGATTTCGACCCGAACTCGTCACCGCGGTCCCCAACGGCACCGACCCTCGATTCCACCCGGGTGGTGAGAAGACCGCGCATCCTTCGATCATCGCCGTCGCCCGGTTGGCGCCCGTGAAGCGGCTCTCGTTGCTCATCGAATCGGCAGTCGCTGCACGGCGCGAGGTCTCCGGACTGACGCTGGCCATCGTGGGTACCGGTCCCGAGCGAACTCAACTCGTCCACCAGGTGGCCGAGGCGGGGGCATCCGACTGGATCACGTTTGCCGGTCACGTGACGCCCGATGACCTCGTGGCGCTGTATCAGCAGGCATGGATCGTGGCGAGCGCCTCGCTGGCAGAGGGTTGGGGACTCAGCCTGACCGAAGCGGCGGGGTGCGCAACCCCGGCGGTCGCCACCGACATCAGGGGCCATCGCAGCAGCGTCGTCGACGGGGTCACCGGCGTCCTGGCTCCGCCCTCGGAGCTGGCATCGGCGATGGTGCGGGTGCTGACCGATGACGAGCTCCGCGACCGACTGGCGTGCGCGGCGCGTGAGCGAACGGAATCGATGACCTGGGATCAGAGTGCGCTCGGCGTGATCCGGGTCCTCCACGGGGTCGTGTGCGGTGGGAAGTAGCCTGCCGACCGACATGCGCAGCGTGGTGGTGCTCCCGACGTACAACGAGGCCGAGAACATCGAGCTGTTCCTCCGAGCGGTTCGTGACGCTGCGCCGACCACCGACGTGCTGGTCGTCGACGACAACAGCCCTGACGGGACCGGCGCGATCGCGGAATCGGTCGCTGCCGAGATCGGCGGTGTGACGGTGCTGCACCGACCCGGCAAGGCCGGGCTGGGAAGCGCCTATCGAGAGGGTTTCGCCCACGTGCTCGACGGCCGCTACGACGTGGTGGTGTCGATGGATGCCGATTTCTCTCACGACCCGGCGAGGATCCCAGAGTTCATCGAGGCGATCGAGCATGGCGCCGATCTGGTCATCGGATCGCGCTACGTACGCGGGGGTGGGACCACGGACTGGCCGGTCAGGCGCCAGCTCCTGTCGAAGTGGGGCAATGCCTACACCAGGGCCATTCTGGGCGTGAGCGCCCGTGACTGCACAAGCGGCTACCGGGCCTATCGGGCAGCGGCGCTGGCGGCGATCGACCCCACGTCGACATCGGCGGAGGGATACGCATTCCTGACCGAGCTGGTCCGACGGCTGACAACGTCGGGAGCGGTCGTGGTCGAACGACCCATTGTCTTTCGTGACCGGTTGCGTGGCAAGTCCAAGATGTCGGGCCGGATCATTGTCGAGTCGATGCTGCTGGTGACGCGCTGGGGAGTTGCGGACCGGATCGGACGCGTCCGGGGCCGTCGGTGAACGACACGATCATGATTCGAGCGGCTCGTTCGGTGTGGTCGCCGATCGTGGTGGTGCTGATTCCCTTCGTCGTGGCAGCGGTCCGCGTGGCCACGCGAACCTGGTACCCGGTGCTCGACATGGCGATGACCGAGTTCCGCGTCCGGGACGTCGGCGGAGTCGACACACCGCTGATCGGGCTCCCGGGACGGATCGGAACGTTCCCTGACCAGGGCAGCCATCCGGGACCGCTGGGCTACTACCTCCTCGCTCCCGTGTATCGCCTCTTCGGGGCGTCTGCGCCGGCGCTGCTCGTCGGGGCCGTGGTGATCGGCGCTGCGGCGGCGGTGGCCACTGTGCTCGTGATCCGTCGCATGGGCGGCCTGCGCCTGCAGTGGGCCATCGTCGTCGTCCTGCTCGTGGTGGTGCAGACCTACGGCTTCGACCTCCTCGGGCAGCCGTGGAACCCGTATCTCCCACTGTTGCCCTGGTTCGCGACGCTGATCGCCGTCTGGGCTGTGATCGTCGGCGACAACGGCGTGCTGTGGGTCGCGACGTTGGCCGGATCGCTGTGTGCGCAGACCCATCTTCCCTATACGGCGTTGGCAGGGACGATCGTGGTTGGGGCAACGCTCGTGGTTGCTTGGCGCTGGTGGCACTGCGAACGCAACAGCGAGGTTCGGACCCGAACCGGCCGGAGCCTGGCCATCGGTGTGGGCGTCGGGGTCGTGTGTTGGATCCCCGTGGCGCTCGACCAGCTGTTCGGATCACAGAACCTGTCGATGATCATCGACTACTTCCGCGATCCTCCCGAAGCGGCGATCGGCAAGCGGGCAGGGATCGAACTGCTGCTGCGCCATCTCGATGTCACCCGCTTCGCCGACCTCTCGGCCTCGGGCTCATCCATCTCCGACATTGCCGCCGCCCAGGCCCAGCGATCGTTGATCTCCGGCGCCGTGCTGCTGATCGTGTGGGCGTGTGCGGCAGCCGTCGCCGTACTGGTGGTGCGCGACCGCCGTCTGGTGCTGCTGCACGGTCTGCTCGCCGTGTGCGTCGCGATCGGAGCATTCTCGATGGTTCGGATCTTCGGCAAGGTCTGGTACTACCTCACGCTGTGGGCATGGTCGATCACCGCCCTCATCGTCGCCGCCGTGATCTGGACAGCTGTCGCAGTGATCGCTCGCCGGTTGGGCGTTCACCGGCACCGCTTCGACCAGGCCGTGTCCGGCCTGCTCGTCGTGATCGGCGCGGTGATGTGGGCGACGCTGGTGGCGCAGGCGGCGACGGTGGTGGTTCCCGAAGCGAACCTGTCACGTCCACTGGGAGCTGTCGTCGGCCCGACAGTCGATGCCCTGGAACGGGGATCGTTCGGACGAGACGGCACGTACACCGTGCTGTGGAACGACGCGGCATCGTTCGGTTCGCAGGGATTCGGCCTGGTGAACGAACTCGAACGACGCGGCTTCGACGCCGGCGCGCCCGAGGTCTGGCGGGTTCCGATCACCGCGCAGCGCGTGGTCGACGTCAAGGACGCCGACGTTGTGGTGCAGTTCGCCACAGGTGCGTATCTCGACGAATGGCGCGGTGAACCCCGTGCGATCGAAGTCGCCACGTACGAGCCACGCTCGGACGCAGAGCTGGGGGAGTTCGATCAGCTCCGTACTGAGTTGCTGGATGGGTTGGCCGCACTGCCCCTCGAAGCCGATCGGCTGGATGCGCTGGCGACGGCGGTCGACTTCAACCTGTTCGGCGTGCAGCTCGACCCCGAGGTACCGATCGAGCTGCAGCAGATCGTCGACCGCATGCTGACCCTCGGCCAGGAAACGGCGGTGTTCCTCGTGCCGCCCGACGTCTACGACTGACGGACGACGAACGGTCTTTTGGGGTCGGGTCCGGAAAGACCGGGCCGGGAGTTCAGCTCGGGCAGTCCCAGGGTCCTTCGGCGAACAGGCCATAACTGGTCGTCTGCCAACGCATGACCTGATCCAGGTCGACGCCCATGTCGGCGGCACGGTCGGTCACGCGAGTGCTCGTCGCACTGCCGTCGGCGACCCACCTCGCGAGGGAACCGTCGATGACCAGCAGCCAAGCAGCGTCGAGATCGCCGGCGCGGGCGGCCGCGAGTTGGTCGATCGGGTCCGCCTCGGTGAGCCGGCTGTCATCGATCACGATCGTGCCGTCGACCAGGTCGGCGGCAAGGCGATCGGCGCGGTCGCGCGTGGCGGCCTCGTCGTCGGCAGTCAGTGCACTGGTCAGCGCAATGGTGCACGCCGGCCCGCCGTAGTCGAGGGCCTCGACACCCTCGAGTTGGAACACCCTCGTGGTCTCGGTGCCATCGGCGCGCCGCGAGGGTCCGAGTTGGCGGACGAGGCCTTCGTCGGTGACGCGGAACTCGATTCCGAGTTCCTGCATGCGCATCATCATGGTGGAGCTGTACGGCTCGAAGACACGGAGGTTCGACACGTCGTACACCACCGGGTCGTGATCGGCGAGCACACCGAGGCTCGGAAGCGAGCGTCGCATCGCGGCCATCTTCGAGTAGGCGGCCACCGGGCCATCCGGACGTTCGAGATAGCCGAGATTGGCGATTGACAGCACCACGATCAGCCCGATCGAGATCCGATCGAGCCAGGTGGCCGAACGGTCGGTGCCGGCTCCCGTGGCTTCCTGGGCCCTCGTGGCGGTCCAGATCTCTGTGGCCATCCAGACGATCGAGAAGGTGATGAACACCGACAGCGGCCAGACCCAGCGAACATGATGCGACGAGAATCCGACGGTGCCAATCGTCAGCTTGCTGAGCGAAACGACGGTGATCGGCACGGAGACTGCACAGAGGGCACCGGCGCACGTCGCCGCGAGCAGACCGCGCCGGTGGGCGGCCACGGTCAGCGCCACCAGCAGCGCCACGACGCCGACGAGGGCGAGCAGCGAGATGGCCAGGCCGGGAAGGCTGGTCATCACGAGGCGGTAGCCGTCGGCTGTGGGCGTAACCTGGGTGATCGGGACCGTGGTGGAGTAGCCCGATCTCATCCACCACGGCGGCAACGCGATGATCGCACTGGTGATCTTCGTGGCGTCGGTGAGCCCGAGGGTGACGTCGCCACCACCGGAGTTGGAGGCCAATCGCGTCAGATTGCCCCGACCCTCACCGAAGAACTGCTCGTACAGCGGCTGGATCCAACACAGCACGAACACACCGGCGGAGATGATGGCCGTACGCGATGTCAGCGACCGGGCGACGGCGGCGCGCTCCACGGGCCGATGGAGCCACCAGGAGATCGCCAACGCCGCAACGACGAGAGCGCCGAGTACGTAGGCGTAGCTGATGTGGGTCTGGATCAGCACGCTGGCGACGAAGACAGCCCAGGGCACGCAGGCACGTCGCCCGGCGGTGCATCCGACCATCAACACGAGCAACGCCAGGAACGGCAGCAGCAACGCGTGCGCCTGCCAGATGTCGATGAGCATCTCGCTGCCCATCGACCACGAGAGCGCCGCTGCGGCGAGCAGCATCCAGCGCTGCATGCCCCACCCGCCGATGTGGCGGCTGGCGATCGAGATCCCGATGATCGATGCGATGTTGAGCACCCCGACACCGATCGCCGCACCTGGCCCCGGGGCGAGCGTCAGGGCGAACGGTGCCATCAGCAGGTCGTACAGCGCCCCCGGGTTGTTCATGTTCTCGCCGACCGACAGCGACGCGGAGGTCCACGAACCGAGCAGTGGATGGTGTTCGGTGAAGACGTCGACGGCACGGAGATACAGCAGTGCGTTGTCGCCGATCGGGAACCACTCTTGGCGCAGCGAACGAATGACCGCCGTCACGATCGGCAACACTGCGACACCGACGAGCGCCGCACGGACCCACCGGCGGGGGCCCTCGGCATCAGCAACGACGGCGTCGACCTCGGGTTCCTGTTCGACGTCGGCGGACGTCATGTCGCCGATTCCGACGACGGCGCCTGACCCGTGCCGATGCCCTGCATGGCGATGGCCGATGACTGGGCGAAGCCGGAGAACAGCACCACGAACGCGGCGAAGCTTGCCGCGAAGACGGTCAACACGGCGACGAGCGCGCTCCACGCGACGGTGCCGGGAGGTTCGCCGAGCAGACCAGTGGCCATCGCGATGAGGAACACTGCCAGGGTTAGTGCGCTCGTGGCCGCAACGAACATCATCCGCACGGCGATCCGTTCGGAGAACGGCAGGAGCATGCGGACCCCATGGGCCATCAGCGAGTACGTGTTCATCCGGGAGCTGCCGGCGAAGCGATGGCCTCTGGCGCAGGGCACCATGGCGGTGGGCCGCCGCAGCGCCAGCAGTGTCGAGGAATAGCAGAGGTCGAAACTCGGATGCTGAATGGTGACAGCGAGCGAATCACCGCGCTGGGCGGCGAAGTTGCCCGAGCGGATCGTGGTGCCCGTGAGCACCCGGAACATGATCCGGAACACGACGTACATCACCCGGAAGCGCAGCGGCTCGGAACGCTTGGTCCGCTGGGCGAGTGCCAGAGCGACTGTGTCGGAGTCGAGTGCCCGCAAGAGCCGCGGGACATCGCACGGCTGGTCTTCACCGTCGGAATCCATCGTGACCACGACATCGCCATCTTCGAGTTCGGCGACGATGTGGCGCAGTCCGTAGACGATGGCGCGTTGGTGACCGAGATTGAACGGCGGGCGCAAGACCTCGACGTCGTCGAACTCGTCGAGCGCGTGGATGTCGGGGTCGGTACCGGCAGAGTCGTCGATCACGACGAAGCGGAGATCGAGGTGGAGGCCGTCGGCCGTGCAGGCGTCGGTGGTCTCGGTGCGCAGGCGCACGAACGACTCGGTGTCGTTGAGCATCGGGCTCACGACCCAGCAACGAGTGGGTCCGGTCGACTCGCTCATCGCGATGCCACGGGCTTCGATGCAACGGCGACCACCGACGTGCCTGCGGGCCACAACCGCCGCCACCGGGCCGTGAGGTGGCTCACGGCATAGCCGAGCCGATTCATCCGGTCGCTCAATCGGGGAAAGTCGACGTCGGACCGGCTCCCGGGACGCAGCTTGCGCACGGGCAGCATCACCAGCATCTCCGGGAACAGGTACTCGGAGCTGCGCACCTCGAACCCGGCGCGTTCGAGCAGGGCGCGGATCTGGCGACGCGAATAGCGCCGGTGGTGTCCGAGTTCGACGTCCCATGAGGAAAACGCCCACTGCAATGCGGGAACGGTCAACACGAGCGTCGTGCCCGGATCCATCCGGGTGGCGAGATGAGTGAGTGCGCCCAGATCGTCCTCGATGTGTTCGACGACGTCGAGCATCGTCACCACGATGTCGGCGCTGATCGCCTCGGCGGGGTCGTGGCGCGCCTCGGAACCGAAATGGGTTGCCAGCGCAGCGTCGAGCACCGGCGACAGTTCCTCGAACCGGTAGCGCACGCTCGGCATGTGCGTTGCCATCCAGTCGCCGAGCATGCCCGACCCGGCGCCGATGTCGAGCACTTGGACGGCGTGCAGGCGGTTCGCAGCTTCAGCGACCAGGTCGAATCGCACCCAGTGCCAGAACGTGTGCGCCGACGGGTCCTGGATGTTGAGCTGCTGACGCTCCAGCAGAGTGGGGATCCCGTTCGAGGGTGTGTCGCTGCTCACCGGTCGAACACTGTAGAGGGGACGCCCGAGGTGGCGTCGGCTTTGTAGTGTTAGCCGGATGCGTGTGCAGCCCGGGGGAGTGACGTGAAGATCGGGGTGCTCGTCGTCGCCTACAACGCGGAATCGACGTTGAGGTGGGTTCTCGACCGGATTCCGGTGGATTTGCGAGCCGAGTTGGCCGAGGTGCTCGTCATGGACGACCATTCGTCGGACTCGACGTTCGACGTCGCTCACGGGTACGTGGCCTCGGGCACGGACATTCCGCTCACGATCATCCGCCACGATCGCAATCTCGGATATGGCGGCAACCAGAAGGCCGGATACCGCTATGCCATCGATCACGGGTGGGATGTCGTCGTGCTCCTGCACGGAGATGGGCAATACGCCCCCGAGAAGATGGCCGACCTGTTGGCGCCGATCGTCGAGGGTGATGCCGATGCGGTTTTCGGCTCGCGGATGCTCGACCCGGGTGGTGCCCTGCGCGGTGGGATGCCGCGTTACAAGTACGTGGGCAACCGGATCCTCACCACCGCACAGAACGCAATCACCGGCGCCCGCTTGAGTGAGTGGCATTCGGGGTATCGCGCGTACCGGGTGGCGGCGCTCGCGGAGCTTCCGTTCGTCGGCAACAGCGACGACTTCGACTTCGACACCGAGATCATCCTGCAGCTGCTCGGCGCCGACAAGTGCATCGTCGAAGTGCCGATCCCGACCTACTACGGCGACGAGATCTCGCGGGTCAACGGCATCGCCTATGCCCGCGACATCATGATCGACACTGTGCGGCATCGCCTCGGCGAGTACGGATTCGGACGCGGCGACCTCGGACGCAAGAGTGAGCCCTACGAGTACAAGCCGTCACCGAACAGTTCCCACGCAATCGTTCTCGAACTGGTTCCTGTGGGCAGGCCGCTGCGGATTCTCGATGTCGGCTGCGGGCCGGGTTGGGTGGCCGCGGAGCTTCGGCGACGTGGCCATCATGTGACCGGTGTGGATGTCGTGGCCGACGAGGCGATTGCCGAGCGAACCGATCGGTTCTTCGTTGCCGATGTGGAGGGCGGTCTTCCCGATGAAGTCGGCGACAGCTACGACGTCGTCATTGCCGCCGATGTCATCGAACACGTTCGCAACCCCGACGAGCTCCTGGCCGATCTTGCGGGCCGGATGGATCCGGCAGGCACGATCATCGCCAGCGTGCCGAACTTCGGCCACTGGTATCCGCGTCTGCGCACGGTGGCCGGTCTGTTCGACTACGACCAGCGCGGCATTCTCGATCGCACCCATGTGCGCTTCTTCACCCGGCGAAGTTTCCGGCGCGCGTTGGCGAACACCGGGCTCGTCACCACGACCGAGTCGTATGCGGGGCTGCCGCTCGACGTGCTCGGCGTCGAAGGTTCCGTCGGGAGTGTCGTCGCCGCCGGTGATGGTCTGGCCCGCCGAGTCTGGCCCACGCTGTTCGCGTATCAGTTCGTGGTTCGACTCGAAACGGCGCCGCACCTGCTCGACCCGCCCGTGACGTGACGTCGCACCTCGAGCACGCCAGCGAGACCCACACCGCCGCCGTGGGTGGCAGCGACAACCGGGCATCGAGCGATCGGGGGTTGTCGGCCAACGCCGTGGTGTGGATCATCACGGCAGTGGCCGTCGTGGTGTTCTGGCTGGTGGCCACATCATGGCGGCCGTGGGATCTGTTCGACCGGGCGGGGTTCGGTGCCGACTTCTACGACGAGCAGGCACGGGCGTTCTGGCGCGGCCGACTGGCGGTGGATCCGGCGATCCCTGGCCCCGAGGGTTTCGTGATCGGTGGCAAGACCTACCTGTACTACGGGCCCTTCCTCTCGGTGGTGCGTATGCCGTTGATGCTGTTCGGCGATCTCTTCGTCGGCCGGTTGGTGCGCGTGTCGATGCTCATCGCGGTGGTGGTGCTCTGCCGATGGTCGGCGCGGCTGGCGCGTGCCGGCCGTGCGGTGATCCGGTCGAAGACGCCCACGAACCCGGTCGACGGTCGGTGGGCGCTGGGGCTCTCCACCGCAGCAGTTGCGTTCTCCCCGGCACTGTTCGCCGCCGGCTGGATCTCGGTCTACAACGAGACTGAGTTGTGGGCGCTGACCCTTGCCGTGATCGGCTTCGCCCTGATCGCCGAGTGGGCTGCATCCGGGTTCACGCAACGCCGACTGCTGCTGGGAGCGTCGGCTGCAGCGTTGGCCGCCACGTTGACTCGCGCTCCGATCGGGCTCGGTGTCTCGGTCGCGCTCATCGCCTGCGGCGCCGTGCTGTTGTGGCGCAGCCGCGCGACCGGCTTCGACCATGGTCGCTCGGCGCTGTTCGGCGGGGTGCTCCCGATCGTGGCTCATGTCATCGTCAACTTCGCCAAGTTCGGCACCTTGACCTCGGTGCCGGGGGATCGCCAGTTGCTCTCGTTGACCGACCCGGTGCGAGCGGCCTGGTTCGCCGGCAACAACGGGAGTTTCTTCTCGCCTCGATTCCTGCCCACGACGTTGGTGCAGTACCTGCGCCCGGACGGCATCCGGTTCGAGCGGTTGGTTCCCGGTATCCGGTTCGGCCCCCTGGCGACCGACCGGGGGAGCTACCCAGCCGAGTCGATCACTCCGGCATCGTCGCTGCCCGTCAGTGCCACCCTGCTGCTGGTCCTGGCGGTCGTTGGCGTCGTCTGGATGATCCAGCACCGGAATCGGACGTGGTCGCTGCTCGTGGCAGCTGCGCTCATTGGTGCGGTGCCGACCTTCATGATCGGGTTCATTGCCAATCGCTATCTGATCGACATGCTGCCGCCGTTGATCGTCGCCGGTGCGATCGGGATCTGGGTGGTGCTCGCCCTTCCGCGACAACGGCTGGTGAAGACCGCCGGCGTGGCGCTCGTCGTGTGGGGCCTCTGGGTGAACGCGTCGTTGGCCACGTGGACCAGCGAGTACAAGACGCTCGGGTTCACACAGTTGCGCTACGGCATCGACGAAGCGCTGTTCGGCACGCCGTCACCGTCGCTGGTGCCGCTCGTGGCCGGTGTCGACGTGCCCCGCGACGGGATCGTCGCCCTCGATCCGCAGTGTCAGGGTGTGTACATGGCCGAGCAGGGTCACTGGTTGGCCATCGACCGGGGCGGCACCCGCCGAGCGAGCGGGGTGATCGAACCGCTCGACGATGACGTCGTTCTGGCGGCAGGTTCGGGCTGGACCCTCGAGCTGGCGCAATCAGATGGCGGTGCAGTCCTTATGGTCGTCGACGCCGCGGGCCAGGTCACCTTCGAGCAACCGGTCGAGGTCACCGCTCCCGCGACCTACGAGGTCGTCCTCGACAACGTGTCGCGCGAATTCAGCGCCCGTGTCGGGGACTTGGGTGTCCTCCTGCCGGTCGAGTTGAACGCCATCGTCCCGTCGGCCCCCGATGGCGCCCCCTCCGCGTTGTGCCTCGACCTGACCCCACAACTCTGACCCGGCAACTCTGACCGGTCTTTCGGGGTCGGGTCCGGAAAGACCGGCCGGGTCTGTTGGGGTCGGGTCCGGAAAGACCGGCCGGGTCTGTTGGGGTCGGGTCCGGAAAGACCGGCCGGGTCTGTTGGGGTCGGGTCCGGAAAGACCGGCCCGGTCTGTTGGGGTCGGGTCCGGAAAGACCGGGGGGTTAGAGCAGGGCGATGGAGGCGGCGACGACGGCGAGGGATGCGCCGGCCCACGTGGCCACGACGGTTCGCTGCGGTGCCTCTCTGCGTCGCAACGGCTGCTCGACGGCTCGATGGAGGATCACGGCGACCGCGAGTGAGGCAGCGACCTTGAGCGCCAGCAGCGCCCATGACTCGAGGCCCGTGCGATCCGGAGTGAGGATCAGGATGATCGGCCAGTGCACGAGGTACCACGAATAGCTCAACCGGCCGATGGTGACCGCCGGCGCCCACGCGAGCACTCGCGTGAGCGGCCCCGGAACCAACAGCGACATCACCAGCGCGGCATTCACGAGCGACATCGCGCCATAGCCGCCGTGCAGCAACCACGGCGGGTCGTAGTCGGTTGTGGCTGCAATGAGCACGACGATGGTCATTGCCACGATCCCGACCGGTTGCAGCAGCGACGACAGGCGGTCCAAGAGCTCGGGCCGGGTGTGCAGGAGCACTGCCAACGCAGAGCCCGCGATCAGCTCCGAGGCGCGTGTGAGCGTGCTGAACTCCAGTTGGTACTGGGGCCAGTTGGCGAGGAGCTGGACGAGTACCGATGCGGACCAGCCGCACGTGATGAGGATCGCGAGCGTGCGGATGGGTCGTGCGGTGCGCACCGCAGCGACGACGACGAACACCAGCAGCAGGTAGAACTGCTCCTCGATCGCCAGTGACCAGAACGGTCCGAGTGGGCCGACGATGGTGCGCAGCAGCGCGTCCTCGCCACTCCAGATGACATGCCAGTTCGTGTACCCGAAGGTGCCGGCCAGCGCGTCCGACGCCGTCATCCCCGGCCAGAACCGACTCGAGAGCACGACGGTGGCAAGCACGACGACAAGCGATGCGGGCGCGAGCCGTTTGAGACGTCGTGTCCAGAAGCGACCGAGGTCGAGGCCTGGCCCTCCTGCGATCTGGCGTAACAGCAGCGTGGTGACCAGGTAGCCCGACAGGGTGAAGAACACCGACACACCGATGAAACCGCCCGGTGCAACGCCGGAGAGATCAGATGTCGCTCCGGCGTGGAAGAGCACCACGGCGATCACGGCGACGGCACGAAGACCGTCGAGAGAAGGGTGGTACTCGGTCACCTCGAGCGGCGTTTCGCATCGGTGGCGAACAGGGTCGAGACGGTGAGCAGCACCACACCGAGCAGCGTCCAACCGTGGAGCCACTCGAATCTGATCGGCCATCCGGCGCCGGGGAAGGGCCGGTCGGCGCGCACCACGGCGATCACCACGACGCTGACACCCAACACGAGGGCGGCCCCGATGGCCGCCAACAGCCGGCTACGACGCAGGAGGATGCCGGGCACCCCGAGGAGCAGCGCGGCGAGTGCCCACGCCCATCCGACGAACAGTGCGCTCGCGACGACGCCGGCGCCGACCGTGAGCACCGCTGCTCGCCGGCTTGGTTGGTCGCTCCAACGAGCGAGGCTCGGTGCTCGGGCGATCGCGTCGGCATCGTCGGCACGCCGGCGATCGACAATGACGAGGGCGATGGCGAGGAGCACCGCGAGGCCCGACAACACAAACGCAACGTTCAACGGACGTTGCGCCGTCCAGCTCACAGTCACCGTGGTCGGAGTCGACGACGGCTCGAGGTACCAGCCGTTGGCATTGCCGTCGACGAGCGTCGGTGCGCCGAGCGAGCCGTCGTCTGTCGATGCGGTCCAGGCGGTGTTGTACCCCTCGCCCACGACCAACCAGCACCCGGTGGGACACGGAGGCACCACGACGACGCGTTCGCGCCTCGATTCGGTCACCTCGACCGGGGTGACCAGCTCTGATGGAGAATCGGGTCCACCCTCGGTCATTCGCACCTGGTCGACCTGGAGGCCCGTCGTGGCCGAGCCGGTGGCGATCAACTCGTGTTCGCCCACATCGAGGCGATCGATCGGGTCGCAGGGGATCGCCGCAACCGGTTGGCCTGCGAGCAAGGAGTCGGTGGTCGCGGTGAAGGAAATGGCCAGTGGTCGACCGTCGAGTTCGATGAGGTCGGAGCGGCACTCGGCGGTGATCGTCTCGACCGGCTGGAGGCCGGGTGAGGCGTCGTCGAACTCGATCTCGGAGAGGGCGGCGGGAAGCACGATGGGTTCGCCGAATCGCCGATCGATGGTCGTGCGCGGATCGACAGCGGTGACCTCGATGGTGAGCTCGTCGAGCGACACCACACGTGGGAGCTGGATCACATCACTCGATGTCGGCTCGACCGGCACACTGAACGTCCCGTCGGAGTCGGTGAGGCTGAGTTCGGTGATGGGGGAGAAGTCACCATCCGGCTGAGTGATACTGAGCGTCGATGCCGTCGACGCACCGGCCAGGGTGAGGCTGTGTCCGGTCGGCTCACCGAATGGTGTGATCCAACTGGTGGCCGTATCGCCGTCGAGGGCGGCCGCTCCACGGGCAGCCGGCACACCGGTGAGGTGACCGTCGTCGCTGACGTTCTCGCCGAGCAGTTCAGCAAGCACCTCACCGCCGGCGCGTTGATCGAGGCGCAGCGTGATGTCGGCCCCGACGTCGATGGATCGAGCGAGTTCGAACTGGCGCAGCATGGTCGGCTCGGGATCGTCGCGCCAGCGGTCCGTCGGATCGGTGCGCAGGCGGGTGAACAGCAGACTGATCGGGGTGTCGGGCGCCTCGGCCGAAACGTTCAGCGCATCGATCGGCGGTCGGATGAACTCCGTGGTCGGCCCGAGCCCGAGGTCGATCTCGGCGAAACCGACTCCCCGCAACGCGTTTCCGATCGGGGACTGCGGGTCGCTCGTGGCGGCGATCGTGATGGTCACCTCGGTGGGGCCGTCGGTCGGCTCGATGTCGATGCGCTGTCCGGCGCCGTCGAGTGAGGTCGGACCGAGATCGACCCGCTGCACGGGACGGTCGTCGATCGTGAGGTCGATCGCGGTGATCGTGCGGTCGTCGGGGCCGGCGTCGGGTTGTCGCAGCGTGACGTGGTCGATCCCGGCATCGGAGCGCAGCACGATGAACTCGCTGGTGGCAGGGGCCCGGTCGGCGACGGTCCAGCTGGTCGCCGGATCGCCGTCGATCGCCATCACCGGTCGATGCTCGGGCAGATACGCGAACGGCTCGCCGTAGGCGGAGGCCGCGGCCGTGACGGGCCCGGACTGCACCGAGATGGTCTGGGTCGCCTCGTCGGCGGTGTCGAACACGGGGAGTCGTTGATCGGCACCCTCGAAGCGGAGCACATCGGAGTCGGCGTCTCCTGATTCGGTGAATCCCGTGACGTCCTGCGAGCTGCGCCAGTGGTGAGCGCGGTCGCGATTCGTGTCGGTCACGACGAGTCGGGACGCAGAACGCAACGCATCGACGAGACCGTCGTCGATCGAGGCGCTGTAGCGAATCAGTTCGGCCCCGTCGATGATTCCTGCACCCGCAGCATCGACGATCCCGGCGCCGTCGCCCGAGAGCACGACTTCGTCGGTCTTGACCCTGACCGTCGGGGCCGGGTCGCGAACAGCAACGAGCGTGACGGGAGCGATGGGTGAGCCAACCCGGCGGTCGCTGATCGACTGCTCGTCGACCATCGGCCGGGAGGGCTGCATGACCGTCGGTTCACCGAAGCGCACCGGAGGTTGCAGTCCGGTGTCGGCGGCAGCGGGCGACGTCAGGAGGTCGTCGACGATCTCCGGCCTGGCGAGGCGGAAGCGGTCGAAGTCGACGTCGCCGGTGACCCAGATGGTGTCGACACCCAGCAGCCGTGCAACTGGTGCGACGCTCGCAAGGTCGAGGGTGCCGTCCTGGAAACGGTCGTCGAGCGCGAAGACCAGGTCCATTGCGGGGGCGCTTCCGAGCGGAAGCAGGTCGCGGGTGACCAGAGGGCGCTCGGTCAATCCCGGCAGCGGTTGGTCGACTGTGTACCCCCATCGGTAGGCGCCGAACTCGGTTCCCGGAACCTGCAGTACCCGGTATCCGTCGGGTAGCCCATCGAGGTACGCCGCAGCATCGAGCCAACTCGTCGGCGGGTCGGCGTCGCGTTCGAGCGCTGGGTCGACGAAGCCGCCGGTGCGCAGCGCCGGAAGGTTGGCGACCGCAAGGATCGCAACGACCACCGCGAGCACACCGTCAGCACGGATACGCCGTTCGGTGAGCGGCACGTGCACCCGAACACCCCGAAGCGCCCCGACTGCCATTGCTGCGCCGAGCGCCAAACCGAGCACGAGCACCGGCACCGCACGGGTGCTGCTACGCAGGGCAAGCGCGAGGCCGCCCTCGCCGTCGCCGAGGAGCACCGACATCACGGGTGAGGGGTCGTCGATCGGGTGGACGCCGACGGCGAGGATGGTTCCGGCGCTGATGAGCAGCGCCGCGTAGCGACGGTGTGCCCAGCGGGTGGCGACGAAGCCGATGAGGCACGTGGCGAGGAGCGCCGCACCGATGGCGATGATCTTGATCGACGCCAGGTAGTCGAGCGACGCGGTGGTGGTCGCAGCGAACGAGTCGCGGATGTAGAACAGCCAGTATCCGAGACCACGGACCACTTCGGTCGATGTCGACGTGAACGAAACCGAGTCGAGCGACTCGGAGTACGCCAGCACGTCTGATCCGTAGCGCCCCTGGATCATCAGCATGGCGATCCACCACAGCGACACGAGCGTCGACAGCAGGGCCACCTTGGCCGACGTTGTCAACGCGCGCATCCACGTGATGTCGCGCCTCCACGCCACATGGATCAGCCAGAGCGCCGGCGCCGGAATGATCATCGCCAGCGCGGTGGCGTTCACTGCACCGACGGTCAGCACGATCAGCGCGATCAGCGCGGGATATCTCCAACGTCCCCGGGTGGCGGCCAACGCGGTACACCCGACGATCCATCCCAACCCGGCCCAGGGGAGCAGGAGGACGGAGGTTCGCGAGATGTACGGGAGTACATACGGCGACAGCTGGTACACCAGCGCCGCGACGAGGGCGGCGAGCGGAGCGAGGCCGATCACCCGCGACATCCACCGCACGCCGAGTCCCGCCGCGATGAGCAGTGTGCCGATCCAGAGGCGATGGGCGATCCAGTCGGGCACGCCGAGCAGATCGAAGAGCCAGAACCACGGCCCGGCCGGCCAGAGGTACGAGATGTGTTGATGGGGAACCCAACCGGCGAACTGGCGGGGATCCATCGTGGTGGTCGCGTCGGAGAGGAAGCGTCCGGGGTTGAGGTAGATGTAGAGCTTGGAGTCCGCCGGCATGCGTCCCGGGGCTGCGCTCAGCGCCGGGACGTAGGCCAAGAGGCCGAGCACGATGACCGAAACCCACGTGGAGTTTCGCCTGATCCACGACATGGCGATGTGGCTCACCGAGCTCGCGGCAGCAGGCCCGACATGCGCTTGACCGCCTGGAGCGCGCCCTGCTTCGCGGTACGACGATGATGCGACGCTCGGGCGTCATCGGCCTGTGCCCGGTGCTCGACGAACCAGTCGTAGCTCTGGGCAAACATCTCGTCGGTCGACCATGTCGGCGTCCAGTCGAGCTGATCACGGAGGTGATCGAGGTCGAACCACATCGACTTGGAGTACATCAACCAGTGGTACGGGGCAAACGGTGTGATTCCGAGCGTTGCGCTGAGTTGCATCGCGAGGCCCGCCGGACCGGCGGGAACCGAGCGGACCGTGGCCCCGGTGCCGGCGTGGAGACACAGCGCCTCGAGGGTCTCTCGCATGGTGCCGAAACGGTCGGTGCCGACGTTGAACAACCCTGGGCCGGTGTGTTGGGCGGCGAGGATGCACACGTCGGCGAGGTCGTCGGAATGCACGAACTGGTACCGATTGGTGCCGTCGCCGAGCACGATCGGATCGCGCCCATCGGCGATCCAGTCGAACAGGATGCCGAAGATTCCGAGGCGGCCATGGCCGAGGATCGTGCGTGGTCGCACGATCGAGACGTCGAGCCCCTGACGGGCGGCGTCGAGGCACGCCCATTCGGCGGCGAGCTTGGCGAGTCCGTAGGCCTCCATCGGCGCCGGCACGGTCGATGGCAGAACGGGGTTCGTGTCGGGCACGCCGAACACCGCACTCGACGAGGTGTGGATCACCTTGCCGACCCCGGCATCGATACTGGCATGGAGGAGCAGACGAGTTCCGTCGACATTGACCGTGCGCAGCAGATGCAGATCACGCGCCAGTGGCACCTGTGCGACGTTGTTCATGACGATGTCGACACCCTCGACCGCCTCGCGGACCGCAGCGCGATCGCGGATGTCGCCGGCCACGAACTCAACGTCGGTGGGCCGATCGGTTGCGTCGTTGAGATCGAACACCCTGACCTGGTGCCCGGCGACCCTCAGGCGATCGACGAGCAACGAACCGAAGTAGCCGCTCCCACCGGTGACCAGAACGAGGCTCACAGCTCGATGCCCTGATCGAGGCACCAGCGGATGCTGCGGCGCATGCCGTCGTACAGCTCGACCTCGGGCTCGTAGCCGAGGTCGCGTCGCGCCGCCGAGATGTCGACGGCGATGGTCTTGTTCATCTCGCCGAGTACGTGCAGTTGCTGGTTGTAGCGACCGGACTTCTGCAGGGCTCGGTCGATGCGCTCGGCGACGGTTCCGGCAATATCGGGAAGCCGAAGACGATTGGGCTTCACTTCGAAGCCCTCGTCACGCATGGCCCGACCGACTGTTTCGACGATCTCACGAACGGTGTAGGGCCGGGCGTCGGCGATCCACCAACCGAGTCCGGGCTCGGTGGGGGTGAGCTCGGCGCGCACGATGCCCTGCACCAGGTTGTCGATGAACACCATCGAGCGCCGTTGGCCTCCGTCGCCGAGCACGGGGAATCGGCCGGTGCGCACGAGCGTGAAGAACGTCGTCTGGCGGGCAGGTTGATGCGGACCGTAGAACCACGGTGGTCGCACCATCACCACATCGAGGCCCCGTTCGGCGGCGTCGAGGATGCGCAGCTCGCCGTCCATCTTCGAGCTGCCATAGCCCAGGTACGGCTGATACGGCTCGTCGTTGCGGAAGGTGTCGGACCGCGAGGGGTTCGTACCGAACGGGCTGTTCGACGACACATGCACCATGCGTCGCACGCCGGAATCCTGCGCGGCGCGTGCGATGTTCTCGGTGCCCCGATGATTCACCGCGTCGAACTGCGTCATCGCGCTCGGATGGATGACGCCGGCGGTGTGGATCACGTCGACGACCCCGCCCAGGCCGTCGAAGAGACGCTCGACGTCGGCGCGATTCGTGACGTCACCGACAACGACATCGACGCGGTCCGATGAGGTGACCGCGGACGCGCCGTCCGAATCGTGAACGAGGAGACGAAGGCGACCGGGTCGTGCCCACTGGCCGGAGCCGAGAGCGGCGACGAGCCCGGTACCCAGCCAGCCACCGGCGCCGGTGATCACGGTCGTGTCGGGGGGATCCAAGCTCATGAATGGTGCAGTCATCCGGACCTCTCATCGACGAATCGGCGCGCATTGCGAATGGCGATGGCCATCACCGATGCCTGCGGATTGACGCCCGGTGCATCGGGCAGCAGCGAGGCGTCGTTGACGTAGACGTTCTTCGAGCCGTGCACCCGCCCGAAGCTGTCGGTGGCGCATCGCCGGACGTCCTCACCCATCGGCGCGGTGGAACACAGATGCACGGTCATCACGCTTGCGTTGTTGGCGGAGAACGCCGATGTCATGGCCGCGAGGTCGCGCCGCGAGCGCACCACGGGCGCGCCCCGGAACGACGGATACACCTCGAGCGCGTCGGCCTCGAGCATCACCAGGGCGAGGCGGGCGAGGCCGCGACCCAACAACTCGCGGTCACGACGTGTGAGGCGATAGGTGACGATCGGGTCACGCAGGCCGGGCACTGCTTGCACCCAACCACGTCCCTGGCTGGTGATGGCGGCGTAGTAGATGACCAGTTCCGGCCATGCGGTGACGGCGTGGCCGAAGTCGCGCCAGTTGTCGGTGAGTGCGAGGGCGACGAGGCCGGGATGGCTGGCCGAACCTCCGAACGAGATCTCGGGGGCGAACTCCTTGACCTGGATGACGGCGACGTCACTCGGGGTGTTGACCTCGGTGTCGAAGCGGGCAGCGAGTTTCACCGTGGGGTGCACGGCGAGCGTGCGACCGATCCGATGGCGCAGCCCCGAGCGTTGCAGCATCGCCGGCGTCTGAATGGCGCCGCCGCACACGATGACGTCGCGGAAACTGATGGTGACGGGTCGCTCACCGTCGATCGTTGAGGTCAGCTCCGCTCGCAGCGCCGTGGAGTCGTGCATCACGAGGTGGTCGAGACGGTGCTCGGTCAAGAGCCGCGCCCCGGCAGCAAGGGCCCGCGGGAGGTAGGTCTCCGTCATGCTCTGGCGACGCCCATCGGCCGCGCGTCCGCTCTCGGGGTAGGTCATCCAGCGGGGGATCTCGTCGTATTGCCAGCCGAGTGCCTCGGCGCCGCGACTCAGGATGTTGCTCGCCGAGGTCTGTTCACCGGGAACGGTCTGGACGCTCAACGCGTCCTCGACTTCGTCGCAGATGGATTCGAGGTCGTCGGTGGCGAAGTCGACGATGTCGTAGTCGGCTCTCCACCGATCGAGGGTGTAGCCAGGGGGCCGGCGGTACAGCCCGCTGTTGACCTCGGTGCCGCCGCCGGCGCAGCGTCCCTCGGTGTAGGCGATCGATGGCAGTCCGAGGGCAACGGTGACCCCGCCGGATCGGTACTGCTGGTTCATCTGCTCCAACGAGAACGGCGTGACCGAGCCCTGCGGAATCCAGCTTCCCTCCTCGACGATCAACACGTCGTGGCCGGCCTCGGCGAGGGTCGCGGCCGTCGTCGCTCCACCGGCACCTGATCCGATGATGAGCACATCGCAGTCGTGGTGGCGCTCGGCTCTCACGACGCACTCCCATCGACAGCGGTCGAGGGCCACCGCTCCCAGACGTACGTATAGCCGAGCGATCGGACGAGTCGCGGGTACTCCGACAGGAGGGGAAGTGGAACCCTCACGGCAATGTCGAGCGCCCGTGATGCGCCCACGAGCCGGCCGAGGAGATCGACGACTTGGCTGATGACGATGACCCCGAAGCGGGTGAACGACGCAAGGCCGTCGACGCGCTCCTGAATGAAGGCGACAGTGTCGGCGCGGTGGTGCGCTTCGAGTTGCGGTAGGTCACGGGTGAGGAGCCGATCGGCGAACCGTCCCACGGGAGTCGTGAGTGGCGAAGGACGTGACATGAGCGGGTGAATCGTAGCAATCAGCGCGACCGCGTGGGTGTCTCAGCGCGAGTCGTCGGTGCGGTACGCGCGGTCCCGGCGATGCAGGGTGACGAGGTCGTGGATGCCCCATGCCGTGACGAGCCGGAATGCCTCGAGGACGACACGCCCGTCCATCTTCGACTGGCCTGCGACGCGGTCGCGGAATGCAATCGGGATCTCGACGACAGCAAGTCCGGAGCGAACGGCGCGATAGGTCATCTCGACCTGGAAGCCGTAGCCACTGGCCTGCAGGTCGTCGAGGCCGATGGTCTGCAGGGCTTCGACGCGATAGACGCGGTATCCAGCGGTGGCGTCGTTGATGGCGAGGCCCAACATCACCGCGACGTACCTGTTGGCCCAGCGTGACAGCCAGGTCCGCCGCCGCGGCCAGCCCGTCACCGTGCCGCCCGGGATGTAGCGGGATCCGATCACCACGGGAATGCCCTGGTCGGCAACGGCAAGCATGATGGGCAGCGCGGCGGGGTCGTGTGAGAGATCGGCGTCGATCTGCACGACCGCGTCGTACTGCTCGTCGATGGCGAGTCTGAACGCCTCGCGGTAAGCGTCGCCGAGCCCGCGCTTGTCGGGACGTTCGATCAGCCGTAGCCGTCCGGAGTCGGTGATGCGTTCGCGAACGAGCGCCCGGGTCGAGTCCGACGAGTCGTCGTCGACCACCACGACATCGGCGTCGGGGACGCGCTCGTCGAGTTGATCGAGGAGTTCACAGATGTTCGCCGCCTCGTTGTGGGTCGGCACGATGATCAGCGTGCGCACGGTCCGACAACCCTACGGGATGGCACCGAAGGCGGCGTAGAGCCCGGTCACCGCAACGAGTCCGGCGCCACACAGCACGAGGGTGAGATCCCAGCCGGCGCGGTCCCAACTCGCACGATGATGATCAGGGTCATCGTCGGGGTCGGGCCACCACGCGGCGACGGCGATGAAGAGCGGGAACGCCGTGAAGAGGAACCGGGGGCGAGCGGTCACCGTCTCGGGTGCCAGCATGAGGGCGATCACGATGGCGCTGTAGGCAACGAGCACCCAGGAGAGCCTTACCTTCCAGGCGCAGTAGACCATGACGATGAGCGCGCCGACCGAGAGGGCAGTGAGCGCATCGGTCGGTGACCCCAGCGGATTGGTGAGGAAGTCGAACGAGTTGGTGATCGCGGTGGCGCCGAAACTCGTCCCCTCCGACCAGGCTTCGCGTTGGACCCGGAACCACGCGCCGCGTTCGCCGGCGGTGCGGTCGACATACCACTGGAACCCGATGAAGCCGAGCGGAGCGAGGATCGGGGCGCTCAGCGACCACCAGTCGCGGTTGCGCCGAATGGCAATGAAGCTGGCCACGGCGCATGCGGCGACGAGTGCGATTCCGTTCGGTCGTGCTCCTGTTGCGACCGCGGCGAAGAGGCCCGCGAGCACCCATCGTTCGTCGATCAGGAACCACAGACATGCCGCCGCGAGCACGATCAGCATCGCTTCGGAGTACGCGAACGAGAGTACGAAGCTGCCGGGGAACACCGCGAACAGCGTCATGGCCCGTGCCGCAACCGACACCGAGTAGAGACGCCGTGCGAGTAGGCCGACGAGCACGACGGCGACGGCGCCGAGCACGAAGTTGACGAAGAGTGCCGCAAACGTGTCGCCGCCTGGCAGCACCGCATCGACGACGCGCACGGTCCACGGATAGACGGGGAAGAACGCGGCGCGGGCCTCGAGCTGCTCGTAGGTGATGTCGGCCGGGATCGACTCGGGGTAACCGCGTCGTATGAGTTCCAGGTACCACCGGCCGTCCCACGACGTGAGCACATTGGTGATCGTCTGGTAGGCGGTGGGTTCGGCGATGCCGTCCTTGCGTGCGTCGACGGCCATCTGTGAGGCGCGTACACCGGCGGCGGCGATCACACACAGTCGCGACACCACGTAGGCCGCCATACCGACGAACAGCGCCCGATGCCAGTTCGCCCGTTCAGATGTGATGGCGGCATCCGCCACCGAGGTGTCGTTCACCTGGGAGGGCACGGCGAGAAGGTAGCAGCAGTGTTACGCCGCAGGTGGGTCACTCGCCGTCGGACGCGGACGTCATGCCTCGGTCGATCCGTACGTTGCGGCAGTGTGAATCCGGCGGGATGACAGCGTGCGTGACCTCAGGGCTTTGTACAGTCAGCGTCATGCCGGTCCATCTGCCCGACACTGTCGATGCTGCGGTCGCGTATCTGGCTCACGACCCGACGGCCACCGTGCTCGCCGGTGGAACCGACCTGATGGTCGAGGTCAACGATGGTCAGCGCCGCCCGGGCGGCAGCGTGGTGGTGGTCAACCGCATCACCGAACTGCGGTCGTGGCGGCGAGATCAGTCGGCCGGATCGGTCACGATCGGTGCTGCGGTGAGTTACCGCGAGATCGAAACCGGCCCGCTCGGCACGATGTTCCCGGCGCTCGGGCAGGCCGCCCGGACGGTCGGGTCACCGCAGATCCGCAATGCCGCAACGCTCGGGGGCAATCTCGCGACATGCTCGCCGGCCGGCGATGGTCTGCCGGTGCTGGCCGCGCTCGATGCGACCGTCGAGCTTGCGTCGGCGGCGGGTCGTCGAACGATGCCGGTGAGTGAGTTCATGGTCGGGGTCAAGCGCACGGCAGCGCTGCCGGGTGAGATGATCGTGTCGATCTCGCTGCCGTTGTCTGCCGGTTGGCAGGGGTACGCCAAGGTCGGCGTGCGCAACGCCATGGTGATCGCCGTGGCCAGCGCATGTGTCGTGCTCGACCTGGCCCGCCAGAGCGTGGCAGTGGCGCTCGGCTCGGTCGGGCCGACCGTGCTGCGCTGTCCCGAGGCGGAACAACATCTCGCATCCTCGATCGACTTCGCAACGTTCGAGGTGGCACCGACCGATCTCGAACGATTTGCTGAGCTGGTCTCGATGGCGAGCCGCCCGATCACCGATCACCGCTCGAGTGCCGAGTACCGGCGCCATGCCGTAGGAGTGCTTGCCAAACGATTGGTGCGACGGGCCTCGAGCGGGGACGTGGCTGCATGAGCCAGTACGGCCAGTACGGCCACAACAGCCACGACAGCGATCACTATGTCCTCGACGTCAATGGCGTGGCGCGGGAGGTGACCGACTCGTGGTTGGGCGAAAGCCTGCTCGACGTGTTGCGCGATCGGTTGGGCCTGATGGGAACGAAGGGCGCGTGCGAACAGGGCGAGTGCGGCTCGTGCAGTGTGATGGTCGACGGCGTGCTCGTGTGCTCGTGCCTGGTGATGGCCGCGACCGCGGTTGGCCAGCCCATCGTCA
>JANPCI010000033.1:0-3528 GCA_031430875.1 Actinomycetes bacterium | reverse complement strand
TGGTGAAGGTCGATCCGGCACTTGCGTTCGGAGGCGTGTGATGGGCGTGCGGCTCCGCGATCTCACGATCGAGTACTCGAGTGGCGGCTACCTCGTCCGGCCGATCGATCATCTCGATCTGGACATCGACGACGGCGAGGTGGTCCTGCTACTCGGTGCCAGTGGCTGTGGCAAGACGACGCTGTTGTCGGCGCTGGCGGGGATCCTCACTCCGACCTCTGGCAGCATCGAGGTGGATGGTGTCGACGTGACGGGGCTCACGGGCAAGGCGCTCGTCGACTACCGTCGGCACACCGTCGGCGTCGTCTTCCAGGCGTTCAATCTCGTGCCGAGTTGCACGGCAGTTGAGAACGTGGCGGCTCCCCTGATGTCGGCCGGAGTCAAACGGCGCGCAGCGATACGACGGGCGATGGATCTCCTCGAACAGGTCGACCTGCTCGACCGCTCATCGCACCGGCCGGGCGACCTGTCGGGTGGCCAGCAACAGCGCGTGGCGATCGCGCGGGCGTTGGCGGCTGACCCGCCGATGGTGCTGGCCGATGAGCCGACTGCTCACCTCGACTACGTACAGGTCGAAGGAGTGCTGCGGCTCCTGCAGGAGTTGCGTGGCCCGCAGCGAGACATCGTGATCGCCACCCACGACGATCGGCTGCTCCCGTTGGCTGATCGGGTGGTTCATCTCAGCCCGGTGCGAGAGGCCCAGAGCGCCGCGGCGGTCGAACGATCGCTGGATGCCGGCGACCAACTGTTCGCCCAGGGCGATGCCGGCGACCTCGTCTACGTCGTCGAGTCCGGATCGATCGAGGTGACCCGCGAACGGGCCGACGGCGGGACCGAGGTGCTCGCGTCGTACGGCCCCGGCTCGTACTTCGGTGAACTCGCTCCGATGTTCGGGCTGCGCCGGTCCGCCGGCGCCCGAGCGACCGAACCCACCGTCGTGGTGGGCTACCCGGCCGCCGAGTTCCGGCGTCGACAGGAGGCACCGGTTCTCAGTTGATTCTTAAAGAAGATCCCTAGGTTGCAGGCGTGCGCCCAACCCTGGTGAAACATCTACTGGTGGCGATCGTCGTCGTGTCGGCGGCAGGGTGCGCCTCCGAGACGGGCGGGGAGCAGGTCGATGCGACGGCAACCGCTTTGACCGACGCCGTGACGCCTCCTACGAGCACGCCATCCGCTCCGCCGTCGAGTGCACCGACTTCGACGGTGGAGCCGGAGTGCCGGGAGGCCGCGACGGGGCCGACGACGTTCGCCTACGCCGACCTTCCCGGGGTCGATCCGAACCTCACGAGCGTGGACGTCTACCTCCCTGCGGGCTGCGGGCCGGTGCCCGTCGTGATGTGGGTCCACGGCGGTGGCTGGCGTCGCGGCGACAAGGCCGGCGCGAACGTCGAGCGCAAGGTGGCCTGGGCCGAGTCGCTCGGCGCTGCGCTCGTTTCGGTCAACTACCGCCTCTCGACGCCGGATTCCGGAGTGATGTGGCCTGATCACGGTGACGATGTCGCTGCTGCGGTCGCCTGGGTGCAGGCTGAGGGTCCGGCGGCAGGGCTCGACCCGGATCACGTCGTGCTGGTGGGTCATTCGGCGGGAGCACACCTCGTATCCATCGTCGGCACGGATCCGACGCTACTGACTGGTGCGGGAGCCGACCCGCTGGGCATCTACTGCGTTGTCGCCCTCGACGTCGACTACGACCTCGCCGACGCGGCCGGTCAGGCCCTCATCGCGAACGCCTTCGGTGCCGACCCCGAGGTCCTCGCCGATGCCTCTCCGCCGTTTCAGGTCGAACGCAACGGAGCGCCCTCGGCACCATTCTTCGTCGTCACCCGGGGTGGCGCGCAGCGGATCGCGAAGGCGCAAGGGTTCGTCGACGTGATCAACGACTCGGGCGGCAGCGCACAGCTGCTCGACGCGACGGGGTACTCCCACAACGAGGTGAGCTCGCAGCTCGGTGTCCCCACCGACACCCTCGTCACGCCGCCGGTGACGGACTTCGTTCGGGCCTGTCTCATGGGATGACATCCCGCAGCCCCGGAGTGGTGCCAGCACGAGCAGTGGGTGGGGCCAGCATCCTTGATCGCAGCCCTCGGCGAGCGCACACTGGGTCGTGTGATGGGGAGAGAGGCCGCCTCGCTCGTCGAGCGCCGTGTAATCCGCAGGGGGCCGCTGACGGCAGTGCTGCTGGTCCTCCTGCTGACGATCAGTGCCGGTGCCACGATGGCTGCGGTTGCCGGCGCACGGCGCGCCTCGACCAGTTACGACCGGTTCATGGGGTGGTCCGGCGGGGCTCAGGTGATCGTCGGGGGTGATGGGGCCGAGACGTCCGATGAGGCCGATGCCAACCTCACGCTCCTCGCATCGTTGCCGCAGGTCGAGCGCTCGACTCGTTCAATGTTCCTCGGTGACGAAGTCGCCATCGACGGCGGTGTGCTCCCATTCCTTACGATCATGCCTGTCGCCTTCGATCCTGATGATCCCGCCACGGGACGGTTCAAGGTCCTTGCGGGTCGGCGACCCGACCCGGATGTCGTCAGCGATGCCGTCATCGGATTCGACACCGCCGAGCGGCTGGACCTTCACGTGGGTGATCAACTCGAGGTGCGCTTCAACGAGCGGGACGACATTGCAGATGCCATCGTGGGTGTCGAGCCGGTCACGATCGTCGGCATCATCGCCCAGCCGGGAGCGTTCCCGTCGGTCACTGGCCAGCCGACCGCTGTGCTCGGGGTGATGCCTGCCTTCCTGAGGGCACACGAGGATCGGATCGACTGGACCAATGCCAATCTCGCTCTGCAACTGCGAGATCCGAGCCAGGCTGGGATCGATGCCTTCCGCGAAGCAGTGGCGGCGTCGGGTGTGCCGGTCGACTTCGTTGCGTCGATCCTCGACGATGCAGTCGGAGTCCGCAAGCTTCTCCGTGTCGAGGCGGGGGTGCTCTGGTTGATGGCGGTGGTGATCGGCGGGGCAGCCGTCGTCGTAGTGGTGCAGTTCTTCCGTCGTGAGGCTGCCGACGCAGCCGCCGATTTCCAGGTGCTGGGTTTCCTCGGGATGACCCGGTCGACCGTCGCTGCCGGCGGAGCACTGCACGGGATGTGGGTCGGTGCAATGGGAGCTGTCGGCGCCACCGTCGTGGCCGTCGCGTTGTCCCCCTTGCTGCCCCGCGGAGTGGCCCGAAAGGCGGACCCCGATCTCGGGTTCCATGCCGACCTCGTGGTGCTCGGGGTGGGGATCGCCGTGGTGCTCATCGTCGCCGTTGCGTCCGGTGTCGTCGCTGCCCTCATGGCGACCCGGTCGATCAAGAACGATGTGTCACGGACGTCGAAGCTCGCAACGATCGCAACACATCTGCCACCCGCGCCGGCAGCCGGATTGCGCCTTGCGTTCGTGTCAACGACCAGCGGGCCGGCTCGGTCACTCAGGATCGGCCTGCTCGGGTTGGGCGCGATCCTGGCCACGCTGATTGCGGTGGTGTCGCTGCAGGCCAGCTTCGATCGGGTGCTCGATGACCCGGCGTTGTCGGGGAGCACATGG
>JANPCI010000032.1:0-2484 GCA_031430875.1 Actinomycetes bacterium | reverse complement strand
CAACACTAGAACAATTGTCGCCGGTCCGATAGTGTCGGGGACGTGAGCTCCTTCTTGTTGCCGAGCGACGTCGTTGGCTCGATCGATCAATACATGGCATCGGATGGTGGTGCGGGAATTCGACGCGCTCACGCACTGGGGCCCAACGCCACGATCGAGGTGGTGTCGCAGTCAGGTTTGCGTGGGCGTGGGGGCGGCGGTTTCCCAACTGGCCAGAAGTGGGCCGGCGTCGCTCAGCAGAAGGGCGGCCGACGGTATCTCGTGTGCAACGGCGCAGAAGGCGAACCGGGCACGTTCAAGGATCGTGCGCTGATGCGTGCCAACCCGTACCAGCTCGTGGAGGGTGTCGTCATCGCAGCGTTCGCGATCGATGCCGCCGAGGCCTTCATCTGTCTCAAGGCGAGCTTTCAACGCGAGATCGAGCGGGTCACGCACGCCGTCGAGGAGTTCCAATCGACTGGACTGTGCAGCAACTGCACAGTCACGATCGTGGCCGGCCCCGAGGAGTATCTATACGGCGAAGAGAAGGCGATGCTCGAAGTGATCGAGGGCAACGAACCGTTGCCGCGATGGCTTCCGCCGTATCTTCACGGGCTGTTCGCCACAGCCCCGCAGCTCGGCTGGCAGTCAAGCGAACCTCGTGTGGACGAGTTGGCCGAGCAAGGGTCGAACCCGACGTTGGTCAACAACGTCGAGACACTGTCGAACGTCCCCCACATCCTTGCGCGGGGTGCTGACTGGTTCAGGTCGATGGGCACACCGGAGTCGCCTGGCACCGTCGTGACGACGGTTGTCGGCGACGTGATCGCGCCCGATGTCGGCGAGGTCGAGATGGGTACCGCGTTGTGCGATGTCATCGACGCGGTGGGCAGCGGGCTGGCGCCGGGACGAACCGTGAAGGCCGTGTTCTCGGGTGTCGCGAACGCGGTGATCACCGCTGCGGACCTCGACGTGCCGCTCACCTACGAAGGTTTCGAGGCGATCGGCAGCGGGATCGGGTCGGCAGGATTCATCGTGTACGACGACACCGCGTGCATGGTCGACGCGGCGTACCGGTTCTCACGATTCCTGTCGATCGAATCATGCGGACAATGCCCACCCTGCAAGCTCGGGTCGAGTGCGATCACCGAACACCTCGAACGCATCGAAACCGGGACCGGCACCGATCAGGATCTCGGTGAGATCGCACGATGGTTGGAACATGTCACCGACGGCAGCCGCTGCTATCTCGCCACCGAGGAACTGGTCGTCGTCAGCAGCATTCTGCGAGCCTTCCCCGAGGAGTTCGCCGATCACATCGAAACCGGGAAGTGTCCGCACCCGCGACGGCCCATGCCCAAGCTGGTCGACCTGACCGGCGGCTACGCCCGCTACGACGAATCGTTCTGGCGTAAACAACCCGACTGGACCTACGCCCCCAGCGAGCCGGACGGCGATCGGTGAAGCCACACGTCGGTGACCTCGATGACAGACGTGTTGATCGCAATCGCATGAGCATGCAGCAACTCCAGGCCCGCGCGTTGGGCGACCCGACGCGGCACACGATCTTTCGGTATCTGGCAGACCAGCGCCGTCCGGTCGATGTCGCTGAACTGACCGACTACATCGGGCTGCACCACAACGCGATTCGCCAACACCTCGCCCGACTCGTCGCCGCGGGCCTGGTGGTCGAGTCGACCGCTGCGCCAACGGGCCGTGGTCGACCACGTCTCGTCTACGAAGTCCGCCCATCAGTCGACAGCAGGTGGGGCGTCCCAGGCCCCTACGAACAACTCTCGGTACTGCTGAGCGAGATCATCCGAACCGGTGACACCCCCGTCGACGTCGGCCGCCGCGCCGGATCGACCCTCGAGATCGTTGCAGTGGGCTCCGATCCTGCCGCTGCCATGGCCGATCGTCTGGACCGATACGGATTCGACCCGGTCACCAAGCGGAGCGGCAACCACGTCGATTTCGTGCTCCGGGCCTGCCCATTCGAGACGACCGCGCTCGCCGATCCCGACATCGTGTGCGGCCTCCACCTCGGACTCGCTCACGGGCTCGCCGACTCCATCAGCCGCATCGTCGTAGACGAACTCGTTCGCGCCGACCCCCGACAATCGCCCTGCGTACTTCGCTGCCACATCGAACCGAATGCCGACTGATCGCTGTGGTCTCTCCTATTCCCATGTCACCCAACCTGCTTCAACCGAAGGACTCGACCCCATGACCGAACTGACGCCGAACCTCACGCTGGCCGAGATCGTCAACACTCACCCGTCGCTCGCCCGACCACTCGAAGCCCACGACCTCGACTACTGCTGCGGTGGCGCCACGACACTCCAAGACGCCTGCGCAACCAACGGCCTCGACGTCGCCGCCGTGCTCGACGAACTCGCCGGCGCCGCAACACACGAACCAGGCGATACGTGGTCGACAATGGGCCTCGTCGAACTCGTCGACCATCTGGAAACAACCCACCATGCGTACCTGTGGAGCGAGCTG
>JANPCI010000031.1:0-14808 GCA_031430875.1 Actinomycetes bacterium | reverse complement strand
GTCTTTCCTGCCGTCATCCCTCACTTCTGTTGCCGGGCTGTGATGGATTGGCCCCGTGCGACATTTCTGCTCACGATGACTCTTCGCTCACTTGATGTGAATCAGGCGGCGAGAGCGAACTGCTCATCGGCAATTCTTTTTGTTGCCCCGTTTAGCGAGTCTGAGCAACTCGGGTCGCAAACTCGAACAGCGTTACTGACGTCGAAACCAGTCAGCCCCATGTTCGATATGTAGTTGCCAACGCCGAACCGAGGTTCGGTGCCCGCGCCGCCACTGTACTCGGATCGACGCCGGTTGACATGCGACGCCGTTTCGCGTGCAGTTTGGGCCCGATCTGCTATCCGACGACCTCGAAGCCGACGAACATCCCGTTGCCGTAATGACCGGGAAGGTTGCAGACCAATTGGTAGCTGCCGGGCTCGAGGGTCACGGTGAGCGGCTCGGTGGTTCCCTTCGCGAACTCGCCGATCTCGTCGATCACCTCGATGCCGCTCGCATCTTCAGGGAATGTATTGCCATCGACGGGAATTTCCCCTGGCGCAATATCGGTCTTGACGACCAGGAATTCGTGACCGATGGTGCCGTCGTTCGTGATCGTGAAGTTGACCGTGCCGGCCTTGGCGACCGTGCCATCGACGTCAACCTTCCACTCCATCACCGAACCCGTGATGTCGTTCGACGTTGCTCCGGACGATGAGCCCGAATCGTCACCGTCGGATCCGCACGCATTTAACAGTAATGCGAGTGTGAGTAATCCACTCGCGGTGATGACTGCCCGTGTCATTCTGTACCCCCGAATTCATCAAGAACGTACGTGAACGTTCGGAGGCAATTCAACACCAATGTGGGCCGAGTGTGAGGAATTCTTCACACTACTGCAACAGGGTCGATCGGCCGTTCAACACGCGAAGTGGCTGGACCGGTGCTACCGGTCGTGGCCGTACTTGTTGGCAAGATTGAACTCGGTCTGGATCTCGCGCTCGGCATCGCGTTCGGCCATGTGCTGGCGCTTGTCGCCCTTGGTGCGCCCCTTGGCGAGTCCGAGTTCGATCTTCGCCCGTCCGCTCTTCCAATACAGCCGCAACGGCACGATCGTGAGGCTGCCCTGGGCGACACGCTGATCGAGTTTGTCGATCTCGGCGCGATTCATCAGCAGCTTGCGGGCTCGGTCGGGATCGTGGGCGCCGAAGCCGATGGCGTTCGTGTACGGCGGGATGTGGATGCCGTCGAGCCAGACCTCGCCTCGCTGCACGCGGGCGTAGCCCTCGGCGATCTGGGCATTGCCCTCACGCAGGCTCTTGACTTCGCTGCCGGTCAGCACGATCCCGGCTTCGTAGGTGTCGAGGATGTCGTAGTCACGATAGGCGCGCTTGTACGACGCAATCAGCTGGGTGCCGTCGGCGCCGCCACCCTTGTCCTTCTTGGTCTTCTTGCCCTTCGCCATGACGTCCTTCATACTGCCCGTTGGTGACGGCAATGATTCGGTGAGGGATCTGACCCTACCGACGTGGCCCAGTAAGGCCAGCCAGAGATACGGTCGGGTTCGTGCAGATCCACAACGACAACGTCACGCTCAACCTCACCGAAGACGGCGATCCGGCCGCCCCGCCACTGCTGCTCCTTCACGGGATCACGTCGTTCGGCGGCACGTGGGAGTGGATCGTGCCCGAGCTTGCCGAACGATTCCGCGTGCTCCGTCTCGACTTTCGCGGCCACGGCGCATCCGACCGTGCGCCCGACTCCTACAGCTCATCCGGCTACGTGAGCGATGCAATCGCTGCATGTGAGCAAGCGATCGGCCGGCCGTGCATCGTGATGGGGCATTCGCTCGGTGGCGTGACGGCGGCCATCGTGATGCAGCAGCGACCCGACCTGATTCGGGCGGCGATCCTCGAAGACCCGCCGCTCGGCATCCCTGGGGGAGCCACCCGCGGCGTCGACGAGGGGCACGCCCTGCTCGAGAGTTTCCGTCTGATGCGGCAATCCATCCCGGGTGTCCAAGCCGCCGGCATGTCAGCTGAGGCTGTCGCCGCGTTCCTCGGATCGGTGCCCACGGCGACCGGTACCCCGATGGGCGAGTCGATCGAAGCCGACGGTCTGCTGTCGATGGCAGGGTCGTTGCTGGCGGTCGATGCGGCTGTGCTCGACCCGGTGTTGAACGGCACGATCGATCTGTTGCTCGACGCCGACCGTGGATTCGACCCGCCGACACTGATCGTCACCGCCGACCCGGCGAAGCCGGACGCCGTCGCCGATCCCGAGGTCGCCCGGCACTTCGCCTCGATCTCGCCGGCTACCGAGGTGGTCACGATCGAAGGCGCCGGCCACTTGATCCACGATGAGATCACTTCGCGCCCCAAGTTCCATGCCGCTGTGATGGAGTTCCTCGACCGGGTCGCCCCGTGATCGAGATCTCCAAGGAGGCCTACGCCCAGATGGTCGGCGCCGCGCTCGACGCCTACCCGTACGAAGCGTGCGGACTGATCGCCGGGCCGCCCGCAGCAGGTGGGAGAGCGGGCGACCGAGCGCCGACCTACTACCCGTGCGCCAACGTTGCGGAGTCGGCTCGGGTGTACACGATCGATCCGAAGGATCATCTACGCGCCGAGCGCAACGCAGACGACCGTGGCTGGGAGATCAACGGCGTGGTCCACAGCCACACCCACTCCGAGCCGTACCCCAGCCCCACTGACGTGTCGGCGGCGCCCGATCCGTCGTGGCACTACGTGATCATCAGCCTCAAGCGGGAGGCACCTGAAGCTCGCAGCTACCGGATCGTCGACGGCCAAATCACCGAAGAACCCATCGCCATCGTCTGAAACGTCACGTTTGACCCGGCACCGTGTGACGGCTGACGGGGCACGGGGTGGCGGTTCGGGGCGGGTGGGATTACGATTCCCGACAAGAACCATCGGATTAGTCGGAATGTCTCCGGTGAGCTCGGTGTTGGGAGAATTGTGACGAACACTTTGAACCCGAGTTTCGCGCTGTCCGGCATGATGCCGGGCCTCGTCAACGACAGCGTGCTCGACATGATCGGCAACACGCCGATGGTCGACGTCTCGATCCTCTCGCCCAATCCGAACGTGCGGATCGTCGGCAAGATGGAGATGCAGAATCCGTTCGGGTCGGTCAAGGACCGCATCGCCAAGTCGATGATCGAAACCGCCGAGAAGGAAGGCCGGCTGCTGCCCGGCCAAACGATCCTCGAGCCGTCGTCCGGCAACACCGGCATCGCCCTGGCCGCCATCGCCGGCATCAAGGGGTATCCGATCAAGATCCTGATGCCCACGAGCGTGTCGATCGAACGCCGCCAGATGCTCGAGGTGTTCGGCGCCGACGTCATCCTGACTCCGGGCGAAGAGGGATCCAACGGAGCCGTCGCCCGTGCACTCGATCTGGCTGCGCAGCATCCCGAGTGGTACTTCCCGTATCAGTACGCCAACGACGCCAACCCTCGCGCTCACTACGAGGGCACCGGCCCCGAGATCCTGCATGATGTCCCCGAGATGACCCACTTCGTCGCCGGGCTCGGTACGAGCGGCACGTTGATGGGCTGCGGTCGGTACTTCAAGGAACAGAACCCCGACATCCAGATCGTTGCTGTCGAGCCGCCGTTGGGCGAGCGCGTCGAGGGTCTCCGCAACATCGGCGAGGGCTACATCCCGCCGGTGTTCGAGAACTGGAACGGCTTCGACATCCTCGACCGCAAGCGCGTGGTACGGCCCCGCGAATCGATCGAGTGGACCCGCCGCCTCGTCAAGGAGTGCGGTGTGTTCGCGGGCATCTCCGCCGGCGCCGCGCTCGCCGGCGCGGCCAAGGTTGCAAGTGAGATCGACGAGGGCACGATCGTGTTCATCGTGTGCGACGGCGGCTGGAAGTACCTCTCCACCGGCGCCTACACCGACGACCTCGACGTCGCCGAAGCCAACGCCGAAGAGATCATCTACTTCTGACGCTCTCCCGAGGCGTCACAGCACGGCAGCCGCGTCGATGTCGACGACGTGGTTGAGGATGCGGGTCGAGTAGGCCTCGGCCATCGCAGCCCCCCGATCGTTCCCGGCGTCGAACGTCCCGATGAGCGACATCGCTCCCGACAGGAAGTACAGCGCCGCCTCTCGATAGTGCGTGACCGCGTCGTCGAAGGAGTACCCATCCACGCCCATCTCGCGGACCGCTGCGTGCCAGCGGCGCAGGAGATCCTCCCAGTTGTCGCGTCCGAGTTCGTGGGGCACACTCGTGCCGATCAGGTAGGCGATGTCGGCGACCGCTCGTCCGCGCAGGGCGAGTTGAAAGTCGATGAATGCCACGCTGTCGTCGGTCTTCGAGAAGAAGACGTTGTCCAATCGTGTGTCGCCGTGGATCAAGGTGGTCGGCCCGCCGGCGGTCCGGTGCAGTAGTTCCTCGAATTGCGGGTCGACCGCTCGGGCTACGTCGATCGCCAGCGGAGGGACGCGGTCGGCCCAGTCCGATTCGAGAACCGGGAGGCCGGCTCGGTAGATGTTCGGAACGGCGGCCACATACTGCGGAGCGTTGGGAACAGGTAGCCAATCCATCGCATCGAGCTCGGGGCGGCACCACCAGTACGCGTGCATCGCGGCGAGCGCATCGATGGTGGCCTCTGCCTGCAACATGGTGGCGCCGACGATCTGGTCACCGACGTCGTAGGCGACCGACATGTTCTGCAGGAGGAGGAGGAACTGGCCGTCGTCTTGTTGAACGGCGCCGTGACATACCGGCGTGGTGATCGGGGTTTCGTCGAGTACGTGTTCGAACATCTTGATCTCGCGGTCGTACAACCCGAGCATCATGGCCACTTCGAGATTGGCCGGCTGGGTGCATGCCATCTTCGCGACGACCGTCTCAGGGGCGTTGCCTGCATCTCCAACGACGCTGAGATCGAGTCGGGCGATCTGGCCGAAGATGCCCGTGCCCTCGCCGATGTCACGCGCCTCGACCGTCGTGATCGTGCCACCGTCGAGCACGCCGACAAGCAGCTCGTTCAGCATCGCAGGCGTCAACTCGGCCGGTGATGCCGGCAGCTTGTCGGTCATCGCCAGTTTGTAGCCCTTGGACTGTGGTCGGCACGTACCGGACAGTCCGGCCGTCGACGTCGAGCCGGCGACGGCCTCGCCGCGGTTCTCAGTCATCGCGGGCCAGGAGACGCGCGAGACTGTGCGTCGTGTCACCCGGGCCGCCACCGACGAACCTCCCGACGGGACTCGTCACCTTCGTGTTCTCCGACATCGAGGGTTCGACGAGGATCCTGAAGCGGCTCCCCGATACTGCCGCCGGCCTCTTCGATCGTCACAACGATCTCGTACGTCTGGCCATCGCCCAGTTCGGTGGGGTGGAGGTCAGCACCGAAGGTGATTCCTTCTTCGTGGCGTTCGACGACGTCGACAGTGCACTCGCAACCTGTGCGCTGATCCAGCAGCTGCTCGCCGATGAGCCGTGGCCCGAGGGTGGCGCCATCCGCGTAAGGATCGGGGTCCATTCCGGGGTGGCCGCACCGCGCAACGGCAGCTACGTGGCTCTCGCGGTGCACCAGGCAGCTCGCATCGTCAGCGTCGCGCACGGCGGCCAGATTGTCGTCAGTGCTGCCGTTGCCGACGCGTCGACCCGTAAGCCGCCCGGTCGGTTGCGACCCCTCGGCAGGTTCCGAGTGCGTGACTTCGACGAGCCCGAACTGCTGTACCGCTTCGATCCCGATGGAGCGCCGCTGGTGGATCGGTTGATTCGCGCCACACCGGCCGAGGGGCACAACCTGATCAAGCCAGTGACAGCGTTCTTCGGTCGAGGCGCGGCAGCAGACGCGTTGACCGACCTCATCTCGACTGATCGGATCGTGAGCATCGTCGGACCCGGTGGGATCGGCAAGACCCGGCTGGCAACCGAGATCGGCCTCGAACAGGCGCCGTCGTGGCCGGACGGTGTCTGGATGGTCGAGCTCGCCGACCTTGCCAGCGCCGGGTTGATCCCGTCGGCGTTCGCTGATGCTGTCGGGGTGAATGTCGGCGGGGCGTCCGATGTGTGGGGCGACGTGCTCGCGTGGGCCCGTGACCGGCGGTCGTTGCTGATCGTGGACAACCTCGAGTCGTGGATCGACGAGTGTGCCACCCTCCTCGATGAGCTGATCCGGCTGCCGGGGATCGCGATCGTCACTACGAGCCGCGAGCCCCTGAACGTCGCGGCCGAGATGGTGTACCGCCTCGGGCCGCTCGACGTACCGGGGCCCGATGCCTCGACGGTGTCGGCCCGACACTCCCCGGCAGTTGCGCTGTTCATCGACCGGGCCCGTCGAGTCCAGCCGACGATGGAGTTTTCTGCCGCCGACGTCGAGGTGATCGCTGAACTCTGTGCTCGGCTCGACGGACTGCCGTTGGCGATCGAGATCGCCGCCGCCCGAGTTGGTGTGATGAGCGTCGATGAGTTGCTTTCCGGGCTTAGCGACCGGTTCAGGTTGTTGCGCAGCAACGAGCGCACGCGCCCTCAACGTCAGCGGACGCTGGTCGACCTGCTGGGATGGAGCTACGACCTGCTGAACGACGATGAGCAGCGGACGCTCCGACGCCTTGCCGTGTTCGGCGGTTCGTTCGAGGGGGCGGCGGCGGTTGCCGCGGTCGGCGCTGGTGACCTTCGCGCCGATGACGTTGCGGAACTGGTCTGGTCGCTGGTGGACAAGTCGTTGGTGGTTCCGGATCCGTCGAAGAACGGGACCCGCTATCGGCTGCTCGAGAGCATCCGCGAGTTCGCGTTCGGTCTGCTCGTCGCACACGGTGAGGTTGATGGCGTGACTGGCCGTGTCGGCGACAACCTGTTGGGGCGTGTGGCTCCATGGTTCACGATCGACCGTCACTGGATCAGTGAGACCGCGGTCGAGGTCGACAACATCCGTTCCGTCATTCATCGTGCACCCGCAGATGATCAGGAACGAGCCCAGGCACTGGCGGTGACGCTCGGGCGGTACCACGACGCGACCCAGACATTCGAGACGGGAATTCGGGAACTCGACGACGCGGTCGAACGGTTGACGGCCGGCACGTCGACTCGCGTGGTGTTGCTCACGACGCTCGCTGACCTGCATTTACGAAGGGGGGAGATCGACCCTGCCGTTCGTTTGCTCCGCGACGCCGAGGCGCTCACAGCGACCGTCGGTCCGTCGCCATGGAGCGATGTTGCGATCGACCGAACTCGTGGCGACGTCTTCTCACGTCAGCGAGCCCATGCCGACGCCGTTGAGGTTGCAATCGTCGCGCTGGCGCGCCCCGGCCTTTCGGCGCTCGGCCGAGCGAGGATGAGCAACCTGCTCGGGATCAGTCTGCTCTCGCTCGGCGACCTGCCGGCCGCCTTCGAGGCGTTCCGCTGCGAACTCGAGCTCTACGAAGAACTCGGCGTCGACGCCAATGTTGCGTCGGCGAACTCCAACCTTGCGGAAACCGCGTTTCGACTCGATGACCGGTACTTGGCCGCTGTCCATCAGCAGGCGTCGCTCGATCTCGCACTCACGATCGGCCAGCCCGTCATGCTTGCGTACTCGACGATCGTTGCCGCGCAACTCGCGGCCGTCGACGACGAATGGGTCCTCGCTCTCCGCCTCCTTGGCGCGGGTCAAGCGGGCCTTCACGACGCGGGAATTCTGTTGTATGACGCCGATCAGGCGGTGGTCGATCGACTGCGCGAGCAGGGGACCGGATCACTTGGTGATGCCCGCGCCGCCGACGAGGTGAAGACCGGCTCGGCTCTCGGGATCATCGAGGCGGCCCGACTTGCTCGCGATGTCTTTGCCAACGTGATCCGACGCGAAACATTGGATCAATCCGGCACCCCACATGAATCCCGCATCCCTGACGAAAGGAAGCCCACATGAGCTTGAACGACGAACCCGACGACGATCCGCCGCGCACGAACTGGGCCGATCGAGTTCGGTACTCCCGGCGGGGCGGTGGTTACGCATTTCGCCCGCATCAGATCCACTGTGCCGACACCGATGCGCTGAACGCGGTCAGGGAGATCACAGCTGAATCCGGCGCGACATCCGAGCTGCCCATCCAGAACTCGAACGGCGAAGTCGAGTGGTTGCACTTCTTCGAAGGCGCGGAAGAAGATGTCTTCGAGCAGGTGCGCGACCGAGGTGTTCGTGCCGAACCGAACTACGTGCTGTTCGCTCATCCGGTGTACGCGAATCCGGTCTACGCGAATCCGGTGTATGCGAATCCGGTGTATGCGAACCCGGTGTATGCGAACCCGGTGTACGCGAACCCGGTGTATGCGAGCCCGGTGTATGCGAGCCCGGTGTATGCGAGCCCGGTGTATGCGAGCCCGGTGTATGCCAACGCATACATCTGCAGCGGCGAACGGCCGAGTACGGCGCGACCGGCGCGAGCGCCGACTGATCAGCCGTTGGACTACGACCCGAACTCCGTCAGCGGTCCGAACATCGTGATTGTCGACACGGGCATCGCGCGGGCCGACTTCTGCCCGACGATCCTTGCGAAGCTGGTACAGCAGTATCCGGGCGCGTGGGAGATACCCGACGGCACCATTCCGAATCATCCGAAGGACGGCTTCCTCGATCCGGCGAGTGGCCACGGCACGTACATCGCCGGTCTCGTCCACGCGCTGACCCCCGGTCGCCCGATCCTCCCGGTCAGGGCCGTGTCGTCGTACGGTGACGTCGACGTGGTGACCGTCGTCCAGCACGTGAACCGGCTGATCGCTGCCCCCAACACCATCGGCGACCGTACGGTGGTGAACCTGTCGTTCGGAGGGTACGCCGACGAACACATGTGGGCGCTTGCACGAGCAGTTCGACGCCTACGGGCCAAAGGCGCTGTGGTCGTCGCGTCGGCAGGCAACGACGCAACCACCCGACCGATGTTTCCTGCGTGCCTTCCGGGAGTCGTCGGAGTAGCGGCACTCGATCCCTACGGTCCGGCGCCGTACTCGAACCATGGCCCGTGGGTTCGGGCCTGTGCACCGGGAAGCGATCTCGTTGCCGCGTTCTACCGGTACGACGGCCGAATGGAAGAGCCGGCGATGCCCCGCAGCGCCGACCCGGATTGCTACGAGGGGTGGGCGCGGTGGACCGGAACAAGCTTCGCCGCCCCGGTCGTCAGTGCTGCCCTCGTGCGACACATGACGGTGACCGGGTGCACGGCGAACGACGCAGTGTCGGAGGTCATCGATGCCCCCGGGTTGTTTCGGCTCCCCGATCTGGGTGCCGTGGTCAACTTGGTGCCGCCCGACCCAGGCTGTCTCTCATGAGACGCGGACCCTGCGTCTCATTGTCGGGCGAAGTGGGCGATGCTCGCGGCGGTCTGGCGGCTGATGTCGGGGAGTACAGGGGTGAACACGTCCATGCCGTGTGAGGTGCCCATGACGATGCGGCATTGGGCGGCCACGCCGGCACGTAGCAGCAGGCGATAGAAGTCGATGCCCTCGTCGCGGAGCGGGTCGGCCTCGTTGACGCTGATGAACGTCGGCGGCAGCCCGCTCACGTCGGCCTCGGTGGCGTGCGACGGCCAGGCGAGCGGATTGCCCTCCTCGAAGTGTTCGATGCCGTAGGCCATCGCCCCCCGGTTGTGGTGCAGGTTCAGCAGGTAGCCCTCGTTCTCGATCGACGACGGGAACCGATCTTGCGGCCATTCTCCTGCGATGTACGGGCAGAGCGCATACAGCCCTTTGATCAACCCGATGTCACCGTCACGCAGCAGCATCATTCCGGTGGCCAGGGTGAGGTTGCCGCCACCGCTCTCGCCGGCGACGATCAGCTGTGTCGGATCGATGCGCAGACTCTCGGCGTTCTCCACGACCCATCGCAGGCCCGAGACGCAGTCGTGCAACCCGGCGGGGAATGGCTCGACCTCCGGCGCCGATGACGCCGTGACCGCGTTACGGAAGTCGACCATGGCGACCGCGAGACCTTCGGCGGCGAGCACCCTGGCCCAGATCCGGTAGAGCGCATCGAAGGCACTGCCGTTCTGCATCCCGCCGCCATGGATGTAGTACACGCACGGAACGACGTCGTCGCCCTCGGGCCGGACGAAACGGATCTTGACCGTATTGCCGTCGGGGGCTGAGGTGAACTCGTGGACCGTGATCGTGAGGCCGGCGGATGACGCAACCTCCTCGGTGTCGAGCGAGTCGTACAGCGCCTCGCCCTTCTCGCGCATGGCGATCGCCTTGGGGTGGTTGCTGATCTCGAGCAGGGTCTCGCGGCTGTCGACGTCGGTCAGATTGGTGACCGGCACGTTGCGCAGCGCCCACTTCACCCGTGGGTCGAGCCGTGGATCGTTCTCGAGATCGGGCATGTCAGCGGTCTTCTCCGCGCACGGCGATGTTGAAGATCGCATCGGCCATCTGCGGCCAGTAGATCGAGGGCATGTCGTGGCCCATGCGGCCGAACACGAGCAACTCGGCGCCGGGAACCGCAGCCGCGGTGGCCTCGCCGCCCGACAGCGTGACCAGCGAGTCCTGACGGCCGTGGATCACCAGGGTTGGCACGTCGAGGCCGCCGAGCGCCTCGGTGCGGTCGCCCGAGGCGGCGATCGCCACGAGGTGAAATGCCGTTCCTGCCGGATGGAAGCACCGGTCGTACGACTCGGTTGCGATCGAGCGCGACGCTTCCTCGTCGAACAGCTCGCCGGAGATGATGCGGGCCGTTTCGACGTTCTGGCGGATCGCTCCGTCGCGATCGGTGGGTGCCGGCGTGAGTAGGGCCAGCATCGATTCCGGATCGGGCTGGCCGACCTCGGTATGGCCGGTCGTCGACATGATGGAGGTCAGCGACAGGACCCGGTCGGGGTGTTCGATGGCGATCGTCTGCACGATCATCCCGCCCATCGATGCGCCCACGATGTGCGCTGCAGGGACGTCGAGTGCGTCGAGCAACCCGACGGCGTCGGCGGCAAATGTCGAGAGCGTGTAGGGCGCCTCGATCGGCTGACCGCCGATGAACTGGGTGTAGAGCGCCATCACGTCGGGTGGGTCACCGGCCGTTTTCGTCGAGAGGCCGACATCGCGGTTGTCGAATCGGATGACCCGGAACCCCCGATCGAGGAGTTCACTGATGAACCCGGGCGACCACAGCGTCATTTGAGCGCCGAGGCCCATCACGAGCAGGGCGGGAGGAGCATCGTCGGGGCCGAAGCTCTCGTAACAGATCTCGATGTCGTTGACGGCAATGGTGGGCACGGGCCGATCATTGCAGGCACCCGGGGCGCCGGGCGCACCCAGCCGGCGGTCGTCAAGCCACCTTCAAGACGGGCCGTAATCCGACACGCAACGCGGTTGATCTGCCACAATGCTGCGATGAGCGACTCGGATCCGACCCTGCCCGGCGCGCCCGGAGCCAGCGTCCCGCCGCCGCCCCCACCCCCGCCGCCGCCGCCACCCCCACCCCCACCCCCTCTCGTTGACGCCGCACTCGACGGCGAGCCGACGCTGCTGGCCGATCTCGCATCTCCGGGCGAGCCGACCCTTCCCGTCGATTTGACACCTCCGGGCGATCTGACCCTTCCCGACGATGCGGGAGCAGCCGGTTTGGAGCCGACGACCCAGATGCCGGCGACGCAGATGCCGGTGACCGACGTGTTCGCCGACGATGGCATGCCGCCGACCGAGCCACCCGATGCTCCGGTCGATCCTGACGAGGGTCCCGAGGAACCGGTCCCGTGGTACAAGAAGCCGGGTCCGATCGCCGCGTTGGTCGTCGTAATCCTGGCGATCGGCGTTCTGGTTGCGTGGCTCATTTTCGGTGGCGATGACGACTCCGACGAGGCGACGGCAACATCGACCTTCCTGGTGTTCGAGACCACCGACGAGACCGGTGGCGACATCGACGTCGGGTTCATCGTCAGCGTTGTTGGGCCGACCGATGCGCCGACCTCGTTCGTCTGGCTCCGTCCCGATGGTGTGCCGCCTGGCGCGACTGCAGGGGAGACGACCGGATCTGACGGTCGTGTCGCATTCGAATGGGAAGCCGACGACACCGTTGCCGACCCCGCTACATGGCAGTCGACCGTCACTGCTGTCGCTCAGGTTCCCCCTGGTTGGACTCCGCCAGGCCCGAACGTGGAGTGCGTCCTTCGGCCGTTCGACGGCCCGGTGACGTCGGTGGTGATGAACATCACGCTCGATTCGACCGACGATTCCATCGATCGGGTCGCCGCGGTGACCTTCCCGAACCAAACGTTCGCTCCGGGCGACTCGGTGACTTGCAAGCTCGTCGCCGGAGCGCCGGCGCCGACCACGGTGGTCGAAACCACTGCGGTCGAGACCACGGTCGTGGAGACCACCGAGGCAACGACGACCGCAGCGGCGACCGTCCCTGCAACCACGGCGCCCGAGACGACCGCGGCGCCTACCACGGTGCCACCGACCACGGTTCCGCCGTCGACCACCACGACGTCGATCGTGATCCCGGTGGCGCCGACGGACTCGCTGTGGGACATCATCGAGCGCGAGGAGGAACTGAGCGAGTTCGAGCAGTTCGTCATCGATGCGGGCTATCAGGACGAGCTTGACGATGCGACCAAGATCTTCACGATCTTCGCCCCGACGAACGACGCGATCGATGCGGCCAGGAGCCAACTCACGCCCGACACCCTCCCGACCGACCCTGGTGACCTCAACGACCTGTTGCTCGCTCACGCCAGCAACGTCGTGCCGGCTCCGGTGCTTGCCGATCTTCTGAAGCTGACCTCGTTCGGCGTCTTGTTCGGTGGACCTCAACCAATCGCGTCCGCACCTCGGCCCGCCCTCGGAAAGATCGGTGATGCAAAGATCGTTTTCCAAGCGGATCCGGCCAGCAATGGCGTGCTCTACATGATCGACAAGGTGCTCACGCCACAACCCTGACGGCCGTCGTAGGCTTGCCGACCGTGGATCGGCCGATCGGGATGTTCGACTCGGGGTTCGGCGGGTTGACCGTGGCCCGTGCCACGATCGACTTGCTCCCGGGTGAGGACCTCGTCTACATCGGCGACACCGGCCGATATCCATACGGTTCCAAACCGCTGGATGAGGTGCGCCAATACGCGCATGAACTCGCGTGGTCGCTGGTGACCGACTACGGCGCCAAGGCGATCGTTGTCGCCTGCAACACCGCAACGGCGGCCGGTCTCGACGATCTCCGCGCCGAGCTGCCCGTGCCGATCATCGATGTCATCGCCCCCGGTGCCCGCGCTCTGGTGCAGACCACCATCACCGGTCGGGTGGGCGTGATCGGCACCGTCGGCACGATGGCCTCGGGCGCGTACCTACACGCCGTGGTCGAGACGGGTGCTCCCGTGTCGTTGACGAGTGCGGCGTGTCCCGGCTTCGTGGAGTTCGTCGAACGGGGCCAGACCAGCGGCGACGAAGTGATGGTGCTCGCCGAGCGTCTCCTCGCTCCGATCCGTGACGCCGACGTCGACGCGCTGCTCCTCGGCTGTACGCACTATCCGTTTCTCGCCCGCACGATCAGCGACGTCATGGGACAGACGGTCACGCTCGTGAGCTCGGCCGATGAGACCGCCTTCGAGGTGATGCACCGGCTGACCGAACTCGGCCTGCTGCGCAGGTACGAACGAGTCGGTCGCCACCGGTTCGTGTCGAGCGGCGACGTCGAGATGTTCCGCGAGCTCGGGGCCCAACTGCTGGGCCCCGAACTCGACCACACCGAAGCGTGGCCCCCACCCTGACGTACACGATGTGTCACACACATCGTGTACGTCCCACCAACCGACACCAACCCCTGAATGGAGACCCCATGGCACGCCCCGATGGACGCAGCAACGACGAGCTGCGACCGATCACGTTCGAACGAGATTTCACCGAGATGGCCGATGGCTCCTGCCTCGTGTCGTTCGGCAAGACCAGGGTGCTGTGCACCGCCTCGATCGACGACGACGTGCCACGGTGGATGCGTAACTCGGGCAAGGGCTGGGTGACCGCCGAGTACTCGATGCTTCCCGGCGCGTCGCCCGAGCGGATCGATCGTGAGGCAGCGCGCGGCAAGCAGAGCGGCCGCACCGTCGAGATCCAACGCCTCATCGGTCGGTCGCTGCGCGCCGCGTGCGACATGAAGGCCCTCGGCGAACGTCAGGTGGTCGTCGACTGCGATGCACTACAGGCCGATGGCGGCACCCGCACAGCCAGTATCTGTGGTGGCTTCATCGCACTGCACGATGCGCTCGAGCGTGTGGTGCAGCGCGGCGACCTGCCGGCGAATCCGTTGCACTCGTTCTGTACGGCGATCAGCGTCGGCATCGTCGGTGGCACTCCCGTACTCGACCTGCCGTACGTGGAGGACAGCACCGCCGAGGTCGACATGAACGTGGTGATGCTCCGCCCGATCGCCGGCGGCGAGGCCCGCTTCGTGGAGGTGCAGGGCACCGCCGAAGGAATGGCGTTCTCCCGTGGCGAACTCGACGCGCTCGTGGCGCTCGCCGAGGGTGGCCTCGTGCAGATCGCCGATCTGCAAGCGGCAACCATCGCCACGCCGCCATCTGAGCGTCCTGCCCGTTGAGGCCGCCCGATGATGCAGCTCGTGTGCGCATCGGCGAATCCCGACAAGGTCGTCGAGATCCAACAACTGCTCGCGGGGGTCGTCGATCTGTTGCCCCGCCCGGCTGACGTCGCCGACGTGGTCGAGGACGCCGGCTCGTTGGTCGGCAACGCCCGGCTGAAGGCGGTCGCACTCTGTGAGGCGACCGGGCTGCCGGCGGTGGCTGACGACACCGGGCTCGAGGTCGATGCGCTCGCAGGAGCGCCCGGTGTCGACGCAGCGCACTATGCCGGCGAGGGGTGCAGCTACGCCGACAA
>JANPCI010000030.1:0-9684 GCA_031430875.1 Actinomycetes bacterium | reverse complement strand
GACCTCGACGTCGTCATCCGAGCGACGCAGCGTGGCGTCTTGCCGGCGGGGTCCGACGAGGTGATCCTGCTCCGGCTCGTCGAACTGGCCCGCCACGACGAACTCGCCGGGCGCCTGGTGATCCAACGGTTGCTGCCCGGCCTGATCAGCCAGGCGGTCGCCCATCGCGACTTCTACGAAACGAGCGATCCGATCGAACTGGTGGTCCCGGCCGCGTGGCTTGCACTGCGAACGTTCAACACCGAGCAGCGCCGCCACCACATCGCGGCGTCGTTGATTTCCGACGCTGTGTTCGCCACGTTCCGGGCCCCGCTTCGACGGAAGTCGTCGGGCGAAGAGGTCCGCTCACCCGGCCGCTTCGACGAGGACGCGTACGAGCTCACTCCGGCATCGGCGCTGGAGGAACTCGCCGACGTCGTTCGAGACGCCCGACGCGCAGGTGTGCCGACAAGCGACATCGAGTTGCTGCGGCGCCTGGCCCAAGTGGAGTCGCCGAGCATGGTGGCCTGCGAACGCAACGTGACGTCGCGAACGATCCGCAACCACCGTGACCGCGCCGTCGAGCACGTCCGTACTGCCCTCGCCATCGCCGCCTGACTGTTACATCTGGGGTCTGACCCCGGATGTAACGGTCAGGGGTGTTGGGTGAAGTTGGGGTGGCGCTTTTCGAGGAAGGCGGAGAAGCCTTCCTGGGCGTCGGCGATCATTGCGGCGCCGGCCATGGCGTCGATGGCGATCTCGTAGGCCTCGGGCTGGTCGAGGCCGGCTTGGGCGTAGAAGCTTCGCTTGCCGAGCGACTTCGACAGTGCACTGCCACGAGTGGCCCGCCCGATCAGATCGGCGACTGCCGCATCAAGTTCGGCGTCGGGCACCGCCCGGTTGATCAGGCCCCAGTCGGCCGCGGTTGCCGCATCGATCACATCGCCGGTGAGCGCCATCTCGAGCGCCCGCTTGCGCCCGATGTTGCGCGACACCGCCACGAGCGGCGTGTGACAGAACAGCCCACCCTTGCCGCCGGGGATCGCGAATCCCGCCGACTCCGCGGCGATGGCGAGGTCGCACGTCGCCACCAGCTGACAGCCGGCCGCCGTGGCGAGCGCGTGGACCCGAGCGATCACCGGCTGGGGGATCCCCTGCACGGTGTCCATCATGTAGGTGCACACTTCGAAGAGCCGTTGCGCGTCGTCGAGGCTGGCGTCGGCCATGTCGCCGAAGTTGTGGCCGGCGGAGAACACCGGCCCGTTCGCGGCGAGGATCACGCCGAGCGCGTCGGTGGCGCCAACCTCCTGCAATGTCTCGGTCAACTCGACCATCACATCGAGCGCCAAGGCGTTGCGCTTCTCGGGACGGTTCAACGTGATCGTGGTGATGTCACCGTCGCGGTCGACCAGCAGGTGCTCGTACGTCATGACGCGACGGTACCGTTGCCCGATGACTACCGGCACGTACCCCGCCCAACAGGAGCGTGCTGCGCTCTGTGATCTCTTCACCGAGGTCGGCCCGGATGCCCCCACCCTCTGCGGCGACTGGACCACCCGCGACCTCGCCGCCCACCTGGTGGTGCGCGAACGCCGTCCCGACGCTGCGGTCGGCATCGTGATCTCGAAGGCGGCCGGCCACACCGACAAGGTGCAGGCGGGGGTCGCCGCCGGCGAGTGGGACGACCTCATCGACACCGTGCGCTCAGGCCCGCCGATCTGGTCGCCGACGAAGATCGCGGCGATCGACAAGGCGGCCAACACCGTCGAGTTCTTCGTGCATCACGAGGACGTTCGCCGCGCCGGCGGCGTGTGGGATCCCCGTGAGCTCGACGCCGACCTCGCGAACACACTGGCGTCGATGATGTCGAAGATGGCCAAGCGGATGGTGAAGTCGTCCACGATCGGGATCGTGCTGGAGCCGACCGACGGTCACCCGTCCGTCGTCGCCAAGAAGGCTGAGCCGTCGGTGACGGTGAGCGGCGGCATCGGTGAACTCGTCATGTTCGTCTTCGGCCGCCAGGCGCACAGTCAGGTCGCCCTGTCCGGCGACGAGACATCGATCGAGATCGTCCAGCACGCGTCGTTCGGAATCTGAGAGCGACGCCACATGCCCGATCGTGACCTGTCCGGTGCTGTCGTTGCTGTCGTCGGGGCAACCGGCGGGCTCGGCCGAGAGATCACCGCCGTGCTGACCGAGCGTGGGGCCACAGTGGTGCGGGTAGGCCGCAACCAGCCGGCCGATCTGCAGATCGATCTGCGTGACAGCGCGGCGGGTGACGAACTGGTGACCTATTGCGCCGATCGTTTCGGTCGACTGGACGGGGTGGTCGTGGCGGCGGGCATCGTCGCGTTCGGTGATCTGGTCGATACCGACGACGTGGTCATGGAGGAGCTGTTCCTGACGAACGCACTCGGCCCGATGTGGCTGGCCAAGCGAGTGGCCGCGCCGCTCGCCGAGTCGCAAGGATTCTTCATAAACGTCTCCGGTGTCGTGGCCGAGACCCCGATGCCCGGCATGGCCGCCTACTCGGCGTCGAAGGCGGCCGCTGCTGCAGCGATGGAGTCGGTGCGGCGCGAGTTCCGCCGGTCGAAGATTCAGGTGATCGATGCGCGCCCACCACACACCGAGACAGGATTGGCGACCCGTCCGCTCGACGGCGCCGCTCCGAAAATGCCCGAGGGTCTGGCGCCGCGCGTGGTCGCCGAGCGAATCGTCGTGGCCGCCGAACGCGGCGAAGCCGTAGTCGGCCCGGGCGAGTTCACTTCATAGCGACGAGCGTCACGGCCGCTGGACAGCGGCTCCGGACGCTACGTCAGGAATCGTCGGGGCGTCGACCCCAGGCCACGAACATGCAGAACGCATAGACGCCGTCGCCGCGCTCCATCGCGACCGCGTGTTCGGCGGCGAATGCCTCGAGTTCGGTCTGTGTGCCAACCCCCGTGGAAACACGTCCGGGGAGAAATGCCTCGATGCTTTCCTTGATGCCGCGACCTGCAGAGATTGCGTGGATGCGGCTCTCCACGTCGACCAGACCGGCATCGAGCATCGCCCCGTGGAGCGTCCTCCCCGCCAAGGGATCGCCCATCGGTCTGTCCAAGAGGGCACTCTTCAACCTGTTCACCAGCGAGCCGTCGCCCGGATGGATCATCAACGAGCCCCAGTCGGTGTCGGCGACAACGATGCGGCCACCAGGACGCACGATTCGCAGTGCTTCGCGGAGGAACCCGGATGCGTCGCCGGCGTGTTGGATGACACGCTCGATACGGACTCCGTCGAAGTCGTTGTCGGCAAGGCCCGTCTGCCTCCCATCGGCACTGATCAGGTCGATCTCGACACCCGCATCGATCGCTCGGCGCCGGGTCTCGTCGCACATCAGGTTGCTCGGCTCGACGCCCACGGCTCGGCCATCTGGCCCGATGACCCGGGCGAGACGAATGAGTTGTGTGCCGGTCCCGCACCCGATGTCACAGATCCGGTCGCCCGCTATTGGGGCGAGCGCAGTGACCATCGTCGATTGCATCTGCTGTATCGACGGCAGCGACTCCCAGAAGTCGAGGTTTCCGATGAGCCGATCCGAGACCGGTTCGTGGTCGTCGACGGTGGCATAGAACGACGAGACGCGCCCTGCGCCAGGTTGGATTGCCACCACATCGACGGGTCGCTCGAACCCCTTGAGCAGGGTGGGTCCAATGTCGTCGAACGTCGCTGAGCTCGATGACCCGGCGAGCACACGCACGATCGAGGTTGCCCACGATGTTCCCGGCGCGGCGAGGGCGCAGAGCCGGGCAGCCTCGACGACCGGCGAGCCGAACCAGTCGCCCCCCTCGTTGAAGGCTTCGCCCGTCGAGAGCCCGATCCTGATCGTCACGGGCGAACCCGCGCTCGCGTCACGTCGGACGCGGTGCTGTATGGCCAACGAGCATTCAATTGCATCGACGGCACTTTGGAACGTGGCCATCAGCCCGTCACCGGTGTTCTTCACCTCGATCCCGAAATGCTCGCTGAGCACTTCACGCAACGAGGTGAAGTGGAGACGGCGGACGGCCTCCCACTTGGCGTCACCAAGGCGCGTCAGCAGATCCGTCGAACCTACGATGTCGGTGAACAGGATCGAGATGGTGCCCCCCGACCTCATCGCTCGATGGTAGCGGTCAGCGACGGTCGCTGGCACCGCCGATGCGGGCTCAAACAGCAGCGATCTCGACCAGATGTTCGATCCCGACGAGGTCACCGGCATTGCGGGTGTAGAGGCGAGCCCCATGGGCATGAGCAGTCGCCGCGATGAGCAGGTCCATCACCCGAGACCGTGGCTGACGACCTGAGGAGGCCACGGCAGCGGCGAGTTGCCCGTAGCTGGCGGCGACGTCGTCGTCGATCGGCAGGGCATCGAATGTCCGCTGAAGCATCGAGAGCCGCCGGAGCCGTTCCGATCGGATCCTTGCGTCTGCCGTGGTGAGAATTCCGAAATGCAGCTCGGCGAGCGATGCGGCGCTGATCGCCAGTTCGCCCTCCAACGGCGCCACGTCGGTGGCGATCAGCACGCTGGTGTCGAGAACCGCCTTCACCCGTCGCGCTCCCACGGGCTCACGATCGACTGGTTGATCAGGTCCCGGTCGCGCTCCCAATCTGGGTCGGGTCGACCGACGAACAGGTCAGCAACGTCGTTCCAGCGCTGCCACTGCCGCGGCGCGACCGGCACCAGTCGGGCAGCAAGCCGACCTGCCACCGTGATCTGGATCTCCTCGCCGTTCTCGACGCGCCGCACGAGGTCGGACGCGTCCTGACGGAGTTCCCTGAGGCCTACAGATGTCATGCGTGACATGCTAGCACAAGTGCTATTTGGAGCTTTCGCTCAGATCGGCTGGCCATCGTCGAGCGACCGCTCCATGAACTTCAGGTGCGCCATGAGCTCGGCGGGATACTCGTGATGCGGACGGCAGTGCCGGAAGCCCATCGACTCGTACATGGCGATCGCCTCGGTGTTCTGCTCGCCGGTGTCGAGGCGCATGAGTCCGAAGCCGTCGGCGGTCGCGGCCTCGATCAGCGCGAGGACCAACAGACGCCCGGTGCCGTGACCATGAAAGCGCTCGGGCACGAACAGCCGCTTCATCTCGCACGACCCGTCGTGCAGGTCCTTCATCGCAACCGCGCCGGTGACCTCGTCGCCGCGGTAGGCGAGCAGCACGCGACCATATGGCGGGCCGTAGATCGTGCTCAGCGACTCGAGCTCGGCGTCGAGAGCCTGGTGGCCACCGATCGAGTCGATGAAACCAGGCAGGTCGACGTAGCGGTCTTCGAGCCAGCCCCAGTACTCGCGGACCAGCACACCGAAAGCGTCATAGTCGGCGTCGACGGTCGCGATCTCGATCCGCTCGGCCATCGCCGCAATCTACGTGCCGACGTCAACCGACACGCGGTCAACGCCATCGACTGATAGCGGTGCCTCCCCAGGGGCTCGAACCCTGAACCAATGGATTAAAAGTCCACTGCTCTACCATTGAGCTAGAGAGGCGGGACCGGCGCGATTCGCGGAAGAAAACCCCGTTGAACCGTCTGCGCCGGATTGCGGTTGGCCATCGTAGGGCCCTCAAGCGAACGCGCCGACCTCCGATCGAGGTGTCCAGCGCCTGCGAGCGCAATTCTCCGAGTTTGAGGCGCGCTCGAGCGCCGGGTCGACACCGATTCGAGGGATCAGGCGGCCTGTGGTGGGGCGAGGCGCTGGCGGCGCACGTGCATGCTCAAGGCGTTGACGCCGAGCGCGTACGTGATCATGTTCAACAACTGCCGACGACTACCGACGCTGTGCGCCCGGCGTAACCACAGCGTGTCGTCAAGGTGCCGGTTGATGCTCTCGGCGTCGTTGCGTCGCCGGTACAGCACCTCGAAGTCCGGGTCACCCGGCGGGATCTGTCGCACGTTCTCCGCCCGGTTGAACTTGCGCTTCGTCCGACGGCCCGCAGGCCGGGTCGTCCCCTCGGCGCCCACTCACTTGAGCATGCCGAGTGCCTTGCTTGTCGCCTGCCGGAAGCTGTCGCACGCGCTGGAGTACTGATGCACGACCAGCTGCTGGTGACCCCGCGCGATCAGGCCATCAATGGAAGTGAACGTCTTGAGCTGGCCGGAACTGGGTCTGGGGATCGCTACCTGGACCTTGTGGTAGACGTCCGTCGCGATCCCCTGGGCGACCAGCCCGAGAAGGTCCTTGAGAGCGCTCAGATCGCCCGCGCCGAGTGACTCGGCGTAGGTCAGGTCCGCTATCGCGGCCTGGATCTTGGTGATGGCGCCGACCGGGTCGTTGACATCGAGCTTGTCGACCGCCCCGTTCGTCGGCGGCTTGCCGCCGTGGTTGCCGATGAGCTCGTCGCGTGCGGACGTCAGCGCTGCCGCGATGCGACCGTTCGCTGCGGAGCCGATCAGCGCAGTGAGCTGTTGCGCCGATGCCGAGAGGGCATCCTTCAGCGAGAGAACGTGGATCGTCCGGGTGACCGGGGTTGCGCCACCGTCGTCGTCGGTAACGGTCGTCGTGATGGTGCGTGCGCCGGCGCTGGTGTAGGTGTGGGTCGCGCTCAGGTGTCCAGTGAGTCCTCCGTGCGCGTCGGAGAAGCTGTCGAACGTCGTGCTCGTGGTCCCGTCGCCCCAGTCGACCGTCGCCGTCTGGGTATCGGCCGCTCCCGGGTCGGTGAAGTCGACGGACAAGGAGACGGGCAGGCCGACAATCGAGATGGCACCTGCGGCGGTGAGGTCGCGGCCGAGCGAGTCCACCACCGTCGTCGACTGCACCACCGGTGCCACGTTTCGCACGGTGACCGGGAACGAGAACGGCGCACCTGTGCCGAGCTCCGACATGTCGGTCGGATGTTGGGCACGTGCCGTCACGGTTTGTGTTGTCGGCCCGTCGAGCTGGGTTGCCGAGAAGAGCGCTGTCGTGCCGTTGGAGTCGTAGGTGCCATTGTTGTCCACGTCCCAGCCGAGCCCGACCGTGGCGTTGTAGTAGTTGTCGCAGCCCAGCTGCTTGTACACATATCCGGATCCGTCGTCGAACGGCTTCGTGAATGAAACCCCTTCGATGTCATCGTTGAAGTTGACCTCGGTCGGCGTGACTCCGGCGGGCACCGGAGCCAATGGCCACTGCTCGCCGTCCGGCTGGTACGTGGACAGGTGCCGCAGGTCGGGCACCGTCTCGACCTGGCCGGTGCCACGAAGCAGGACCGTGTCCGGGCCGGGCCACTCGTTGCTGGTCATCGGGTAGTCGGTCGCCGCAATGGTGCAACCGGGCGGGGCGAACCACCGCATCGAGGTCGCCTTCTCCCAGATGAGGTGGCTGACGTAGGGGCCGGTGTTCGGGTCGAACAGCATCCGAAACGAGCCCTGCAGGTTCTCCGAACCGAGTTCGGCCCAGTCGTCGTACTCGATCGGGAACCACACGGGGTCACTGAGAGACACCCCGGCGCCCGCGTCCTGGAACAGCTCCACGAACGCCTTGGTCTGAGCCTGGTGGCCCTGCCCGTTGATCAGCACGCTCGAACCCTCGTCCACGGCGACCGGACCCTCGACGGTCGCCGTCGGGTGGAGCAACGGGCTGCCGTGACTGACGAGGTCCAGTGCCCGGAACTGGCCGAACAGCACCACATCGCCGTTCTCGTGCGGTGCCTCGTAGAGCATCAGCTCACCGGCCGGCGAGACGTACATGCCGGAGCCCGCCGAGAAGCTGCCGGTGTTGAGCGGCTCACCCATCGAGGTCTCGCCCATCTCCCGGAGGCCGTTCGTCACCGTCGACAGCGGGCAGTCGGCAGGGACGCCGTCGGCGGTCACGTTGACCTGGTACAGGTCGAGGTACTCCTCGGCGAAAGGGTTGACGATCGCACCGTCGCGACGTCCCCCGAACAGGAACAGCGGGCCGTCCAGATCGCCCTGGCGCACGAAGTTGAGCATCTGATGCTGGCCCGTGTCGAAAATCCCTGAGCCGATCGGCCATTGCGGGCCGACCACGACGGTCTGAGTTCCGTACGGCGTGTCGATGTCCACGTAGGTACCGCCGAGGCAGGTCGTGAGGGTGTGGTCGCTGTACGCGCCGACCAGCTCCCAGTTCGCCGGGTCGAGTGCGCCCGGCGCCGTGAGCACCGGCGAGCGGTAGAACCGCACCTCCTTGTTGGCCGGGCCACCGGCGGTCACGAGCAGGTAGTGCTGTTGTCCGTCGGCATCCTTGACGACCGTCAGCCCGACGGGGTCGGAGCCGGCCTCACTGCCGGGATCGTCGATGTCGAGCTGGCCGATGAACGTCGGGGTATTCGGCTCATGGACGTCGATGAACAGGACAGTCGCCGTGCTGGCACCCGGATTGTCGATCGGGTCCTCGGTCCCGACGACCAGCAGATCGCCGATGGCCTGCATCCCTCCGGGATGCATGTACGACGGGAACCCGTTCGTGCCGAGCTTGATGGCCTGCACGACGACGTCCTCGCCCGACGCGACGTTTGGGCGGTCCTTGAGCGCCGACGAGTCGTACGGCAGCAGATTGGTGTGCATGCGCTCGCCGTCGCGGTTGCGGGATCCCATCCGCAGGACGTAGATGGTGCCGGGCTCGTCGTCGACGAAGCACACCACGCCCGGGTCCTTGCCGGATCTGCTGATGAACAGGTACGGCGTACCGTCCGCGGCGTCCTTGCGGGTGATGCCTTCCTGGTGTTTGCAGTCGGTCGCATCAGGGCCGATGGTCTTGCGCGCTGCCAATGGGTCGGCGCGGCGCGCCAGATTGTGGTACTCCGCGATGACGCTCGAGGCGAACGGTTGCCCCGCGTTGGCCGACAACGACGGCGATGACGGGTAGGTCTCCGCTTGCGATGCCGCAGGAGCCGTGGCCACCGCAGTGACGAGGACCGAGGTGGAAATGCCGGCAAAGAGCCAGCGACGACGCTTACGTGCCCCCATGGCGAACCCCCAGCGCACGCGGCGACGGCCATTCCTTCGCAGCACAGCGCCCTGTCATTGAATCACAGGTAGTCAGATTCCGCCAGAGGGTGAAATCGGGTGCCCTGATGGGCAGGCTCAGCCAACGTCGGTGTGGTCTCCATCGGTAGAGATCACGCAGCGTGCGCATGCAGATGTCCCTTCGTCGCCCGGTTCGGCGCATCCCGAGCCCCCAGTGGCCACAATGGGGTCGTTTTCACCGATGACGACCCAATTCGTCGAACTCGCCTTCGAGCGCGCCGACCCCGCGCTGTTGGTAACCGACACCACGGGCCGAGCGCTCCACACGAACGAGGCGTTCCGGGAGCTGCTCGGGTGGTCGGTCGAGGACGGCATCGACATGCGGGCGATGGTGACTCGGCGAATCACGCGGCCGAACGGCGAACCGTCCGCCAGCGACTTCCTGCTGATCGAACTTCCGTCGATCGCCGAGGCGTTTGCGGAGCGATTCGATGAGACGCTTCGCCCGGTGAGCCGCCTGGTCAGCCGACGAGGTCGAGCGCCAGGCGGAGCCCGGCGTCGATCTGGGCGAGCGTGTCGTGATCGAGCACACCGACGGGTTCGCCGAGCTGGCGCTTGTCGAGGGTGACGATCTGGGAGACGTTGACGACCGAGTCCTTCGGCAGCCCCGACCGGCTCTCCGGGAGGGCGACATTGCCGGGCGCAGCAGCGAGGTCGACGTTGCTGCTGATCGCGACGGCGACGACGGTGCCGATCCGGCTGAGGTTGAACGAG
>JANPCI010000029.1:0-15006 GCA_031430875.1 Actinomycetes bacterium | reverse complement strand
ATCGTGATCTCGATCATGGCGCCGCTGGGCGATCTGACCGAGTCGATGTTCAAGCGCAACCTCGACGTGAAGGACTTCGGAGCGATCATCCGCGGGCATGGCGGTGTCCTCGACCGTTTCGACGGGTTCCTCTTCACGTTGCCAGCGGTCTACTACTTGATGCTCGTCGTCGAGCCGTGGACTGCGCTCTGACGATCGATCGATCGTGACCAGGGTCGCGATCGCCGGATCGACCGGTTCGATCGGCACCCAGACACTCGACGTCGTACGCGACGAGAACCGCCGCACTCCGGGCGCCTACGACGTTGTTGCCCTCGCCGTGGGCAGCTCGATCGATCTGCTGATCGAACAGGCGCGTGAGTTCTCCCCGTCGATTGTGGCAGTCGCCGACGAGGCCGCGCGCCGGTTGGTGGCCGACGCCCTCCCCGGCGTCGAGGTGGTCGACCAGTTGGCCGCCGTTGTCGATCCGGCCGACGTGGTGGTCAATGGGGTGGTCGGCTTCGCCGGGCTCGATGTGACCATCGAGACCCTGCGCGCCGGCAAGCGGCTCGCACTCGCGAACAAGGAGAGCCTGATCGCTGCGGGCCCCGTGGTGCAGCCGCTACGGGCGACACCGGGCGCCGAGTTGGTGCCCGTCGACAGCGAACACTGTGCGCTGCACCAGTGTCTGCGATCGTCGTTCAACGGCCAGGCCGAGGTGGCCAAGCTGTTGCTGACGGCAAGTGGTGGGCCGTTCCGTGGACGATCTGCATCGGAGTTGGCGGAGGTGACCGTGGAGGCGGCACTGGCGCATCCGACGTGGAGCATGGGCCCGAAGATCACCGTTGACTCGAGCACGCTCATGAACAAGGGCCTGGAGGTCATCGAGGCCCACGAGCTCTACGGCACTCCGTACGACGACATCGACGTGGTGGTGCATCCGCAGTCGATCATCCATTCGATGGTCGAGTTCACCGACGGCTCGACGATTGCCCAGCTCAGCCTGCCCGACATGCGCCTGCCGATCGGCTACGCCCTCGGCTATCCCGATCGCATCGGGAGTTCGTTCGGCCGAATCGACTGGTCGCAATTGTCGCGGCTCGATTTCGAGCCACCCGACCGGGCGACGTTCCGGTGCCTCGACCTCGCCTACCAGGCCGGACGCGCCGGTGGAACCGCCCCCGCGTGGCTGAGCGCCGCCAACGAGATCGCAGTTGACGCATTCTTGGCAGGGACATTGCGATGGAATGAGATCCCTGACGTGTGTGTTGGTGTACTTGCGATGCATGATGGTGTAACCCCCCACACCATCGACGACGTGATCGAGGCCGACGCACAGGCTCGGCGGATCGCCCGTCAACTCCTGCGAAGCGATGGTTCAACCAGATGACTGACCAACTGACTCCCACCGAACGGCCGGCTGGACAACCCACCGGCGACCAGCCGGTGCTGTTCGCCCCGCCGAGCCGCAGCGACAGCGTCAAGAGCGAGATCATGGCCGGCGGATCGGTCACCGAGCTGAACGACGACGAGTTGGCCAATGGTTGGACCGGCTACCTCGCGATGGCCGCGATCGTGGGCCTGTTCGTTTGGCTGGCGTTCGTCAACATCTGGATCTTCGTGTTCGTCGTCGGTGTGGTCATCTCGATCTTCCTCCACGAACTCGGGCACTTCGCCACGGCAACGTGGACCGGCATGAAGTCCACGCAGTTCTTCTTGTTCTTCGGGCCCCGGCTGTGGAGCTTCCGACGCGGCGAGACCGAGTACGGCGTTCGGGCGATCCCGCTCGGGGCATTCGTGCGCATCATCGGCATGAACCGGATGGACGAGGTCGATCCCGCCGACGAGGCACGCACCTATCGCCAAGCGACGTTCCCTCGCCGCCTCCTCGTGATCAGCGCCGGCTCGATGATGCACATCATGATCGCCATCGTGCTGCTGTTCGCTGTCTACTCGACCCAGGGCGAGATCACCGCGCAGGACGAGCCGGTCGTTGTCGTCGGCGCAGTGAGTCCCGGCTTGCCGGCATCCGAGGCGGGCATCGTTGCCGACGACGAGATCGTATCGATCGGCGGCATCGCCGTGACCACCTCGATCGAACTCGGTGAAGTGGTTCGCAGCTTCGAGCCCGGTGACATCGTCGATGTGGTCGTGGTCCGTGACGGTGCCGAACAGACGGTTCCCGTCGGCCTCGGCGCCAACACGGCAGTCGGTGCCGACGATCCGTTGTTCGGGACGGCGTTGCTCGGCGTGCGCAGCTTCAGCCCGCCGCTCTATCAAGATCACGGCATCGTCGGTTCGGCCGTCAACGCCGTCACCGACATCGTGCCGGTCTCGTGGCAGTCGATGCAGGGGATCGTCAAGGTCGTCAACCCGGTCAACATGGTCGGTCACCTCGCCGGCACGAACGACGACTTGTCGAGCCGCCCGACGACGCTGTACGGCGTGGCCACGGTGTCTGACGATGTGGGCGACTCCGGTGGATTCGCCGGGGTCCTCTACCTGCTCGCCGTCTTGAACATCTTCGTCGGCGTATTCAACATGATGCCCTTGCTTCCGCTCGACGGCGGCCATGCGGCGATTGCCTGTTACGAGCGGTTCCGTGAGTGGCGCGCCGGCACCAAGCAGCGGTACTTCGCCGATGTCGAGCGGCTGATGCCGTTCGCGATGGGCGTCATCGTCGTGCTGGCGATGCTGATGTTCAGCGGGCTGTATCTCGACATCACGCAGCCGATCGGATAATCGTCTTCCGTGGACGTCTCCAGCTCACTCGTCACCCGCAAGCTCACCCGCCAGATCTCCGTCGGCAACGTCAAGGTCGGCGGCGACGCGCCGATCACGATTCAGTCGATGACGATCACCAAGACCGCCGACGTCGAGGGCACGCTGCAGCAGATCTACGCGCTGGCTGCTGCCGGTGCCGACATCGTGCGCTGCACCTGCAACGAGACCGAAGCCGCCGAAGGGCTGGCGCAGATCGTGCCTCGTTCGCCGGTTCCGATCATCGCCGACATCCACCACCAGTACAAGATGGCGATGGCCGCGATGGAAGCGGGCGTGCAGGGCCTGCGGCTCAATCCGGGCAACATCCGCCGGCCCGAGCACATCAAGACCGTTGCCGCCGAGGCGCGTGATCGTGGCATCCCGATTCGCATCGGTGTGAACGCCGGCTCGCTCGATCCGTCGCTCTACGAGAAGTACGGCAGCGCAACGCCCGAGGCGATGGTCGAGTCGGCGCTGCAGGAGATTGCCTACTTCGACGAGGTCGGCTTCGAGGCGATCAAGATCTCGGTGAAGGCGTCGAGCGTGCCGCTGATGATCGAGGCGTACCGCCAGCTCTCGGAGGTCACTGACCATCCGCTGCACCTCGGGGTGACCGAGGCCGGCCCGCCGCCGGCCGGGTTGATCAAGGCAACAGCGGGTATCGCCACGCTGCTCATGGAGGGCATCGGCGACACGATCCGCTACTCGCTCACCGCCGATCCGGTGGAAGAGGCGAAGGCCGGTCGACAGCTGCTCGAGGCGCTGGGCTTGCGTGAACGTAAGAACGTCGATCTGATCGCGTGCCCGTCGTGCGGCCGCGCCGAGGTCGATGTGATCGATGTCGCCAACCGGGCGATGGCGGCCTTCGCCGATCGCGAGATCCCGCTGCAGATCGCGGTGATGGGCTGCGTCGTGAACGGACCCGGCGAAGCCCGTGACGCTGATCTGGGGATCGCGGCCGGCAACAAGCGCGGGCACCTCTTCGTGAAGGGCCAGAACGTGGCGGTCGTGCCCGAGAGCGAGATGGTCGAGCAGCTCGTCGAGTGGGCCGAGTTCATCAACGAGCACGGCGTCGACGCGGCGCTGGCACGAGTCGACCTGGTCAAGGCCGCCCGGGAAGCCGAGAAGGACCGCGCCAAGCTGATGAACGACCAAGGCGACGACGCCAACCACGTCTCCGAAAAGATCGTCGAGATCCGCAAAACCACCCGCTGACCAAACGTCACACGGTGCCGGGTCAAACGTGACGTTTCACCGCAACGCCGGATGTCAGTCGAGCACCACGATGAAGGTGGTGGCACTCGGGATGAGCGTCGCACCGGGCGGGAGGTAGAGCGTCTGGCCGTCGAGGCCGACGGACAACTCGCTATCGGTGGAGGCGTGCGTCTGGCCGGGCTCGATGCGTACCAGCGTGCAGCCGGCCTCGGGGAGCGGGTACCGTCCGGTCGTTGCCCCGTCGGCCATCACGGGTTGTTCGAGGGGCGATGGATCGAGGACGTGGAGGAGTTCGTCGACGTCGACGTGCTTGACGGTGAGGCCGCCACGCACCACGTTGTCGCTGGCGCCCATCAACTCGATGCCGGCGCCGCTCAGGTAGGCGTGAAGGTTCCCGGCCGTCAGGTGGAGTGCCTCTCCCGGCTGAAGCATCACGCGATTGAGCAGCAACGTGACGAGGGCACTCGCGTCGTTGGGGTAGCGGGCGGCGAGCGACGTGACGAGCTGCGCCTCGATCCGGCTGCTGCGTGAGCACGCGACGATCGTGGGCCGTGGATCGAACCGGCCACGGGAGATCGACTCGATGGTGGCGGCGACACCGTCTGACCGAATCGACTGCGCCAGGTCGTCGGCGCCGATCGAGCCAAGGAGGGTCAGGGTCGCCTCGACGGGCCGCACGCCGCACAGCGCGTCGAACGGGGTGAGCGCGCACAGCAGTTCTGGCTTCGCTCGATCGTCGGGATAGACGCCGCGGGCGAACCCGTCGATCGCCTGCTCGGTCGTCGGGTGGACCTGCAGCGACAGCGGTTCCGCGGCGGCCAGCACCTTGAGCAGGTAGGGGAGGTCGCCGGTCAGCTCGTTCAGCGCCTGCCCGGTCTTCGTCACGGTGGGACCGTTCGGATGCGTCCCCAACCAGAGTTCGGCCCACGGTCGACCGTCGGCGGCGACGCCCAGCAGTTCGGGGATGAACGTCGGGTCGCCCCATGCGTAGTGCTGGACGACTCCCTCGATCGGGATCGGCGCGGTGGACATCACATTCCGAGTTCGGCGCCGCGCGCCAACACGCCGTCACGTTCGGCGCCGATGGTCGTGGAGTCGCCATGGCCGGTGTGGACGATCGTCTCGTCGGGGAGGCTCAGGAGGCGGTCGCGGATCGAACGCAGGATCGTTGCCTCGTCGCTGAAACTCCGGCCGGTGGCGCCCGGCCCACCGCAGAACAACGTGTCTCCGGTGAAGACCGCCCCAGCGGCGGCGTCATGGAAGCTGCAGCAGCCGGGGGAGTGGCCGGGTGTGTGCACGACGGTGAGCGTGTGGCTTCCGGTTCGAAGCACGTCACCCGGCTCGAGTAGCCGATCGGGCGACTCGCCGGGCCACACCACGTCCCACAGCATCCGGTCGTCGGGGTGCAGGAGGATCGGGGCGTCGACGGCGTCACGCAGCGGGACCGCGGCATTGATGTGATCGTTGTGTCCGTGGGTGAGCACGATCGCGGCGACTCGGCGACCGTTGACCGCGGCGATGATCGCCTCGTGGTCGTGGGCGGCGTCGAACACCACGACCTCGCGGTCGTCGCCGACGATCCAGATGTTGTTGGTCACCTCCCACTCGCCTCCGTCGAGCGCGAAGATCCCGTCCGTGGTGACGAGTTCGATGCTCATCAGAACACCCTCATCAGAACACGACCACGCTGCGCAGGACCTCGCCGCGCTCCATCTTGTGGAATGCCTCCTCGACGCCGTCGAGGCCGATGGTCTCCGACACGAACCCATCGAGGTCGAGGCGCCCTTGGAGATACAGGTCGATCAGCATCGGAAAGTCGCGCGACGGAAGACAGTCGCCGTACCACGACGACTTGAGGGAGCCGCCTCGGCCAAACACCTCGATGAAGGGGAGCTCCAGGGTCATCTCGGGGTTGGGCACGCCGACGAGCACCACGGTGCCGGCCAGATCCCGTGCTTCGAAGGCCTGCTTGTAGACCGCTGGGTGGCCGATCGCCTCGATGCACACGTCGGCGCCGAAGCCGCCCGTGACCGAGCGGATGAACTCCACCGGATCGATCTCTTTCGAGTTGCAGACGTGGGTGGCACCGAATCCTTTTGCCCACTCGAGCTTGCGGTCGTCGATGTCGACGCCGATGATGATCGATGCGCCGGCCAGGCGGGCGCCGGCGATGGCGGCGTCGCCCACGCCACCGCAACCGAAGACGGCGACTGACTGGCCGCGAGTGACGCCGGCAGTGTTGAGGACCGCGCCGAGGCCGGCCATCACACCGCAGCCGAGCAGGCCGGCGGCAGCGGGAGAGGCGGCCGGGTCGACCTTGGTGCACTGTCCGGCAGCGACGAGGGTCTTGTCGCAGAACGCGCCGATGCCGAGCGCCGGCGACAGTTCGGTTCCGTCGGTCAAGGTCATCTTCTGGGTGGCGTTGTGCGTGTTGAAGCAGTACTGCGGCTGGCCCCGCCGGCATGCCCGACAGTCGCCGCACACCGCACGCCAGTTCAGGATCACGTAATCGCCGGGGGCCACGTCGGTGACGCCTTTGCCGACCGACTCGACGACGCCGGCGGCCTCATGGCCGAGCAGGAACGGGAACTCGTCGTTGATCCCACCCTCGCGATAGTGAAGATCGGTGTGGCAGACGCCGCACGCCTGGATGACGACGACGGCCTCACCCGGCCCGGGGTCCGGGATGACGATCGTCTCCATCGACACGGGTTGGCCCTTTGCTCGGGCGATGATTCCACGAACCTCTTGACTCATGCGGCCGACCGTAGCGCGCCTGTCGATGTATGGAACCGTGTTGCTGTGAGGAACGTCAAACGTCCATGAGCAAGCGTCTCGTCTCCATGGTTCTTGCTGCCGTCGGCCTCGCCGTCGTTGCGCCAGCGTGCGGCAGCGACGGCGCGCAAGAGGCGTCGCCGGCTTCGGACTCCACTCTGCCGCCGGTCACCCCCGGTGATCAGGCCGCTGGCAGTTACACCCACCCCAGCGGTTCAAACGAGGTGGTCATCTCGTATGCCGAGCTGGGTGGCTTCACCACCCGGGAGATCACGTTCCAGCAGACGCCGACCGTGCTTGTCTCCGGCGATGGCCAGGTGTTCACCCCGGGTGCACAGATCGAGATCTACCCGGGTCCGTTGCTCCCTGCCGTGCAGGTGCAATCGATCACCGAGACCGGCGTCCAGAACCTGCTCGCCGCTGCCGATGCAGCAGGTCTGCTCGCCGACGTCGACTACTCGATCGACTCCAACGTTGCCGACGCATCCACGGCGACGGTGACGATCAGCGCCAACGGCGAGACCTGGACGCATGAGGCCTACGCGCTCGGCTTCGCCGGGCCCGACGGGGTGGAATCGACGCCCGAGCGTCAGGCGTTGCTGGCTTTCGTCACACAGCTCACCGAGCTGTCGAAGCTGGCTGGGGTGGAGAACCTCGGCGAGACGTCGCTCTTCGAACCAACCGAGTACGCGATCGAGGCCATGCCCGTCGACGACCTTTCGGTCTACGGCACCGACGGCATCGAACCGACGCTCGAGGAGTGGCCCGCCGCCGTCTCGGTTCGGCTGGCAGATGCCGCAGTCTGCACGGTCGTTGAGGCAGTCGAGGTCGGCGAACTCCTCACCACCGCCAACCAACTGACGTTCTTCACCGAGGCCGACGTCACCTACCAGGTCATCGCTCGCCCCATCCTCCCCGGGCTCCACCTGCTGACTGTTACATCTGGGGTCTGACCCCGGACGTAACACTCAGAAGAGGCGGAGGTCGTCGGGCTTCATGCCGCGCAGTTCGTCGTAGTCGACCTCGACCCAGCGGAAACCGCGTGACTCGGCGAGCACCTTGGCCTGAGGCTTCACGACCTGGGCCACGAACACGCCGCGGATCTCACCCAGCGACGAGTCGAGCTTGAGCCGCTCGATGTATCGGGTGAGCTGCTCGACGCCGTCGATCTCGCCGCGGCGCTTCACCTCCACCGCAACCACCGTGTCGGACTCGTCGCGGCACACGAGGTCGATCGGGCCGATCGCCGTTGGATACTCCCGGCGCACCAGCGTCAGCCCCACTTCGATGGCGTGCGGGCTCGCCGCCAGAAGCTCCTGCAGGTGCGCCTCGACCCCGTCCTTCTGCAGCCCGGGATCATCACCGAGCTCTTCGGCCACGTCGCTCAGCACCTCGTGCAGGGTGATGGTGAGCGTCTCCTGCTTGGGGTTCGTGACCACCCAGTGATCGCCGTGGTCGACGAGCGTGTTCGGCGCATTCATCCAGTTCAGCGGCTTGTAGGCGCCACCATCGGCGTGGATGGCCACGCAGCCGTCGGCCTTGAGCATGATCAGCCGGGTGGCCTCGGGGAGGTGGGCGTCGAGGCGACCTGAGTAGTCGACCGAGCAGCGGGCGATGACGAGACGCACGACGGGCGACGCTACTTGGCGAAGCGCGGCCGCTCGGTTTCGACGTGATCACGCATGCGTCGCTGGATCAGCTCGCGGCGTTCCTGCAACTCCCGGTACGTCAGGCGGTTGACGCTGGAGTCGAGGCCCATGCTGGCGCGCACGCCGTCCATGTCGAACTCAACCGAGTTCGGGTCGACACCGAGCTCTCGTCCGAGGCGCTCGCCATGCTTTTGGGCGAACAGCATCGAGATATTGGTGACCTCGCCCAGGATGTCGAGATCGGGGGCGAGCCGGGCGATCGCACCGTCGAGGAACACCATGTTCTTCACGTAGAGCATCAGCTCCTTGGGAAGCTTGGCGCCGTAACCCAGCAGTGCCTTGACGACCCGCTGGACCTCCTTGACCATCTCCTCGCCCGTCAGCGTGGTGGGGTCGATGACCTCGTCGTCGAGGCGCAGGTCGCGGATCACCGCTTCGATGTCGGTGTCCATCGGAAGTGCCCCGAGATCCCGCAGCGCCGCCATCTGGCCGCGGGTGTCGTTGGTGGTAGCGCCGAGCATCAAGCGCAGGAACGCATTCCGACGGGCGCCGGTGAGACGACCGACGATGCCGTGGTCGAGCAGCGCAGTGCGGCCGTCGGCCATCACGAACAGGTTGCCGCCATGCAGGTCGCCGTGGAAGATGCCCTCGACGATGGCGCCCTCCATGAACGCAATCATCGCGGTGCGGACAACATCCTCGGTGTCGATGCCGGCGTCCTGCATGCCGACCACGTCATCGAAGTTGAACCCATAGATGCGCTCCATCACGAGGACGCGGCGAGTCACGAGCGAGGGGTGCGGCCGCGGGACGATGTAGCGGTCCTGGCCGAGGTCGTGGAGCATCGTCGCGATGTCGAGCATGTTGGCGGCCTCCATCCGGAAGTCGAGTTCCTCGACGATGGTCTCGCCGAAGAGTTCGACCAACGTCGGCGGATTTGCGAGCGCGGCAACCGGGATCCGACCGACGAGGTGCGGAGCGAGCCAGGCCATCACCTTGAGGTCCTTACGCACGAGCGACGCCACGGTGGTGCGTTGGACCTTCACCACAACCTGCTCACCGGACAGCAGCGTGGCCGCGTGCACCTGGGCGATCGACGCTGCGGCGAGCGGGGTCTCCTCGAAGTGGCTGAAAACGTCGTCGAGTCGGGCGCCGAGATCCTGCTCGACGGTCAGGCGGACGACCTCGAACGGCTCGGGCCTCACCTGGTCGCGACACTTCTTGAACTCAGCGACGAGTTGGGCGGGGAACAGGCCGTCGCCGGCGGAGATGATCTGGCCGAGCTTGATGTACGTCGGCCCGAGTGTTTCGGCGGCCACTCGCAAGCGGTGCGAGATATCCGCCTGGCTGGCGTCGGCGTCGGCGAATTTTCCCCGCTGCTTGTTGATCATCCACGGTGCGATCGCTTTGCCGAGGTGCCCGACGACGGTGATCACGCGCAAGCCCGGCGGCAGCTTGCGGGGTCCGGTGAGTTCGGGAACCTCGGCTTGCGCCTGGCGCCGCAGTGTGGGCGGGAGCGCCGACCATGAGATGCGGTCACCGTCGAGCACCCACGGGCCATGCTCGGTGAACGAACCCCAGGCGAGATCCGACGGGTGGGCGGTCTCGGCCGGGAGGGAAGTCACCCCGACATGATGCCGGATTCTCGAAGATTCGTCACCGCGAGGCAACATCGGGGGATGACCGAACGACCATTTCGCGTATTGGGGCTCCAACAGATCGCCATTGGCGGCCTCGACAAGGGTGCGCTCACCGGTCTCTGGACCGGGTTGCTCGGTGTCGAGAAGGTCGGTGACTACGTGAGCGAGTCAGAGAATGTCGACGAAGACATCCTCCGCCTGGGCGAGGGCCCCTACGCGGTGGAGATCGACCTGATGCAGCCGCTCGATCCCGAGCGATCGCCCAAGGTGCACGTGCCGACGCTGAACCACGTCGGCGTGTGGATCGACGATCTGGCGGCGTGCGTCGACTGGCTGACCGAGCAGGACGTGCGGTTCACGCCCGGCGGGATCCGCAAGGGTGCCGCAGGCCACGACGTGTGCTTCATCCATCCGAAGGGCAACGACGACACGCCCCGAAGTGGCGAAGGCGTCCTGATCGAACTCGTCCAAGCTCCACCCGACGTGATCGCAGCACTGGGCTGATGGCCGGCATGGCCGGCACGGGGGGCACGGGAGGTGCGGGGGGTTCGGAGGGTTCGGGGCCGCTCGCCGGGATTCGGGTCGTCGAACTGGGCATGTGGGTGGCGGCGCCTGCTGCCGGCGGAATCATGGCCGACTGGGGCGCCGACGTGATCAAGGTCGAGCCGGCCGGCGGAGATCCGCAACGAGCGGTGTTCGGGTCGGTCGGACTCGATGGTTCGATGCCGGTGCCGCCCTTCGAGGTCGACAACCGCGGCAAGCGATCGGTGGTGCTCGACCTCCGTGACTTCGACGACCATGCCGTGTTCGATCGGCTGCTGTCGACGGCCGATGTGTTGGTCACCAACATGCGACCGGGTGCGCTGGAACGACTCGAACTCGGGCCCGACCGGATCTGTGCACGGCACCCACGCCTCGTGTACGGGGCGATCACCGGCTACGGGCGCGACGGCGCCGATCGCGACCGCGCCGGCTACGACGTCGGTGCGTTCTGGGCGCGGTCGGGGCTGGCCCATACGATGGTGCCGCCGGGCGAGATGCCGGTGGGGCTGCGGTCGGGTATGGGCGACCACCAGACCGGGATGACGCTCACCGCGGGTGTGATGGCAAAGCTGCTCGAGCGGGAACGAACCGGCCATGGTGGCCTCGTGAGCACCAGCCTCTTGCGCACCGGGATGTATTCCATCGCCTGGGACTTCGGCGTCCAGCTGCGATTCGACCGCCGCGAGTCGACGAAGCCACGTGACAGGAGTCGGGCTCCGCTGATCAACAGCTACCGCGCCGGGGACGACCGGGTGTTCTGGCTCATCTGCCTCGAAGCAGATCGTCATTGGCCCAAGGTGCTGGCGGCGATCGAGCGCCCGGAGCTCGGCGAAGATCCGCGCTACGTCGACGCGCCAACACGCCTCGCAAACAGTGCGGCGCTCATCGCCGACTTCGATGCCGCGTTCGCGACGCGTCCGTTGGCGGAGTGGGCGGAGCGGTTCGACGAGCACGATGTGTGGTGGGCGCCGGTGCAGTCGCTTGTCGACGTCATCGCCGACCCGCAGGCGCAACCCGGCTTCGTCGACATGACACCGCGCGACGGCGACGAGCCGTTCCGGGCGGTGGCGACGCCGGTCGACTTCGACGGCCACGTCATGCGACCGGGCGCGGTGCCGGCGCTGGGCGAGCACACCGACGAGGTGCTCGAGGAGATGCGCAGCCTGAGGTGAGACGCGCGTCTCATTGACCGTCATCATCGGTGTCACTACATTGACGTCGACTCGGCGGTGCTCGGTACCGGTCAGCCGGGCGGACGATCGGGGGATCGGATGGGGAACCTGCCAGTGGTGACCGAGGATGCGTCGGCGGACTTCGTGACGCGGGCGTTGCAGTCGACCGGCGTGATCGACGCTGACACTGTGGTCGCCGAGGTCGAACACGACCGCATCGGTGAAGGCGTCGGCTTGATGTGCAACCTCGCCCGCCTGACGTTGCGCTACAGCGGGCCCGCCCACGGCGCGCCGTCGAGCGTGATTCTCAAGGTTCCGTCGAACCTGCCGGAGAACCGAGGTATTGGCGACCACTTCGGGTTCTACGAACGTGAGGGCAGGTTCTACGCCGAGATGAGCGAGTCGATGCCGGTTCGCATTCCGCACTGCTACTACAACCACATCGATCCCGAGACCAACGAGTTCGCCCTGATGCTCGAGGACTTCGGCGGGCGCACGATGGTCAGCCAGATCGCGGGCATCGAGGTCGAGCGCGCATCGGAGGCGGTGCGGGCATTGGCCCTCGTCCACGCCGAGTTCTGGAACTCTCCGAAGCTCGACTCCCTGACGTGGTTGCCCAAGGCGATCGATCCGATCAATCTCGCCGCCGGAGCCGAGTACCGCAAAGCGTGGGATCACTTTCTGGAGCTGTTCGCTGGCGACCTCCCGGAGGGCAGCGTCGCAATCGGCCAACAGGTGGGATCGAATTTCGAGGCCGAGATGATCCGGGGTTTCGAATCGGAGCCGATGACGGTCGCTCATGGCGACTTTCGTGCCGACAACCTGATGTTCGACGACTCGGATGCAGGACCTGGGCACGTCGGCATCCTCGATTGGCAGATCGCGTCTCGGGGTAGTGGAATCGGCGATATCGCATATTTGTGCACCCAGTCGATGACAGTCGAGAACCGGCGGTCACATGAGCGCGACTTGGTGGGGATCTGGTACGACTCGCTCTGCTCGGCACATGGCGGGCCGCCCGCCGACTATTCACTCGACGACGCCTGGGACGGCTACCGATCATCGACTGGCTTCCTGACCGTGTTCGCCGTGGTCGGTGGCGGCGGGCTCGATCCATCGAACGAGCGTGGCCGGCAACTCGTCACCGAGATGGCCACCCGCTCGTTCACCGCTGCCATCGACCTCGACGCCGCCAGCTTCATCCAACCCTGACCGGCCCCCGACGCGCCGAGCGATGAGATTCAGGTGCACCTGTCGCGCGCGAATCTCATCGCTCGGACGGGTCTGCGGGGAGCGATGAGATTCAGGTGCACCTGTCGCCCGCGAATCTCATCGCTCAGAAGGTTGGGGGGCGTTTTTCGATGAGGGCGGCCACGCCTTCGCGGTACTCGGCGGTGCCCATCGCTTCATCGAGGAGACGGAGCGAGTCGGCGACCGAGGCGGCGGGGTCATGGCGCAGGAGATCGTCGGCGATCTGGCGTTTGGTCATGGCGACGGCGTTCGGGCCGACCGTGTCGGCGAGGAGTCGGCCGTAGCGCAGCGCTGCGGCGAGGGTGGCCGCGCCGTCGGCCTCGACACCGTTCCAGAGGCCCCAGTCGGCGGTTTCCTCGCCGGTGACCACACGTCCCGAGAGCAGCAGATCGTTCGCCCGGGTGACGCCGACGAGGCGGGGCAGCATCCAGCTCGCTCCGTACTCGGCGGGCAGGCCGAGCTTCGGCGCAGCAGTGGTGAGCTTGGCGTTGGCGGCGACGAAGCGGAGATCGCAGAACAACACGAGCGAGAGGCCGACGCCGGCACACGCGCCGTTGACCGCAGCGATGATCGGCAGTCGGTATCCGAGCTGCCATGCCATGTCGGCGTCGAGGCGGTCGCCGCCACCGGGCCTTGCGGGCTCGGCGGGGAGGCCGCTGTCGTAGCCGCCGCGTTCGCTGTGGTCGGCCAGGGCATGCGAATCGCCCCCCACACAGAACGCCGGGGGAGTGCCGGTCACGACGACGGCTCGAACATCGTCACGATGTTCGAGCTCGGCCATCACCTGGCGGAACTCGGTGTGCATAGCGCCCGTCCACGCGTTGTGACGGTGCGGGCGGTGCAGCCACACGGTGGCCACCCGATCTTCGATCTCCCAGCGGATCGCCGTGAGCTCGCCGCTCGCGGCGATCGGCGGAGCGTGGCTCAGCCCCACAGCGCCTTGAGCACGGGTTCGGCCAACTCGGGTCGGCAGACGATGAAGTCGGGAAGCCACGGGTCGCGTTCGTTGTAGACGATCGGCGAGCCGTCGAGTCGGCTCACGTGGAATCCGGAGGCGAGCGCAACCCCGGCGGGTGCGGCGGAGTCCCACTGATACATGCCGCCGTCGTGGACGTAGATGTCGGTCTCGCCCATGACGACCGACATCGCCTTGGCGCCAGCCGATCCGAGCCGCACGGCCTCGCAGTCGAGGCCTTCGGCAACGAGTACGGCGGCATACGGCGCGCGGCTGCGAGAGGTGACCAGGCGCGGTCGCTCGCGGGTGAACGGCGGCATCGGCGTGGGATCGTCGGTGGTGAAGGTGCGGTCGAGAACCGGAAGGCTCACCGCGGCGGCCCCGAAGTGGTCGCCCGACCAGAGTGCGATGTGAACCGCCCAGTCGATGCGGCCGGGCTCGCTGTACTCACGAGTGCCGTCGAGCGGGTCGACGATCCACACGCGGTCGGCGCCGAATCTTCGAGGGTCTTCGCGACCTTCCTCCGACAGCACGGCGTCGTCGGGTCGGTGCGTCGCGAACTCCTTCGCGAGGAACTGCTGCGCGAGGGCATCGCCGGCATCCTTGACGTCCCACGTCGACGCGCCCTCGGCGAACAGCTTCTCGCGGGCTTCGAGGAGCAGGTGGCCCGTCTCGGTTGCCAGGCGCGTGGCGAGTTGGCCGTCGGTCTCCTGCATCGAGCCAGTCTGCCAGCTGGGTGTCCGTACCCGGCCCGACCTCTAACAAAAGGGGTCTGACCCCTGTTGTGAGAGTCAGGCGAGCTTCTTGTACTTGATGCGGTGAGGTTGGTCGGCGCCGGCGCCGAGGTCCTTCTTGCGGCGCTCCTCGTACTCGGAGAAGTTGCCCTCGAACCAGCGCACCTGGCTGTCGCCCTCGAACGCCAACACGTGGGTGGCGACGCGGTCGAGGAACCAGCGATCGTGCGAGATCACCACGGCGCATCCGGGGAACGATTCGAGCCCGGCTTCGAGCGCGCGCAGCGTGTCGACGTCGAGGTCGTTGGTCGGCTCGTCGAGCAGCAGCAC
>JANPCI010000028.1:0-1742 GCA_031430875.1 Actinomycetes bacterium | reverse complement strand
GCCATCGTGCTCGACGGACGCGACATCACCCACGCGCCCCCGAACGAGATCGCCGCGCTCGGCATCGTCCAGATGCCCGGCGGCCAGGGCGTGTTCGGGTCGCTGACGGTGCGCGAGAACCTCGAACTGGCTGGTTGGACGAAACGTCGCGACAAGGCGGGTGTTGCCGCCGCGACCGCTGAGGTGCTGGAGATCTTCCCGGCACTCGTCAGCCGTCTCGACTCCCCCGCGGCGAACATGTCGGGCGGCCAGCAGCAGATGCTCGCTCTCGCGATGAGCTTCGTGATGCGTCCAAAGGTGCTGCTGATCGACGAGCTGTCGCTCGGGCTCGCGCCCGTGGTCGTCGGCCAACTCCTGCCGATCGTTCGTCGCATGGCCGACGACGGGGTCACCGTCGTGCTGGTGGAGCAGAGCGTCAACGTGGCCCTAACCGTTGCCGATCGTGCGTACTTCATGGAGCGCGGCACCATCATGTTCGACGGCCCCACGAAGGAGCTGCTGGAACGGCCGGACCTGCTGCGTTCGGTCTTCCTCTCGGCCGCAGCGCCCACCGACGAGCCAGACGGCAGGCCGGAGCGAACCGCACCGGATCACACCGACGAACCGATCCTGTCGGTTCGTGATCTCTCCGTGTCATTCGGCGGAATCCGTGCAGTCGACGGCACCTCGTTCGACATCTGGCCCGGCGAGATCGTCGGTGTGATCGGCCCGAACGGCGCCGGTAAGACCACCGTGTTCGATCTGGTGTCCGGGTTCACCCCCACCGACCAGGGTTCCATCACCCTCAACGGTCGAGACATCACCAACTTGAGTGCGTCGGCGCGAGCCGAGTTGGGATTGGGGCGCTCGTTCCAAGACGCCCGGCTGTTCCCCGAGTTGACGGTCGAGGAGACCCTCTCGATTGCACAAGAGCGATTCGTCGGGAGTCGCAGCGTGTTCGTCGCCGCGCTCCACCTCCCGATGGCCGCCGACTCCGAGCAACAGGTCGCCATGCGCACCGTCGAACTGATCGAACTCATGGGCCTCGGCGAGTATCGCCACAAATTCGTGCGGGAGCTGTCCACCGGCACCCGTCGAGTCGTCGACCTGGCGTGCCTCGTGGCGCACCGGCCGGCGGTCATCCTGCTGGACGAACCCACCTCGGGAATCGCCCAGCGTGAGGTGGAAGCGCTCGCGCCGGTTGTTCGGCGGTTGCGTGACGAGATGGGGGCGAGCCTGGTCATCGTCGAACACGACATTCCGTTCGTGTCCGAGGTGTCCGACCGGCTACTCGCGCTCGAACAGGGTCGGGTCATTGCATCCGGACCGCCAGCCGATGTCCTGGAACACCCGGACGTCATCGAGTCATACCTCGGCACCTCCGGTGCCGCGATCGCCCGCTCAGGGGGAACGGAGTAGACCATGCAACCAGCACAGGCAGAGGGCGGCGGATCGTCGTCGAACAATCTGAAGAAGTGGGGCCCGATCGGAGCGATCGTGCTCGTCGTCGCCCTCGTCGGCGGCTTCCTCATCTTCTCGGGAGGAGATGACGACAGCGAGTCGTCCACATCCGAACCGTCAACACCGGCCACCGAACCGGCCACCACCGACGCCTCAACGGAGACGACACCTGACGAAACCACGCCCGACGGCACCGAGGCGCCCGCGCCTGGCGGCGAGGTCGTCTTCCCGCTGTCGTTCAGCCAGGCCGAAGAGCAGGGCATCGAGGTGGCCTGGGATGACCGCTGCGACACCGAAACCGG
>JANPCI010000027.1:0-20476 GCA_031430875.1 Actinomycetes bacterium | reverse complement strand
CGGCGGATGTTCGACGGCTACGACACCGGCGTGCGCTACGCAGACGAGCACGTCGGACGCTGGCTCAACGCGCTCGCCGACGCCGGGGTACTCGACGACACGGCGATCATGATCTCGTCAGACCACGGCGAGACGCTCGGTGAGCTCGGCACCTACTGCGACCATCATTTCGCCGACGAACACACGTCGCACGTCCCGATGATCGTCCACTGGCCGGGAGTCGTCGGAGCCGAAGGCGGCCGAGTGGCGAATGGCCTGCACTACCAACTCGATGTTGCGGCGACACTCGTCGAACTCGCCGGTGGAACACCGCCGACGGGCTGGGACGGCGTCTCGTTCGCCCAGGATCTTCACGCTGGCGTCGAGCCGGCAGGTCGCGATCACCTCGTGTTGTCCCACGGCGCATGGACCGCGCAGCGTGCGGTTCGAACCGGCGACTGGCTCTATCTGCGCACCTACCACGACGGATTCCACGGGCTCGACGACGAGCTCCTGTTCGATGTCGCTGCCGATCCGCACGAACAGCACGACCTTTCCGACGAGCGGCCGGATGTGTGCGCCGATGCTGACGAGGTCCTGACATCCTGGCGTGAGGATGCGCTCTCGAGATCGAGGACCGGCATTGATCCGCTCGACGTCGTCCTGGCCGAGGGTGGCCCCTGGCACGTCCGTGGACGACTCCTGGAATACGCAGAGCGACTCCGCGCGACCGGCCGCGGCGAGTGGGCCGACTCCCTGCTCGAGCGCTACCCGCGAGAGGCGTCGGGCGAGCTCCCCCGATCGGGGTTCTGACGGTCGGGGTTCTGACGGTCGGAGTTCTGATCAGTCTCGCGCCCGGCGACCACGATGCCGGCGTCCCATCCGGGAGCGCGACCACCGACGGGCATCGCAAACGGAGCGAGGTCGATCTCGGCCCGACACAGCACCCACGACGCCACCGAGTTCGAGTTCCACATCTCACCCGCGCCGAGCTCGTCACGACCCCACACCGGCGTCGGCACCGAAGGCAACAGTTCGATCACGCGGCGAGCACGATCGAGATCGAGGTCGACCCGAACGGTCGAGACGGCAAATCCCTCGTCGGGCAGGATGCCGTCAAGCCACCGGCGGACCTCGTAGCGAAACAGGCGGAAGCGGCCGAGCCAGCGGTGCCCGACCGCGCCGTCCGCCACGACGCCGCGGCGTTCGCGGTCCCAGTCGGGCCGTGGCGCGACCTCGATGACGTAGCGGCCCTCGGGCAGGTGCACCACGAGTGCCGCGTGATACAGGGCGCAAGGGGGTCGTCGGTTGACGAGCGCCGAGAGCCGTTCGAAGATCAAGCCGTTCAGCCTGACGACGACGGCTCCCGCGCCGAGCGGGATCCAGAGCAGCTCGAGCGTTGCGTCCACGATCAGATGGTCACGCGAAGGCCTCGAAGAGTTCGGTGATGGCTTTGGCCTGGCCACCCGAGGTGGACGACGGGACGAGGATCGGCGAGACAACGCCCGCCTCGAACCACGCGTCGACGCCCTCGCGTATGCGACCAACCGAACCCGACAGCGTGCAGTCGTCGAGCCAACGGTCGCTCATCGCCGCCAGGACTGCGTCGGCGTCGCGGGCGGCGAGAGCGGTCTGCACCGCGGTCATCTCGGCCTCGTAGCCGGCTTCGATCCAGTAGTTGCGATAGTTCGGAAGGGCCACGTAACCCTGGAGCGTCTTGCGGTTCCGGGCCCGGGCAGCGTCGATGTCGTCGTCGATCACCGTGGGGATCATGTTGCCGATCCAGAAGCCCGCGGCCGTGCGATCGGTGGGGATGAGCGACAGTGAGTGCGCCATCCGGCTCCGTGACGCGTTCGCCCAGACGGCGCCATCGCCGACCTCGACCGACAGCTCCACCATCTTGTCGCGCAATGTCGCAAGGACGACGGGAGGGAGACCACCCATCGATTCGCCGGCGGCGCGCATGGTGCCGACGTACTCGCGCATGTCGCTCAGTGGCTTGCCGGTCTCGACGCCGAGACGGCTGATAACCGGACCGTGGGTCACACCGACACCGAGCCGGAAGCGACCCTCGGCGAGTTCGTGGAGGTAGCTCGCCGAGGTGGCGAGTGCGACGGGATGTTGGAGGTAGATCGGCTGGATCGACGTGCCGAACTCGATGGTCGTCGTCGCGTGCGCGATCGACAGACACAGGCCCAACGCGTCGCCGAAGCTCGGGCAGTAGATCCCCGTGAACCCCCGCCGCTCGATCTCCACCGCCAGCTCGATCATCTGGGCCCGACGGCCGGGCACCGCTACGAGAGACAGGGCAGGCATGCGTTCGCTCATGACCGAAACCTAGCGACCAGCGCCCAAGCACGCTTCCCCCGCCGTTCTCGTGAACAACTTCACGGTCAGGACGAGAAGTTGTTCACGAGAACGAGCGGGTCGTCAGGGCATGCCGATCGTTTCGGCGAACAGGTCGAGCATCGCCTTCCACGACCTTCGGTCGGCGGTCTCGTCGTAGGCGATCCCGGGAATGCCGGCGGCAGTCGCAGCAGGGTTCGTGAAGGTGTGTTGAACACCTCCGTACACGTGCATCTGCCAATCGACGCCACCTGCGCGCATCTCGGCCTCGAACGCGGCCCGCTGCTCGGCGGGAATGATCGGATCGTCGGCCCCGATGCACACGAGCACCGGGCAGCCAATGTTGCTCGCGTCGCTCGGTCGATCCGTCGCGAGTCCGGCGTGGAAGCCGACGATCGCTGCCAGCTGCGCTCCCGACCGTCCGAGCTCGAGCGACATGGTCCCTCCGAAGCAGTAGCCGATCGCGGCGACTCGGGCTGAGTCGACCCGCGGTTCAGAGAGAAGCTCCTCGAGTGATGCCTCCGCGATGGCGCGTGTGAGGGGCATGTCGGCCATCAGCACGCCGAGTCGTTCGAACATCTCGGCGCGGTCGGCGATGGCTTCGCCGCCGCCGTGGTAATCGAGGGCGAACGCGACGTAGCCGAGCGCCGCGAGTCGTCGGGCAACCCCACGCTCGTGATCGGACTGCCCTGGACCCTCGTGCGCCACGAGCACTCCGGGCGCCGGAGCATCGCCGTCGGGGAGCACGAGCAACCCGACCAGCTCGCGCCCTTCGCAGGTGTACTCGACTCGTCGCTCAGTGGTCATCGGCTGATCCTCTCGGGTTCGGGGCTTGGGTTTGACCCGGCCGGTCTGTTGGGGTCGGGTCCGGAAAGACCGAGCCGGCTGATCAGCTTGGCGAGGTGCCGACGACGATGACCGGCGGGTCACTCTTGCCGTGTTGCTGCTCACACAGGTAGTTGTAGGAGGCCAGGATGCTGTGGGCATCGACGACGCTGTCGATCTCACCGGCGTCGTCGAGGTTCAGGTTCGCTCCGTGGATCGAGAACCACACGTCGGTCACGTCGGGGTTCGACTCCGGTACGTGCAGGGTGTGCACCGACCCGGCCGGTTCGTAGAGGTATGAGCCGGCGACGCTCACCTCATCGGGACTCTCGAGGTAGAACCAGCTTCCCGTCTGGGTGAAGGCGAGCACATGGCCGGTGTGGCGATGTCGCTGCAACGTGATCCCCGGTTCGAATCGGGCACGCACGACCCAGATGCCGGTCGCGAGATCCACTTGCAGTAGTTGCAGCGATGTCCCGTTTCCAGTGTCAATGAACGGCAGGTCAGTTTCGGCGCGGTGGATCGTTTGAGGAGCGAGATCGGTTGGCATCGCCCGAGCGTAACGAAGCTCTCGGATCCCATCGTTGCCCAGTGCCAAGTACTCCCCAACACGTCAGCCAGGTTCGGCGATGAAGTACTCGCTCGGCCACAAGGCGGGCGTGAGTAACTCGTCGTTCAGTATTGGATCGCTGCCGTTCCATGAGTCGAACTGGCTGCGATGACATTCGATGGCGGTTCGCTTGTCGGCGTGCTCCGCTGGCGACATGGCCAGCTCCAACACGTCGGTCGAATCGAGCGATTTCAACGAGCGGTAGTGCCACGCCCAGAACATCGACGACACGAGTGTGGCGCCTGCCGCCGTAGCGGCGCTTCGAGCCGCCCGACCGACTGCCTCGTGGTCAGGATGACAATCCTTACGCCATGGCGCCACAACCAGGCAGCCCTGATCGATGTGGTGACTGATGGAATCGATCAGCGAGGCTTCGTGTTTGGGCACCTTGCCATCCGGCAGACCCAACCGGACGATGTGGCCGGCCAGCCCCAAGACCTCCACTGCCGAGTCCTGTTCGGTGCGCCTGACCTCGGCGAGATCCTCGTCGCCGTCGGGGTCGTAGGCAGCGTCGCCGTCGGTCACTGCCAGGACGCACACCTCCACGCCAGCGCTGCGCTGGCGAGCGATCAACCCGCCCATCGACAAGGCCTCGTCGTCGGGATGCGGCACGACACACACGGTGCGCATCGCCGGTGGACTCCACGCTGTCGCCGCTCGGAGTACCGGACCCCAGCGGTCGAGTCCGTCGGGATGCAGCGGAACGAACACGGACGCCACTGTAGATTCCCGCCGCGAATCCCTTGACTTCAAGTTCACTTGAAGATTTACCATCACCCCCATGACTTCCGCAGACGTCGTCCAGTCGCCGGCGACCGAGGCCGTACTGGCAGCGCTCTCGATCCCGCCCGAACGCCCCGCCGATTCGTTCGTGCTGCACGCTCCGCTCGAGCTTGCCGCACGATCGTCGCTGCTCGGTCTCGCAAGCGCCGACGCACAACCCGCGATCCTCCGCCGCATCAACGCCATCGCCGCCGACTGGATGGGGTACTCGCTGCCACTCGACAACCCCACCGAGTTCTCGGCCGGGGCCGACCCGCACGACGAACTCCGAGCGGCCGCTGCGGCGGGCGACACGCTCTCGGCCGACGCCGCCTTCGTCGCGCTCTGCCGCAGTGCAGAACCCGATCGTGTCCTCGACATCCTCGCCGACCTGACCTGCGATCGCCTCGGCGGCGCTGCGCATGCCGCGATCTTCGTCGACCAGGTCGGTCGCCTGCCTCACGTGACCCCGAACCACCTGATGGCCGGACGCGCGCTCCTCATCGACATCGTGAGCGGCTGGGATCGACGAATCCACTGGATCGATGAGATCGGAGCAGACCCCGATCAACCGACCGCCACGCTGTTCGAGCAGCTCCGAGATGTGCCGTCACCCGGCGCCCTCGACAGTCACTTCATCGCGCCCACGATGTCGATCGTCGACCGCACCGGACTCGCCCGCAAGCTCATTGCACCCACGCTCGCCCACACCACCGTGGCCGACGCCCGGGTCCAATTGCTCCGTCTCGCTGCTCACTCGATGTTGCAGGACAACCCCGCACACGCGCCGTACGGTTGGACGCACTGCCTCACGATGCCCCAGGCGATGCTCAACATGGCGCACCGACTCCCCGATCCGCGACGTGCGGTCGCAGTCGCCGCCACCTACGTCTGCGGGTTCCGCGCCACCCTGAGCACGACCGCGATCGACCCGGCTTGGGAACCCGAGCCAGTCGAGCTCCCGCTCACACGAGCTACGCCGGTCGAGGCAGCTGGGCTGCTCTGGCACGCAAGCACCGAGCGACAGCGCCTCGTCCAGCAACTCATCGACTTCGCTGGCGCTGCCGAAGACGTCCACCTCGCCAAGTACACCGAGGCGTGCCTCACCGCTGCGCGAGATGACCCCGGTGCCGAACACCTCCTCCACGCCGCGATGGCCTACCTGGCTGCGTGGTGGATCCAATCGGCCGCCTGAACAACTTGATCGGTGCCATCACGGTCCGTCCGATCACATCGAGGCCACGATGACGAAGACCGGATAGCCGGCGAACAGGACGAATGAATCTCGCCGGGCGAGGGTGCCGCGGCGCAGTGCAAGCAGGATCGCAACGGCGAGCAGCGCGAGCATCACGATGATCGGCCCATGCAACAGCGCCGAGTCGCTGATCCCGATCGGGGCAACCAGGGCGCCGACCCCGAGGCTCATGGTCATGTTGTATGCGTAGGAGCCCACGACACCGGCGACGACGGCCTCGGTGACGCCATGGCGACTCGCCGAGAACGCAAGCACCACCAATTCGAACGCCGTGGCGAACCCGACGATCGTGAATCCGAGGCGGGTCTGGGTGGCTTCGACGTCAGTCAGTCGGCGGACGCCTTCAACGAGTGCGATCGAGCCGATGGTGAGCGCGACCAGCCCGACGATGACGTAGCCGAGGTCACTGCCCACACGCCCGGTCGGGTCGACTGCCTCGTCGAGTTCACCGGCCTCGCCGAGGGCGGGCGGTCGTCGCTCGAGCATCCAGATCGAGGCGACGAACACCACGTACGCGACAACAAGGATGCCGCCTTCGATCCTGGTGACCGTGCCGTCCCACATCAGCACCGCAGCCAGTACGGCGGCGGCGAGTCCGCCGAGTGCATAGCGCCGGATGCTCCGACCGAACGGCAACACGGTGATGAAGGCACCGGTTCCGAGGGCGATCGTGACGATCGCCGCGTTCGCTCCGATCACGTCGCCGAACGCAACACCGTCGACGTTGCGGGCCGACGCCGTGATCACCGTGGCGAGTTCCTCCGGCTCCGCGCCGGCGAGCAGCAGGGCGAGCGCGAACGCCGTGACACCCAGCCGCTTCGACGCGTCGGCAAGGTGTTCGGCGAACGTCTCGGCACCCCACACGATCGCCGCCGTCCCGACCACCATGAGCGCCAGCCACCCGATGATCGTCACCGCGACGTTGTACTACACGTATGCAGGGTCCCTCGGCGCCGGCGTGCCGATGGACGGGTCGGAAGCTCAGGCCGGCGTCCGCCGCGCCGCCTGCGCGGCGAGTTCCGACCGGCTCACGACGCCCAGCTTGGTGAAGATGTGTCCGAGGTGCACCTTGACCGTGCCGCGGGCGATGAACATCTTCTCCGCGATCTGGGGGTTGGTGAGCCCTTCGACCACAAGTTCGACGACACGGAGTTCGGTCGGCGTCAGGCTCGCCCAGCCGCTGCTCGGGCGCTTGCGCTCGCCGCGTGCCCGTGACACGTACTCGACCACCTCGTCCATCGTCAACGCGTACCCCTCCGACCAGTGTCGGGCGAAGTCCTCATCGCCGAGCGACGCCCGAGCAAGGTCTGCCTCGGCGCGAACCTGCTCGGCGTCGGGTGGCAACGCGACGATCGTCAGCAGCTCACGAAGGCCGGCAGCCGCCGCGAAACATCGGACGGCCTCGACGTTGCTCTCGGCGAGACGGGCCAACAGTCCGAGCACGTCCAGCGCGGTCGCGACGTTAGGTCGTTGCCCCATGCGGACGAACGTCGCGAGCGCCGGATACACGTGGCGTTCTGCTTGATCGACGTCCCCTCGATCCATCGCGAGACAGCCACGTTCGAGTTCGATACGTGCCAGCATCCACTGGTTGGCGAATCCCTTCGTCAACCCGGCGAGGTCGTCGAGCAACTCGCTCGCTGCGTCCTGCTGCCCGAGCCGGCGGCGAGCCGAGGCCTCGACGATGCCGATGAGCACGATGTTGTAAGGGATGCCGTGCTCGCGATGCTCGGCGTAGTGCGGCGCGAGCAGTTCGACAGCGGCGTGAGCGTCGCCGTGGGCAATCGCAGCCTTGCCGAGGTTGGCGAGAAGATCGGGAATGGCCAATCCTCCGCCGGAGGCACTGGCACGCTGCAACAGCGCGGACGATTCAGCTTCCGCGTGGCCGTAGTTCCCCTGCGCGACGTCGACGGACCACAACCATGAACGCGCCATCGAGCCCGTGATCGGCTCGCCGAACCCATCGCACAGTTCGATCGACATGCCGAGGTGTGAGCGCGCCGCGACGATGTCGCCGCGGTGCGCGAGGAACATCCCTGTGAGGCCGTGGTACCAGGCCAGGAAGTACGCAGCGTCGAGACGGGTGGCGTGCACTCGAAGTCGTTCGAGATCGTCGGCCGCGGTGACGTCGTCCTGGGTCACCCAGCACGCGACCGTGAGCATCTTGCGGCTGTTGAGCACAGACCACTCGTCGCCGATGTGGAGTCCGAGTTCGATACTGCGCTCCAGTATCGGACGCGCCTCGTGCGGCGTCATGGCAGCCGTGGCGAAGCCCAGCGTGTTCAGCGCCCGCGCTCGTGCCCAGTCGTCGCCGAGCGCCTCGGCGAGTTCGAGCGCCTCGGGCGCCCGCACCGTCATCGTCTCGAAGTCCCCGGCGTACAGTCCGATGTGGGCGGCCCCCCAGCAGGCTCGGGCGCGGTGCCGAGTCGGGGCGACGTCGGGCTGGTCGAGCAACCGGGCGAACCAGCGCCCGGCGTGGCCGAGGTGGCCACGCAGCTCCCAGAACAGGGTGAGGGCGGTCGCCAACCGCAGGGCGTGCTCGCGATGCCCTGATCCCTCGGCGTACTCCAACGCCAACTCCAGGTTGTCGTACTCGGCTTCCAACATCGTGAGGAGCGCGGCGGTGTCGCCGAACGCCACATCGGGCGCGGCGAGTTCGGCCACCGACAGGAAATAGGTGAGGTGGCGCTCCCTCACCGTGATGCCCTCACCGGATTCGAGCAGGCGGCGCTGGAGGTAGTGACGAACCGTTTCCAGGAAGCGGTAGCCCGCGTCCGGTCGCTCGTGGTCGAACTGCACGATCGACTTGTCCACGAGATGAGTGAGCACGTCGAGCACTGCGTACCGGTCCAACAGTTCGTCCGCAGCGATCGCCTCGGCCGCCTCGAGGGTGAACCCGTGCATGACGGAGAGCCGACGCGCCAGCAGTTGCTCGGCCTCGTCGAGCAGGTCGTAGCTCCACTCGACCGACGCCTCGAGTGTCTGCTGGCGAGCCATCGCCGTGCGACTCCCGCCGGTGAGGAGCCGGAACCGGTCGTCGATCGCGCCGGCGATCCTCGCAGGGCTCATCATCCGCACACGAGCCGCAGCCAGTTCGATCGCGAGGGGGATGCCATCCAGCCGGGCGACGATCTCACCGATGACGGCGAGTTCGTCGGGCGTCGGGTCGAACCCGGGCCGAGCGCTGCAGGCGCGTTGCACGAACAGCTCGACGCCGGTCGATTCGTCGAGTGAAGGGACCCGCCACGCCACCTCACCGGTCAGACCGAGCGCCTCCCGGCTCGTGGCAAGGAGACGAATGGTCGGGCAGTGCTGCAGGAGCCGGTCGACGACGGCGGACACATCACCGAGGACCTGTTCGCAGTTGTCGATGACGATGAGCACCGAAAGGCTGTGCAGTTGCTCGGCCAGTGTGTCGATCATCGGCCGACCGAATTCCTCGCGGATCCCGAACACGCCGGCGATGGCGTGCGCGACGAGATCGCCGCTGCCGACGGCAGCGAGATCGACGAACCAGGCTCCGTCGTCGAATGCGCCGAGCTCCAGCGAACCGACATGGAGCGCGAGTCGTGTCTTGCCGCAGCCGCCGGCCCCAGTCAGGGTCACGAGCCGGTTGTCGGCGATCGCGGCACGAATGACCGTCACCTCCGATTCCCGGCCGACCAACGTCGACAGCAGCGTCGGCAGATTCGTGGGTGCCGTCCCCACGGAGCGGATCGGGGGAAACTCGCGCTCCAGCTCGGGATGGGTGAGCTGCCACACCCGTTCGGAGCGGTCGAAGCCCTTCAAGTAGTGCGAGCCGAGGTCGACGAAGTCGGCGTCGGACTCGTGCGCCTCGGCAACGACCGTGCGAGTCGTAGCCGAGACCAGCACCTGTCCCCCGGCAGCGAGGGACCGCAGTCGGGCACATCGGATGATCGTCGGACCGAAGTAGTTCCCCGAATCGCGCAACATGATCTGACCGGTGTGCACGGCCATGCGGACCCGGATCGGCGGCCCGGCCGCCCACGATTCTGCTGCGAAGGCGCGCTGCACGTCGAGCGCGCAGGTCACCGCCTCGGTCGCGCTCCGAAAGGCGGCGACGACGCTGTCACCCTCGCCCTGCTCGACTGGCCTCACGCCGCCGTGCAGGTCGACTGCGGCCCGCATCAACTCGTCGTGGCGGGCCATCGACACCGCCATCGCTGCCGGGTCGGTCTCCCACAACACCGTCGACCCCTCGACGTCGGTCAAGAGCAGCGTGACCGTCCCGTCAGGCAGCACATCGCGGCCCCTGGCTGCTGCGGACTTCTGAGGCATGGGCGATTCTGACGTGCGGGTGAGGCTGTTGTCCATTGCCTCATCGTGAGGCCTCGGGGCAACCGTGACATCTGCCAGGTGGCATATCCAACCGATCAACATCTACCGGGTCGGCCCGACGGCACATGGCCGGTGTGGGGCGACCCCCTCGAGACCTCGCGCGAGCTCGCTTGGACGAGCGAGCCGATCCGCTGAACGTGGGAGGCTTGGCGACATGCGCTTTGCCTTTTCGACGTCACCGCAACGAACCACCTGGGAGTGGATGCAGGAAGTGTGGCAGCGCGCCGACGCACTCGATGTGTTCGAATCGGGGTGGACGTTCGACCACCTCTACCCGCTCTTCGGTGACTCGACCGAGGACTGCATGGAGGGTTGGATCAGCCTGACCGCCCTCCTCCACGAGACCAGCAGGTTGCGTGGCGGTGTCCTCGTGTCGGGCATGGTCTACCGCCACCCCGGCGTGCTCGCGAACATGGCGTCGACGCTCGACATCACCTCGGGCGGTCGGCTCGAGCTCGGCATCGGCGCCGGCTGGAACGAGGAGGAGTGCGACGCCTTCGGGATCGAGCTGGGTTCGATGCGTGAGCGTTTCGATCGGTTCGAGGAGGGCCTCGAGGTGCTCGATTCGTTGCTCACCAACGAACGCACGACGTTCCGGGGCAACTACTACGTCCTCACCGACGCGATGAACAATCCGAAGCCGGTGCAGCGTCCGTTGCCGATCTGTATCGGTGGGCGGGGCAAGCGGCGCACCCTCCCGCTCGCCGCTCGCTACGCGAGCCACTGGAACTTCAGTGGGCAGGACATGACCGAGTTCGCTGAGTGCCGTGCCGTGCTGCACGAGTCGTGCGCCGCAATCGGGCGCAATCCCGATGACATCACGTGCAGCACACTGGCGCGCTACATGGGCAACGACGAGGAACTCCGCTCCGACGTGGCGGCAATGGAGGCTGTCGGCGTCGATCTGGTGATCGTCTCCCTCCCCAAGTCGGAGCCGCCGACGGTGATCGAGCAAATCGCCGACGCCATCGCCTGACGGTTGGAGTTGCGTCGAAGAGCGATGAGCTCTGGGAGTGGGCGTTCAGGGAAGTGCGATTCGCTGCACGGCCATGATCCGGTCGCTGGTGGGCAACGAACCGATGCTCACAGTGCGGCCGAGACCAACTGCATGGACCCAGCGCTGGGAATCGAGAGCGACACCGACGTGGGTGATCAGCGTCGGATCGTTCACCGCGGAGGTGAACACGAGGTCGCCGGCAGCGATCGGCTCGCTCCTCCAGTCGACGGGCGTGCCGAGACGAGCCAGTGCCCGGCTCTGATGCGGCATCGACATGCCGATCTGGCGGAAGCCGGCGACGACGAGCCCCGAGCAATCGAACGTGGCCGGCCCGGCGCTGAAGAACTGGTACGGGGTACCGACCTGGGCGCTCAGGTAGGTCAGCAGCGTGTCGAGTGATCCGTTCACCGGACTCGCCGCGATCGCATCCGTCGCGGTGACAGGAGCAGCGGCAGCAGGAGTCGGAGCAGCGACGCTTCGAGCTGTCGGGATCGGCATCGGCATCGTGGCCGGCGGAATTGTCAACGTCCTGCCCGGCATGATCACGCTCGTGACCGTGATGCCGTTGGCCTTCACCAACGCACCGAGCTTCACGCCGTTGCGCCACGCGATATTGGCGAGCGCATCGCCCGCCACGACGATGTAGGTCGCTGCTGGCGTCGCGGAAGTGATGGCCGCTGCGGCCGGCGCGACACTCGTCGGCGACACAGCGCTCGCAGCAGCGGGGATCGAGGCGCCGGCGGGGATGACGAGCGTGTCGCCAGGATGGATCAACGTGGTGATCGTCATCGAGTTCGCCCGCAGGAGCGCCGACAACCGGACCTCGTAGCGGTAGGCGATTCCCGCGAGGCTGTCGCCTCCGCTGACGGTGATCGTCGTGCTGGTCGTCGTGGTCGTCGGCGTCGTGGCGGGTGCCGCTTCGGCGAGTGCGCCGCTCACCGGAACGGCGAGGAGCAGGGCAACACCGGTGGCGAGGAGGATCCGTTTGGTTCGAGTCACCCCAATCCATCGGTCAGGCTTTCAGCAACCTTGACAAGAACCTGAAGATTTCTTGACGAACGCTATTCGTCTCGCTCCCGGTAATCGGAGAATTGGCGATCGCGGTCACTCAGGGCCTGGGTGACGCCCTTCTCGGCGAATGAGCGCATGTACTCCTTCGACGGTGGCTGGTGGAATCCGAGTGCCTGGATGTCGGCGGTTGCACGGATCGCGTTGCGGATCCCCATGACATCCATCGCCCGATGCGCCGCCCGCTTGTTGAGGGCGAGCAGTTCGGGTGGCACCTTGGCAACTCGTTCAGCCACCGCGAGCACTGCGGCGTCGAGTTCCTCGGCGGGAAACGCTCGGTTCGCGGCACCGGCCTCGACGGCCTCGATACCGCTCATCGCGTCACCGGTCAACAGTGCCTCCATCCCGCGCCGCAAACCCATCAGCCATGTTTGCCACTGCATGTCGGGCGGCGACATCAGACGAACCGGTGGGTACCCGATTTGCGCATCCTCTGCGACATAGACGAGGTCGCAGGCCGCGGCCAGCTCGGTGCCGCCGGCGAGGCAGTACCCGTGGACTTGGCCGATGATCGGCGTCGGCATGTCCCACATCTCGAACCAGTTGTTGACGACATGGCGGCTCCACCACCCGTCGGCCGGCGCGATCGAGCGCTCGACGTCGTGGTTGACCGATCCGAGGTCGTAGCCCGCACAGAACGACGGGCCGGCGCCGCGGATCACGATCACCGACACGCCACGATCACGATCGGCGGCACGGAGCGCCTCGAACAACGAGCCACGCAGATCGTCGTTGAGCGCGTTGCGCTTGGCGGGCCGATTGAGGGTGAGCCGGCGAACCTTGGGGAGCGGATCGTCGACGAGGAGCACGGGTTCGGGCGAGCTCATGATGCGACTACCCGATCCCCGAAGTCGACGTCGGCGGCGCCCGCCACCGACGCAACTCGGTCGGGGGCATCCTGCCACGACCAGTACATGTTGGTGTGGGCGATCACCTTGTCGGCGGGGGGAAGTCCGTAGTCGGACAGGTCCTCGGTGGTGCGAGCGTCGCCAACCAGTGTCGTGTCGTAGCCGCGCACGAAGGCGCCGTGCAGCGTGGCGCGTCTGCAGGCGTCGGTCTGGGCCCCGGTGCCGATCAAGCGGCCGACACCTCGTGCGGCCAGCTCCGACTCGAGGGTGGTGGCCTCGAACGAGTCGCCGTAGGCCTTGTGCACCACCGGCTCAGCGTCGGCGGGCTGCAACTCCGCCACGATCTGCCAACCGTCGGTGTCGGCCGCGAGTTCGTCGTCGGAGTGCTGCGCCCAGATCACTGCAATGTCCTCGGCCCTGGCCCGGTCGACCAACGCGGCGATGTTCGCAACCACGTGATCACGCTCGTGGGCGTTGCCCACCACGTCGTTCTGGACGTCGACCACCACCAGCGCGGTGTTCGGACGGTCATGCAGGCTCGTCATGTTCGTCGCCTCCTTCTGCGTGTTTCGAAGATAGGTCACCGAGCCACGGCTCGTCCCCTCCGAGACGGCACTCAGCGGGAGTTGCCGGCCCGACTGCGGTCGAGGATCAAGTTTCGAGAACCGTGGTCGTAGGTCACGTAGTTCCACGCCCAGTTCACGAGCACGTTCGCGCGGTTCCGGAAACCCATGAGGTACACGATGTGGAGTCCTAGCCACATCACCCAGCCGGCTACGCCGTGGAATCGGAGACCGTTCGGAAACTCGGTGACCGCCTGGTGCCGACCGATGGTGGCCATCGAGCCCTTGTCCGTGTACACGAATGGACTCGTCGGGCGACCCTCGATGCGCGCCGCGATCTGCAGCGCCACGTGCTTGCCACCTTGGATCGCCGGTTGTGCGACCTGCGGCAACGGCCGGCCGTCGGCAGTGGGCGAGAGAGCGATGTCGCCGATGGCGAACACCTCGGGGTGGTCGACGAGCGACAGATCGGCAAGCACGGGTATTCGGTCTCCACGGCCGAGCTCGACACCGAGGAGCGATGCGACAGGATTGGCCTTGACGCCCGTGGCCCACACGATCGTCCCAGCGGTGAGCCGTCGACCATCGGCGAGGACGACCGTCTCGTGTTCGACGTGATCCACGCCGGTACCGGTCTCGACGTCGACGCCGCGACGAACCAACGAGCGTCGAGCGCGCTCCGACAGCGACGGATGAAACGGCCCGAGCACCCGGTCGGCCGCTTCGACGAGCGTGATGGGCACCAGCTCGTCGGCGAACTCGGGGAAGTCCCTGCGCAGAACCTTGTCGATGAGCTCTCGCAGACTGCCGGCCATCTCGACACCCGTCGGCCCTCCGCCGACAACGATCATGCCGAGGTCGACTGTTCCGGATGGGCGACTGCTGGCCACCTCGAACCTGGCCACAAGGTGGTCACGGATGGCGAGTGCGTCGTGAATCGTCTTCAACGCGAAGGTGTGGGCGTCGACACCGTCGATCCCGAAGTTGGTGCTGACGCTCCCGGCCGCCACGACGAGATAGTCGTAGTCGATGCACCGTCCGTCATCGATCGTCACGGTTCGCGCGGCGAGGTCGACAGCCCCTACGGCACCGAGGACGAATCGAGTCGAACGATGCTTGCGGATGATCGCTCGCACCGGGAAACAGACGTCGTCGCTGTCGAGGCCGGCTGTGGCGACCTGATACAGCAGCGGTTGAAAGGTGTGGAAGTTGTTCGCATCGATGAGCGTGACGGCGACCTCGCACTCGACGCCGTCTCGGCGGAGATCGAGTTCGCTGAGGCCCCTTGCCACTCGGATGCCACCGAACCCCGCACCGATCACGACAACGCTGACGCCCTGCGTGCGCCGGGCCCCGGCCAAAGTGGTGGAGCTGTTGGCGTCGGTCACCCGAGAGACGGTATCCCCCTGCGACACGGCCCGATGTCTGGTCCGGTGCCGGCAGTACCGTGATCGGAATGGGTGACTGGACTCTCGAAACCTGGCTGATCGCGGCCGGTCGCAACCGGACGGCCGGCGAGCCGCTCAACGTGCCGCCGGTGTTCGCCTCGAACTTCTACCTGCCCGACGATCGTCTGTACTCGCGCACCGACGGCACCCCGACGACCGACGCGCTCGAATCGCTGCTCGGCGGACTCGAGGGGGGGCGAGCGCTGGCCTTCGCGTCGGGGATGGCCGCCGTTTCCGTCGTCTTCAACCGGCTGGCCGTGGGCTCGCACATCGCGGTGCCGGCTGACCCATACCACGGTGTCGCCGGCATCATCGACGAGGGCGAGGCCCAGGGCCGCTGGACAGTTCGCCGCCTCGACCAGGCCGACACCCCGGCCTGGCTCGATGCGTTGCAGAGCTCTGACCTCGTCTGGCTCGAGTCACCGGAGAACCCCTTGATGACCGTGGCCGACCTGCCGGCGATCTGCGGGGCGCCCCGGCCGGCCACCACGCTGGTCGCAGTCGACAGCACCTTCGCCACCCCGCTGAACCAGCAGCCGCTCGACTACGGCGCCGATGTCGTGATGCACTCGGCGACCAAGTTCATCGGGGGACACTCCGATCTGTTGGCTGGGGTACTCGTCACCCGCGACGACGCGCTCTACGACGAGTTCCATCGCCGGCGCCTGCTCCACGGCGCAACAATCGGTGCGATGGAGGCGTTCCTGACGATCCGAGGGGCACGCACCATGAGCCTGCGGCTCGAACGTGCGCAACAGAACGCCATGGAGCTTGCCACACGACTCGACGGGCACCCCGAGATCTCGCGAGTGCTGTATCCGGGTCTTCCCAGTCATGGGACCCACGCCGTAGCGAAGTCGTTCATGACCGGGTTCGGGGCGATGCTGTCGTTCGAACCGACCGGGAGTGGCGAGCGTGCGAGCGAGGTGTGCTCACGCGCCGAGCTGATCAATCACGCCACCAGCCTCGGTGGGGTCGAATCCACGATGGAGCGACGCGCGGTGATCCCCGGTCAGGAACGCATACCGCCCTCACTCATCCGAATGAGTGTCGGCTGCGAGAACGTCGACGATCTCTGGGCCGACCTCACCCAGGCACTCGGTTGAGGCGCAGTGAACATGATCAAGATCTCCACCGCGGTGCTCATCGTTGTCATCGTTGTGGTCTACGCGCTCGGATCGGGGCGTTGGGTGTCCACCGGCGGCGACTGGTACAGCTCGCTCGAGCGACCACCGTGGCAGCCTCCCGACGCGGCGTTCGGTCTCGCCTGGACCTACAACTTCGTCGTCATCATCGTGGCAGGAATCGTCGTGGCAATGAATGGCTCGGATGCGCAGCGAGGTGTCTGGTTGTTGTCGTTGACGGTCAGTGTGGCAGCAGCGCTGTTGTGGGCGTGGCTGTTCTATGAACGACACGCGCTCTGGCCGTCATCGTTCGCGTTGCTCCTCGCGACGCTGATCACGGTGCCATTGGTCATCTCGGCGTGGGGGGTCCGGGTCTGGGCCGGCGCCATCCTGTTGCCGTATCAGTGCTGGCTTGCGATCGCCACGTCCCTGGCCTTCGGCTACGCGCAACGCAACCCGGCCTGACCCCCGACGGCGGGGCGGGATCGCCACATCAACGCCACGGTGATCTCAATCCGGTGGTTCCTCAGAACGAGTCGTCGCCGTGGTGCGGAACGACGATGGTCGGGATGACCGGATGGTGGGCAAGCGCGGTCGCCACCGATCCGAGGAGCAATTGATCCAGCGCTCCGTGCCCGCGGGAGCCCACCACGAGCAGATCGGCATCGCTGCTCGCCGCTCGGAGTCCGGCCCGCGGATCCCCCGGCACGACCAACAACTCCACCGCTGGATGCGCCGGGAAGTCGGTCAGGATTGCCGCCACGCTTCCTTCGAGCTCCTGACGGGCTCGGATCTCCGAGATCTCGGGCAACGGCGACAAAGGATCACCGATGACCGACTCACTCGTGTGGACCCGAACAGCGACGACCCGCGCTGACCGAAGAACGTGCTCGAGCGTCCACTGCAGCGCGGTTCGGGAATGCGGTGATCCGTCGAACCCGACCACGACGGTGAGCCGATCATGAATGGGTGGAACGTCCGGCGGGATCAACGCGACGGGCACAGTGGAATGTCGTGCGCAGTAGGCACCGACGGACCCAACCGAGAGATCGGCTCGGGAACTCCATCCTCGGCTTCCGACCACGAGCAGTTCGGATCCCGTGGCAGCGTCGACCAGGCCGGCGCCGGCTCGGTCGTCGATCACCCGGCCGTCGTCGACGAGTGACGGAGCATGCTCCAGCAGAAACGCGCGCAGACGCAGCGTCGCGTCATCCCGGTATGGCCCACCGCTTTCGTCATGTTCTTCGAGCGCACCGAACCCCAAGGCGTACAGGCCGCTCGCGAACGCCATCACCGGCTCGACGGCACCGAGATGGCCCGCATGATCGATCGCCCATCGCAACGCGTCCGCCGAACCGGCAGAGCCGTCGACGCCGACAACCACACTTCGATCTTCACCCGATGATTCCGTCACGACTCAACTCTGACGGATCGAGACGGCATCGATCAGGGGACTACGTCCTGAGTGGTCGGGCAGACGCCACGATTCCGAGCCACGCGCCACCTGCGATCAACGATTCAAGGGCGACGCTCGATAGAACTCGACGGCAAAGGTGGCTGGCTCTGTCAGTTCGAGATGGTGAGCGCGCCCCGGCGGGATCGCGACACTGTTGCCTTCATCGAGGCCGATCGGGTGATCGGGGTCATCGTCGAAGACGAAGGTGACACGGCCGGTACGGACAATGAGTCGACCCCAGACACCATCGGCGACGCGGTGCGCCGCCAGGAGCCCTGCAGGCACGGTGCGGTTGTCGAAGGTGGCGGTGGTGCGAGCCAGTTCGAATCCGGGCGGGACCTCGGGTCGTGCGCTCATCAGACGGATCCTCGCCCTGGCGACATCGTCCGCGATCATATGACCCTCGGGACGACGGGTCGCCGAAGTCGGCCATGCTCGGTGTTGCACTTGGTGGTACACTGGAGTCATGCCGACAACTCACCCCCGCCACGCGGTCACCGAGACCGAGGAGATCTCCGAGATTCTCGATCAGGCAGCCAGGCGATGGGGAAAGCTCCCACGGGCACGGCTGATCCAGCTCATCCTCGACGACTGGGCAGCGGGTGGAACCTCACCGTCTGCTCGCGCCGCTGCCCGAGCGTCACTTGCCGGGTCGCTACCCGGCTCATCCGGAATCTACGAACGAGGTGAGGACTGGCCGGCATGATCGTCGCCGACGCGAGCTGGATCATTGCGCTTCGTGATCCCGACGATCCCCATCATCGGGCCGCTGTCACCCTCAACAACGCGACCGCCGACGAGGTCATCATTCTGCATCCGGTCACGTTTGCAGAGTGCCTGGTCGGCCCCGCCAAACTCGGCCAGCTCGACGACGCTGCGACCGCGACACGCGCGGCGTTCGAGATCGTCGAGGTCGACGCTGACGCGCCGCTTCGTTGGGCCGGGCTTCGAGCCGCAACAAGCCTGCGACTCCCCGACGTGATCGTGCTCGACACTGCACTTGCACACGGAGCGACCTCGATCTTGACCTTCGATCAAGCACTCGCCGCAGAGGCGACAGCCCGATCGATCGCATCACCGCCGACCGGCGACGGTCCCACCACCTGAACCCTGGCGGGACTCGCTTCCGTCACCGACCCTGCGGTTGCTCAGCCGACGAGTGTGTAGCGGGCCATACCTTCGTCGAAGTGCCGGTTCAACTCGCCGCTCTCGCGGAGATGCTCGAGGTGGGCGTACGTCTCGCTCTCGGCCATGTCGCCCCACGATCGCTCCTTGAACAGCACGCGCATGAATTCAGCGACCGTGCCGTTGGGGAGTTCGGGCACCGCTCCGCGGATGACGTCGAGCCGTTCCTCGTGATGTTCGATGATGTGCTCGGCCCGGCCGCGCAGGTCGACGAACGGGTGGCCGTGGGCCGGAAGCGCGATCGAGACGTCCGTCATCTCGGCCATTCGCCGCAACGACTCGAAGAAGAGCGCCAGCGGATCGGTGTCGGGTGCCAATCCGCTGATGTGGGGCGTGATCGACGGGAGAACGTGATCGCCGGTCAGCACCACGCCGAACTCGGGGTCGTACAGGCAGAGATGGTCGTAGGTGTGTCCCGGCGTGTGCATCGCCACCCACTCGCGCCGCGCCAGCTTGATCGTCTGCCCGTCGACCAGCGTTTGTGTCGGCCTGGGAGTGGAAAAGACCGATCCCGGCGATCCAGCAGCGTCGCGGATCCGCTCGAGGAACTCGGCGGACGGCCCGGGACGGCGCCCTCCCCACGGTGAGGGCTTGGCGAAGTAGCGCTCCATCGCGGCGGCGCGATCGTCGGGGGAGTTGACGTCGAGCTCGTCGGAGTCCTCGTGGTCATTGACGTCATCGGTGTCGAAGATGGTGCGAAACGACTCGTGCGTCACGATCTCGGCGCCGGCTTCGTGGTGGAGTCGCATCGCCCCACCGAAGTGGTCGGGATGCGAGTGGGTGACGACCACGGTGTGGACGTCGTCGACGGCCCAACCACCTCGCGCGAGGCGGTCGACCAGGTAGTCCCACGATTCCGGGCCGGGAAGGCCGGGATCAACGACAGCGATACCCCGCTCGTCCTCCAACACGTAGCAGTTCACATGTCCGAGCCCGGGCATGCTGATCGGGAGCTGCGTTCGAACGATTCCGGGTGCAACCTCGATCACATCGGTCGAGGCGTCCTCCTGCTCCTGCTTCGGCTTCCTCGGCTCAACGGGTTCGTCGGTACTGCCGAGGTCACTCGATTCGTGGTTGTGATCGTGCTGCATGAACAAGCCGGCCTCCGCCGACGACGCGGCTCGTTGGTTGTCCGCCCGATCATGGTGCCCGATCCGAGCCGAGCAAACCCCACCGGAGGGCACTCCGTTCGGGTCATCCTCACCCGCTTTTCAGGGTTTGCGTGACAGTTCCATTGGCCCGTCCCAACCGATCTGTCACGCAAACCGGGTTTTCGCCGGGCCCCAGCCGACACGACGATTGGCTGGGGCGTCGGCAAGAATCGGCCGCCATGACACTCAGTGATGCACCCATCCACACCCTCAAGGGCGAGCCGACCTCGCTCGCCTCGTTCGACGGACAGACCATCCTCGCCGTCAACGTCGCATCGAAGTGCGGGCTGACACCCCAGTACACCGGACTCGAGGAATTGCAGAAGACATACGGGCCCAAGGGGTTCACGGTCATCGGTTTCCCGTGCAACCAGTTCCTCGGCCAGGAGCCGGGCACCGCGGAGGAGATCGAGACGTTCTGCTCCACCACCTACGGCGTCACGTTCCCGATGATGGAGAAGATCGACGTCAACGGCGACGATCAACATCCCATCTATGCC
>JANPCI010000026.1:0-17956 GCA_031430875.1 Actinomycetes bacterium | reverse complement strand
GCGCTCCTGCCACTCGTCGTTCCAGATCGGCGGCTCGCCGGTGATCATCATGAACGACCCGTCGTGCACGTTGACGTAGTGGAACAGCGAGAACGCAATGGGCAGCACTCCCTCGCGCTCGAAGTGGTTGACGTGCTCGAGGTCCATCGTGTCGACGGCCTGGTAGTACAGCGAATGCATCGTTCGCATCCGGCGGTATAGCGAGTCCTGCATCTGGTCGGCGAGCGCCGCGCCGGCATTGAGTTCCAGATCGATGGAGGTCATCAGGTTCCTTCGGTTCAGTCGAGGCGGGTGAGGCGGCAGGTGACGCCGACGTACTGCCACATGAGGTCGTCGCCGTCGCGCCAGCGCTTGACTTCGATCGGCACGCCGACCGGGCGCAGCACGTGGACACCGTTTTCGAACGTTGCGACCACGGTGATCGGGGTGGTCTTGTCGAACTCGGCGACGTCGTTGACGCCGTTGACCTCGGTGCCGTCGCAGCGCATGTCGTGGATGATCCCGCCGGCGGTGATGGTGACCCGATCGCCGCACTGCTCGATGCGTTGAACACTCCCGACGATCCGGTGCTCGGGGAGCGGTGCTCCGTCGACCATCGCTTCGACGACTTTCCAGAGCCCACGCATGTCGGGAGCGCCGTCGACGATCGCTTCGGTGCAGGCCGACAGGATCGGGCCGGGAAACGTGTCGCCGTAGCCACCCGCCGGCGTCCTGGCGACGGGGATCATGTCAGCATTCACGACGTTGGTCGGGCTGGTTCGTGCAGTTCGACCATGTTGCCCGACGGGTCGAACAGGAACGTCTGGCGCGCGGAGCCGACGCCGCTCGGATCGCGCACCGCGATGTCGCGATCTCGTAACTCGGCAATGGTGACATCGAGATCGGCGACCTGGATAGCGAAGTGCTGACCACAGCTGTTGGGCACCTCACCTTCGATCAGGTGGATCTGCTGTCCACCGAGATCGAGCCACGCGCCGCCGAACGGAAATTCAGGCCGGTCGGTCCGGGCCGTCAGGCCGAGCACGCCGGTGTAGAACTCGATGCCTTCAGCCGCATCGCGCACGTTGATCGACACATGATGAACCCCGAGCGGCTGCATCGCCACAGTGTGGCAGATGGTCGTGAGCGTCTCAGGTTCGGGCGGCGTCGAGCAGCATGCGGCGCTCGGCAGTGGCGAGCACCCGACGAGCCGCAGTGACAGCATCGGGATCGACCGAGATCGACGTGATGCCGAAGCGCACGAGGTGCTCAGCGAACGCCGGGTTGCGTGACGGAGCGAGGCCACACAGCGACGACGTGATCCCGACCTCACGACAGGCCGTGACGATGTGCTCGATCGCCCACAGGACCGCCGCATCGCTCTCGTCGAAAAGCTCCGCGAGGATCTCCGAGTCGCGGTCGACGCCGAGCATCAGCTGGGTCAGGTCGTTGCTGCCGATCGACACCCCTTCGATCCCGAGTGCCGCGTAGTCGGGGATCCGCGCGATCACCGACGGGACCTCGGCCATCACCCACCTGACGAGCCCCCGCTGGCGTCCGAGTCGGCTCGCGTCGATGGCTTCCAGGCAGGCCTCGAGTTCCCACCTCGTCCTGACGAACGGGATCATCACCTGCAGGTTCGGGAACTCTTCGCGTACCCGCCCGAGTGTCTCCAACTCGAGCGCGAACGTCTCGGGATCCTTGATGTACCGGTAGCACCCCCGGTACCCGATCATCGGGTTTTGCTCGACGGGCTCGAACTGCTCCCCGCCGGTGAGGCCCCGGAACTCGTTCGACCGGAAATCCATCGTGCGATAGACCACCGGCCTCGTTCCGAACGCGCCGGCGATCTGTCCGAGTTGCGCACCCATCCGGCTGATGAACTCGTCGCTGTGGCCGTCCGCAATCAGCGCCCGCGGGTGGCGCCCGCCGAGTGCGTCGACGACCATGAACTCGCCGCGCAGCAGCCCGACCCCGTCCACGTCGAGGGCGGCAACCTCCGCAGCCCGATCGGCCATTGCCAGGTTGACGTACAGCTTGGTTGCTGTCACCTCCGACACGGCCGCGAGCGTCGGCACGGACCGCTCCACCCCTCGGCCGGTGATCACCGCGGGCAAGTGACTCTCGCGGTCGCCCGCGAACACCTGGCCGGAGGCAGCGTCGACGGTCACGACGTCGCCGTTCCGCAGCGTCGACGTGGCCGTTCGGGTTCCGACGATCGCCGGCAGCCCGAGTTCGCGACTCACGATCGCCGCATGGCACGTGCTGCCGCCGGCGTCGGTGACAAGCGCGGAGGCGCGGCGCATCGTTGCCACCCAGTCGGGCGAGGTCATCTCGGCGACGAGGACGTCACCGTCGGCGAGCAGGTGACCTTCCTTCGGTGACGTCAGGATCCGCACGTGCCCGGACGCGTGGCGATCGCCCACCCCGAGACCTTGCAGGATTGGGGTCTCCGATGCACCGAGCGTCGACGGTTCGAGGGTGGTCAACGGACGGGACTGAACGATGAACAGCTCGTCGCCGACGAACGCCCACTCGATGTCCTGTGCGGTGGCGTAGTGCCGTTCGATGTCGAGACCGAGATGCGCGACTCGCACTACTTCGTCATCGGTCAGCACGCGACGCCATCCGTCGGCTGCGTCGAGTTCCTCGAGAACGTCACCGTCGGGACCCGTGGTGATTCGCACCGATTGGCACCCGACTCGAACGTCACGCAGCATCCCTGTTGCTCGATCGGCGTGATACGTGTCGGGTTCGACCCGGCCCGACACCACGACCTCGCCGAGCCCGAATGCCGCCTCGATCACGACCTGGCCCCGCTCGGCGGGGTCAACGGTGAACATCACCCCTGATCGGTCCGAGGCCACCATCTGCTGGACCACGACGGCGATCGCCGGTTCGTCGACCAGCCCGCGATCGACACGGTAGGAAGCCACGCGTTCTCCGAACAGCGACGCCCAGCAGTCGGTGATCCGCTGGAGGAGTTCGGGGCCGCGGACGTTCGTGAACGTCTCGTTCATCCCGGCAAATGACGTATCGGTCGAATCCTCAGCGGTCGCCGACGAGCGGACGGCCACCCTGACATCGGTCCCGAGTGCGTGCAGCCGCTCGAGCGCGTCGTCCGCGAGCGTGGCAGGCAGGACGCAGGCGCGCACTGAGGCCTGAGCCCTCCGCGCCGCCTCCGCCAGAGCCTCAGGCGTCAGTTCGCCAGCGTTGCGTGCGAACTCGGCGAGTTCGTCGCGGAGCCCGGCGAGTTCCATGGCATCGAGATATGCCTCGGCCGTAACGACGAATCCAGGCGGTACCGGGAAACCGGCGGCGATCATCTCGCCCAGGTTCGCCCCCTTGCCCCCGACGAGCGCGACATCATTCAAGCCGACCTCGGTCAAATCGACGATTCGACGAACCTGCGTCAATTGCGCCATAGCCATCTCCCTCGAACTCGAAACCGGGTCGCAGGATCGTCCGGCGACCCAGTTTCATCGTCAGCTCGGGCGGCCGCCGGGGCCAGTGCCGAACGTCCCTCACCCTGGGCTGAATGAGACGCGGGGTCAGAGCTGGCCGTGCGTCTCGGTTACAGGTTGTCGAGGTGGTAGATGCTGTGGGCGGGTTGGTCGTCAGGGTCGATCTCGAGGTCCTTCAGCAGACCGTGGCGTAGGTCGTAGGCCCAACCGTGGACGTGCGTGCCCATCGCTGAGCCCCAGCGGCGTTGGACGATCGAGGTGGAACACAGCCGGTACACCTGCTCGCGCACGTTCAACTCGACGAGGCGCTCATGGCGAAGCTCCCGATCGTCGATGGCCTCGAGCTCGTCGTAGTAGATGCGGTACACGTCCTTGATCGTGCGCAGCCACTTGTCGATGAGGCCGTGGTACGAGCCATCGACCGCTGCTGCGACGCCACCGCAGCCGTAGTGCCCACACACGATCACGTGCTCGACCTCCAACACCTCGACGGCGAACTGCAGCACCGACATCAGGTTCATGTCGGTGTGCACCACGAGGTTGGCGATGTTGCGGTGGATGAACATCTGGCCGCTGCGCATCCCGACCATCTCGTTTGCGTTGACGCGGCTGTCGGAGCACCCGATGAACAGGTACTCGGGTGATTGACCTTCGGCGAGGCGCTCGAAGTGATCCGGATCGACGGCGAGTTCCGACTCGACCCACAGACGGTTGTTCTCGAAGAGCTGTTCGTAGGTGGGTGTGTTCACACCCCCAGAATGCCAGGTCGACCCGCGAGTCGACCGAAACGTCACGTTTGACCCGGCACCGTGTGACGAGTCAGGCCGGTGGCGGTGGCGGTGGAGGTGGGTCGAACGTCGGCGGTGACGTCGGTGGAGAGTCGGGGACCGTCGGGGCGTCGACGGCGCCAGGGGGCGGTGGGGGTGACATCGGCGGGGCGTCGACGTCGGGGACATCGGCGCTGTCAGCCGCTGGTGGGGCGCTCTTGCGGCTGCGAAACACGAAGAAGACCACCGTCGCGATGACGGCCAGCGCCACCAGGATCCACACGATGATCCAGATGCTCGAACTCGAGCCACCGCCCGGCGTCCATTCGGCGGTCAACGTGGCATCGCCGTTCTCGATGAAGTCGGCGTCGGCCGTGATGTCCCAGGTTGCGGTTGAACCGCTCGTCGAGGTGGCGTTGTTGTCGCCGAGCGAGCCGGGCCCAGACACGCTGAAGACGATCGAGAAGAGTTCGTCGAGGCTCACGCCGAGCAACTCGGTCATCTCGGCGGCGTCACCGCCGCCTGTGAGCTCGTCGACACCCTGCAATGTGGCCGTGAACCTCGTGCCGGATTCGTCCTGCTCGATGCTGATCGACGAATCCTGTCCAGAGGTGGTCAGTTCTTCGATCGGCACGCCCGACACCGTGCACTTCACGCCGACTTCCGAGCCGTCGCTGATCTCTTCGACCTTGACGTCGTAGCCGTCGAGTGACCCGGTGACATCGCCACACGGGTCCTCGCCCTCGGTCACTGTCGACAACAGGTCTTCGCCGCTGAGACCCATGAGATCGCCGGTGTCTTCGCCGAGCAGATCACCGAACTTCTGGAGCTGTTCGGTGTCGATCAAGGTGAGGATCGACACGTCGGCGGTGCCGTCGTCGTTGATCGTGTAGGTCGACTCGAAGCGGAAGCAGCCGGTGAGGAGGAGGGATGCGACGACGAGGAGAGCAGCCGGTATGGCACGGCGCAGGGATCGATGCACGAGTCCACCGTAGCCGCCAGCGTCTCCCAGCTGAGGAACAATACCACTGGGGGTATAGTGGACAGTAGCGTGCGAGACGGAGGAGACCACGATGAAGTTCACCCAGTACTACCTCGATTGCCTGTCGCAGGCGTCGTACCTGATCGGTGACGAGACCACCGGTCGCGCCGTGGTGGTCGACCCCCGACGCGACATCGACGAGTACGTTCGTGACGCGGTTGAGGCCGGACTCGCCATCGAGCTGGTGATCGAAACCCACTTCCACGCCGATTTCCTGTCGGGCCATCTCGAGCTCGCCAACGCCACTGGCGCCGAGATCGGCTTCTCATCGGTCGCCGTCACCGAATTCCCCTCGCGCCCGCTTGCCGATGGCGAACGGATCTCGCTCGGCGACGTTCAGCTCGAGATCCGCCATACACCCGGCCACACGCCCGAGTCGATCAGCATCGTCGTGTGGGAACACACCGACGACGTGGCGCCCTACGGCGTGTTGACCGGCGACGCGCTGTTCATCGGCGATGTCGGTCGCCCCGACCTGCTCGCCTCGCTCGGCTTCACGCGCGACGAACTTGCCGTCCAGCTCTACGACAGCCTGCACAACCGGCTGCTCACCCTGCCGGATACCACCCGCGTCTATCCCGCCCACGGCGCCGGGTCGGCGTGCGGCAAGAACCTCTCCACCGAGACGTGGTCGACGATCGGCGAGCAGCGCGTCGAGAACTACGCACTGCTCGCGCCCGACAAGCAGACCTTCATCGATCTCGTCACGGAGGGCCAGCCGCCCGCACCGTCGTACTTCGTCTACGACGCCGTGCTCAATCGCCAGGACCGGCCGCTCCTCGACGAGACGGCCCCGCTGCGGGCGCTCGACATCGACGAGGTGACACGGCTGATTGCTGCGGGAGCATTGTTGCTCGATGGCCGAACCCCCGAGGAGTTCGCCCGCGGGCATCTGGTCGGGTCGATCAACGTCGGCCTCGAGGGGCGCTACGCCGAGTTCGCCGGCTCGGTTGTACCGAGCGACGACGACATCGTTCTCGTCGTCGAGCCGGGTTTCGAACTCGAGGCCCGCAATCGCCTCGGTCGCATCGGCTTCGATCGCGTGGTGGGGTATCTCGAGAACCCGATGGGTGTGATGGCGGCTTTGCCCGAGCTGACCCAGCGGGCGTCGCGGCTCACGGTCAACGAGTTCGAACAGCGTCGTGTCGACATCGGTGGCCTCCAGATCGTCGACATCCGCAATCCCGGTGAGGTCGCCCTCGGTTCGGTGCCCGGAGCGACCGCAATCCCCGTGGGGCAGCTCCCCGGGCGCGTCGACGAACTCGATCCGAGTAGGCCCACGGTCGTCTACTGCGCCGGCGGGTATCGGTCGTCGGTGGCGGCCAGCTTGCTTCGTGTCCGAGGGTTCGACGACGTGTCCGACCTCGTCGGTGGTTTCGGGGCCTGGGTCGAGGTCACCCAGACCCCGGCTCACTGACTCGCGCGCCGGTCTTTCCGGACCCGACCCCAACAGACCGGTCTTTCCGGACCCGACCCCAACAGACTGCGTACCATCGAGGCCATGTTGTCCCGTGTGCGTCGCGTCGCCGGCTCGTTCGTCGGCGTACTCACGGAGACATACGGCGAGTGGCGGATGCATCGAACCATCCGACTCGGTGCGGGCCTGGCCTACTACGGGCTCTTCGCCTTCATTCCGCTGCTGGCGGTGAGTCTCTCGCTGGCGGGCGTCTTCTTCCAGCAGGCTGATGTGCAGGACTATCTGGCCGGTCAGTTGGCAGACCTCGTCGGCAACGATGCTGCGACGGTGAGCACGGCGCTCGCCGGGGCTCTCGAGGGGTTCGACTCGTTGCTCGGGCTCGGTGTCGTCGGTGCTGTGTCGCTGGTGTTCACTGCTTCGCTCCTGGTGCTGGCGCTCCAGGATGCGTTCAACACGATCTGGGAAGTCCCCGTGCGGGTCGGTCTGCGCACCACGTTGACACGTCGGGTCCTGGCGTTTCTCGTGGTGGTCGGCGCCGGCGCCGTGCTCGTGTTGTCGTTCGCTCTGAACGCAGTGTCGGCACTGTTCGCACGTCTGGTTCCCGACGTGGCGGTGGCCAAGTCGCTCGGCGAACTGATCGGAACAGCGGCAACCTGGGCGCTCGGGATCGGCGTCATTGCGCTGCTGTTCCGCTTCCTCACCGATGTGCGAGTGCCGTGGCGCAGCGTGCTCCCAGGTGCTGCACTGACGGCGCTGGGCGTCGCGATCGGCACCGTGGCCATCGGCGCGTATCTTCGCCGCTATGCGGCCTCGTCGGTCCTCGGTGCCACCGGCAGCGTGTTCCTGGTGCTGATCTGGATCTATTACGAGGCCCAGATCATCCTCGCAGGAGCCGAGTTCACCCGAACGCTCGCGAAGCGCGGGATCGATCCGGTCGGGCCGGGGTCACTCGACGACGGGCCGTCCGACTCTTGCGGGTGCCGGTCGAATGCTGTTCAGTCGGAACCGTGACTGCGTCGCAGGGATCTCCGCTCCCACTCTCCGGTGACGTGATCGACCTGATCGACCTGGCCGATGGCCGGGTGATGACTGTGCGTGCCATGACCGCCGACGATGCTGAGCGGATCTCCGAGCTCTACCGCGATCTCACGATGACCGATCGGCATCGTCGCTTCTTCGGGGCGTTTTCGCCGCAAATCGACTGGTGTCGGAAGTGGGCGAGCGTGGGCGAGCGAGGTGGGTTCGGTGTGATCGTCCTGGTGGGGAATGGCGCTGACGCTGACGACGACGCCGTCGTGGCCGAGGCCGGGTACGCGATGCGTGCAGACGGTGACGGTGACCTCGCGATCACGGTCGCGACGCCATGGCGTGGATGGCTCGGGGCCTACCTCCTCGATGTGCTGGTACGTCGGGCAGCAACAGCGGGTGTTCGCAATCTTCAGGCCGAAGTGCTGCTCGAGAACGGACCCATGCTGTCGCTGCTGCGCCGTTGGGATGCGGTGGCGGTCGAGCATGACGATGGAATTGTTCGGGTGAGCATCGGCACGAGTGGAGCCACGCCCGACTGGCCGCCGGGGGAGACGCGCCCGAAGATCCTCGTGGAGGTGGCCGGGCGACGATGGTCGGGCGAACGCGCCGCCGAGGACGCAGGGCTGGCTACGACCATCTGTGCCGGCCCCGGTCGCCGTGTCAGGCACGGTTGCCCGATGCTCGAGGGCGGGACGTGTCCCCTCGCCGACGGCGCTGACGCAATTGTCGTGCTCCTCGATCCGGCGGACGAGCGAAGTCAGCAACTGATCGAGGCTCATCGTCGCAGCAACCCCGGCACGCCGGTACTCGTGCGTCATCGAGTGGCAAATGCAAACGCCGCCCCGAGTGGATGCGCCGAACTCGACGGCGACGGCGCGCGCGCCGTCGCCCAACTCGTCTCGCTGGTCGGCCACCGATGAGTCTCAGCGCGCACGGGTCGCGCTGAAACTCATCGCAGGGGCCTTGCGTGGCTCAGCCGAAGAGGATCCGCAGGGCTGACGCCTCGAGGTGTCGGGTGCCACCGTCGGGGACGGAGTCCAAGGTCAATGGCCTCCGCCGAGGTAGTTGCAGAGTTCGTTGACGGTCGTCAGCCGGGGGTAGTCGCGTTCGGGGATGTCACGACCCGCCTGGGTGGCGAGCCGGGTCATCACCGACAGGTGGTCCATCGAGTCGAGCTGCAGTTCGGTCCAGAAGTCGACATCGTGATCGAGGTCGGCGAGTTCCGGTTCCAGCTCGGGCGCGACGTCGGCGATCGCTGCCAGGATCATCGTGACGGGATCGGGAAGGGTGTTGTCGGTGTTCATAGATCCTCCGGGTGTTCGAGATGGGTGGCGATCGTGGCGAGGAACCGGCTCCCGTTGGCGCCGTCGGTGGCGCGGTGATCGGCGGCCAGGGTGCTCGTCACGACCGGCCGGATGGTGACGAGGTCGTCGACGACCCAGGGCCGTTGTCGCGATCGACCGAACCCGACGAGCGCGACCTGCGGAGGTGAGATCACCCCGTGGACGAGGTCGGCGCCGGCGTCGCCGAGGTTGGTGATCGTGATCGTCGATCCGGTCATCCAGCTGGCGCGCAGATTGCCACTGCGAGCGGCGGAGACGAGTTCGTTGAGGGTGGCCATGATCTCGTCGAGTGAGCGCTGGTCGGCGGCTTCGATGTGCGGGGTGACCAGGCCGCCGCCACGCAGCGAGATAGCCATGGCGACGTTCACGGAGTCAGCCGGCTCGAAGTGGTCGTCGATCCACGAGCCGTTGAATTCGCCGTGACGCGCCGCCGCCAGAGCGACGGCGCGGATGTAACACGCTGCCGGGAGTAGGCGTTCGGTGATGGGTCGGCTCGCGTTGCGTTCGACGAGCCATGCTTCGAGTCGGCCGACGTCGACGTCACGCGCCAGGTGATAGTGGGGGATCTCACGATTGGAACGGCTCATCCGTTCGGCGATGAGCGAGCGCATGGTTGCCGGTGTTCGCCGACGAGCGGGTTCGCTGGGCTCGACGGGCTTGACAGTTCGGAGGTCGGCTTCGACAACGGCCCCGCCTGGGCCAGTCCCCGCGATTGCGGCGATGTCGAGGCCGCGTTCGGCACCGAGGCGGCGGGCCAACGGCGACGCCAACACGCGGTCGCCGACGCGACTCGGTACTGGCGCAGCCGCACGTGCGGGCTTCGGCGGTGCCGGCGTCGTTGACGACGGCGCCGTTGGTGGTGGCGTGCTCGAGGATCGCACCGTTGTTGGTGAGAGCGGCGCCCCAAAAGGCCCGGACCGCTCGACGGATCCGCGCAGCCTGACGATCGGGGTGCCCACCTCGATCAGCTCGCCGATCGGCACGAGAAAGGCATCGACGGTGCCGTCGTGCCAGATCTCGATGTCGATGTCCGACTTCTCGGTCTCGACGACCGCCATCAGATCGCCCCGGTGGACGGTGTCGCCGATGGCAACACGCCACTCGACCACCCGGCCCTCGTCCATGTCGGCGCCGAGCGATGGCAGGAGGTAGTCGAAACTGTCAACTGCAGCATCGGTCGCCGTCGTCTCGTTCATCGGCCACCGACGAGGTCGAGTGCGGCGGCGACGATGTCGTCGACCTGGGGGATCGCAGCGAACTCCAAGTGTTGGGCATAGGGAATCGGCACCTCGGCGCTGGCGAGCCGGGCGACAGGGGCGTCGAGCGACCAGAAGCATCGCTCGGTCAGACTCGCTGCGATCTCGGCGCTGAGCCCACCGGTACGCCATCCTTCATCCACCACGAGCGCCCGGTTGGTACGTGCGAGCGACGACGAAAGCGTGTCGAAGTCGAGCGGCCGCAGCGAGCGAAGGTCGACGACCTCAGCCGAGACGCCCAGAGCTGCGAGGGCGTCCGCGGCGGTGAGCGCCTTGGGCACCATGCCCGCCGACGCGATCACGGTCACGTCGTTGCCGATACGGCGCACTGCTGCGTGTTCGAGGTCGACGGGCCCGCGTGTCGGATCGACGGGGCCCCGATCGTTGTACAACGTCGCGTGTTCGAAGATGATCACCGGATTCGGATCGGCGAGCGCGGTCGGCAACATCCAGCGGGCATCCTCGGGTGTTGCGGGAGCGACCACCTTGAGTCCGGGGACGTGGGCGAACCACCCCTCGAGGCTGTGGGAATGCTGAGCAGCCAGCTGCCGACCGGCACCCGTGGTGGTGCGCACCACCAGGGGGACGTTGAACTGACCGCCCGACATGTGCAGCAGCGTCGCAGCGGTGTTCACCAGCTGGTCGAGTGCCAACAGGCTGAAGTTGACCGTCATGATCTCGACGATGGGGCGCAGGCCGCCGAGTGCGGCACCGATGCCGGCGCCGACGAAGCCGGCCTCCGACAGCGGGGTATTCCTCACGCGATCGCGACCGAACTCCTCGTAGAGGCCTTTGGTGACGGCATAGGTGCCGCCATAGTCGGCGACGTCCTCACCCATCACGAACACCCGGTCGTCGGTGGCGAGCGCCTCGCGGATCGCCTCGCGCATCGCCTCTCGATAAGTCATCGTGGGTATGTCCGTCGCTGTGGACGGTTGGTCGGTGCTCACGGCCACACCTCGTCGTCGTCGGCCTGGTCAGGATCGGCCGTGGCCGTGCTGTCCGGTTGCTCGGTTCCGGGCTCGGGTCGGTCGAGGGTGACGTGGTCGAGCAGCGTGTCGACCGATTCGAGTGGTGCCGCGTCGGCGGCGACCACGGCGGACTCGGTCTCGTTGCGTGCCGCTGACCACATCTGCTCGATGTCGTCGTCCGTCACGATCTGGTCGCGCAGCAAACGGTCACCGAAGGTCACGATCGGGTCGCGGTGCTTCCACTGCTCGACCTCGGCGGGATCACGGTAGAGATCGGGGTCGAACATCGAATGCGCCCGGAACCGGTAGGTCTGGAACTCGATGAACATCGGCCCGCCGTCGGCGCGGATCGCCGCAAGGGCCTTCGTGGTTGCCCGATGGACTTCGGTGACATCCATGCCGTCGACACTCCAGGCCGGAATCGCGTAGCTCGCCGCCTTGAGCGCCAGATCGATCTGCGACTCGCTCGAGCGCAGTGACGTGCCCATCGCATAGCGGTTGTTCTCGCAGCAGAACAGCACCGGCACGTTCCAGAGCGCCGCGAGGTTCATGGCCTCGTGGAACTCGCCTTCGGCAACCGCTCCCTCGCCGAAGAAGCAGACCGTCACGGCTCCCGACCGACCGAGTACCTGGTCCGCGAGTCCGAGCCCGACGGCGACCGGCAGGTGACCGCCGACGATCGCATTGCCCCCGAAGAACCGTGTCGCCGCGTCGAACAGGTGCATCGAGCCGCCCCTGCCACCCGAGCACCCCGTTGCCTTGCCGAACATCTCGCACATGATCGATTCGGCCGACACGCCGCGCAGCAGAGCGTGGCCATGTTCGCGGTACGTGGCGAGGACGGCGTCGTCGGGTTCGAGACAGCTCATCACACCGGTGGCGATCGCTTCCTCGCCGATGTAGAGATGGAGGAATCCGCGAATCTTGGACTCGCCGTACAGCTCGGCGCACCGCTCCTCGAACACGCGGATCCTGATCATGTCGGCCAGCAGCGACCGCCAGAGATCGTGTTCATCGGTCATGACGCCTCCGTTCCAGTGGGGCTCGATTCGAGTGCCGAGATGTCGCCCTCGTCCTCGCCCAGCTCGCGGGCCTTGAGCAATCGCCGCATGATCTTGCCGCTGCGGGTGTGGGGCAGCGAGTCGACGAACTCGATCTCGCGGGGCGCAACGGCCGCACCGAGGCGGGTCCGCGAGTACCCGATCAGTTCGCGGCGGAGTTCGTCGGACGGCGAGCGGTCGCGGGCCAAGACCACGAAGGCCTTGATGATGGTCCCCGCCGTCTCGTCGGGCTTTCCGATCACCCCGGTCTCGACGACGGCCGGGTGCTCGTCGAGCACCGACTCCACTTCGAACGGTCCGATGAGATGACCGGCGGTCTTGATGACATCGTCACCCCGGCCGACGAACCAGTAGTAGCCGTCGGCATCGCGACGCGCGAGGTCGCCCGATCGGTACCAACCGTCGACGAACGTCGCACGGTAGCGATCGTCCTGATCGAGATAGCCACGGAACATCGATGGCCACCCGGCCCGCAGCGCCAGTTCGCCCGACGTCTCGGGATCGGTGATCTCGACCGGTGATCCATCAGCGTCGGTCACGAGATCGCCATCGGGTGTCCGCGCCAGCAGCGCGGCCTCGATGCCGGGCAGCGGTCGTCCCATCGAGCCCGGACGAACGGGTTGCGACCGGTAGTTGGCGATCATGATGCCGCCCGTCTCGGTCTGCCACCAGGTGTCGAGGACCGGGACACCGAAGACGTCCTGGCACCATCGCACGGCCTCGGCATCGAGCGGCTCGCCGACGCTGGCGACGAGCCGCAGCGCGCCGAAGTCGTGCGTCGCTGCCAGTTCGGGTCCGAGCCGCTGCAGCATCCGGATGGCCGTCGGGGCGGTGTAGAACACGTCGACCGCGTGTCGATCGAGGATGTGGTACCAGCGTTCGGCGTCGAAGTCGGCCTCGTCGATGATGCTCGTCACGCCGTTGGTCAGCGGCGCGATGATCCCGTAGGACGTGCCGGTGACCCAGCCCGGGTCGGCCGTGCACCAGAAGACGTCGCCGAGGTGCAGGTCGAGCACGAGCCGGCCGGTGAGGTGGTGGGTGACCACGGCACCGTGGACGTGTACCGCCCCTTTGGGTGTGCCGGTCGTGCCGCTGGTGAAGTGCAGCAACGCAGGCGCTTCGGGGTCGGTGTAGCCGATCTCGAACGAGTCGGTGCCGTCGCAGAGGAACGCCCCCATCGACACCACCCGCGGGCCGCCCACCCCCGTGGTCGAGCCGGCCGTCTGGTCTTCGGTCGCACCGCAGATCAGCACGAGTTCGAGGTCGGGCAGCCGGTCGACGATGCCGGCGACCTTGCGCCGGTACAGCATCGGGGTGGTCACCAGGATCCTGATCCGGCCGAGGTGGAGCCGTTGCGCAATCGGTTCGGGGCCGAATGCCGAGAACAGCGGCGTGAAGACGCACTGCGCTTTGAGCGCTCCCAGTGCGCTCACATAGAGGTCGGGAATCCGGCCGGTCAACGAGGCGACGCCGGTGCCGGGGCCGAACCCGTTGCGCCGCAGCGCAGACGCGAATCGATCCGTTCGCGTTGCGAGCCCTGCGTAGGTCAAGTCGACGGGCTCATCGAGATCATCGGGATCGCGCCCGATCCATCGCAGCGCAACCTGGTCGCCTCGGCCGGCGCGCACGTGGCGGTCGAGGGCGCGATCGGCGATATTGACGCCGCGCCCGCTGTCGGGGCGCCCGTCGAGTGCGTCCCACGCGTCGTTCCAGTCGAACTGCGCACAGGTTGCGGCATAGTCGACCAGCCATGGCTCGACCCGGGGTTCGACCTGGTGTTGCACCGTCATGGCGAGTACTGCTCCAGCGCTCGAAGGGCGTGGGTGGCGTAGGTCGACGCCGGGCCACCGCCCATCAACAGCGCAACGCCGATGGTCTCGTGGACCTGCTCAGGCGTTGCTCCGACCCGAAGCGCGTCGTACATGTGCAGCGCAATGCAGTCGTCACACCGCTGCACGATGGCGATCGACACGGCCATCAATTCCTTGGTCACCTGGGGCAGGGCGCCGTCGGCCACGGCAGACCGGTGGAGGTCACCGAATCCCTTCATCTGGGCCGGGATGGCAGTCGTCAGGTCGCGGTAGCCCTGGCGGAGTTCGGTCCGGTGGGCAGGGTAATCGTGAACGGTCATGGCCTCAATCGTCCGTCGCCGCACCACCGGGCACCAGGGAAGAAGGTCATCGCGGTGGATCGTGCATGACCTTTGGCCCTGCCTCGACAGCGCGGAACGTGGCTTGATCAGAGACATGGTCCGTGACCACCACGGGAGGAGGAACGCAACGACATGCTGAAGACCGATGACGCGGTGACACGCCATGCTGCGACGAGCGAACCGGACCCAGGCCGATGGATTGTCGGGATCGATGGATCGGAATGTGCCGGCAATGCGGTGCGCTGGGCGGTTGCCAATGCGCGGGACCGGGCGACGAGCATCGAGCTGCTGACGGCGTGGCAGTCGCCGACCGTCGGCGCCTATCCGATGTCCAGTCCGTCGGTGACAGCGTTCGACGACTCCGAACTCTTCGCAGCTGCGGCCGACGAGACCGAGGAAGTGGCGGAGCGTTGCCGCGCCGACCTCGACGTTCCGGTCGAGTCGTACGTGGGCAGAGGTGGGCCGGCCGAAGTACTTCTCGCGGCGTCGGAGCATGCCGGGCTGCTGGTGGTGGGAAGCCGCGGTCGTGGCGGGTTCGCCCGATTGCTGCTCGGCTCGACCAGCACGCAGTGCGCAACGCATGCGACGGTGCCGACCGTCGTCGTGCCCGGTGACATCGAGCCGCTCGCCACCCAGCGCATCCTCGTGGGCTTCGACGGCTCCCCGAACGCCCAGGCGGCAGCGCGCTGGGCCGTGCGCTTCGCATCGCCGGGCTCCACCGTGGTGGTCGCTTGGGTCTGGGATGCCACGCCGCTCGCCGTTGGCTCGGATGCCTTCTTCTTCCCCGACGCGAGCGATTTGGCGGCGGAGCGGTTCAACCATCTCGTACAACCGCTCGGGTACCAAGCGGCCGCCGCAGATGTCACTCTCGAACGCGAATTCATCCGGGGAACACCTCGCGCGGCGCTGTCGGGCCAGGCTGACGACGTCGATCTCGTCGTCGTGGGTGCACGCGGCCACGGCGCCGTGGGTTCGGCGCTGCTCGGGTCGGTGTCGACGTGGATGCTGCATCACGTTCACCGCCCGATCGTCGTCGTGCCCTTCTCCGACGCGACGCCAGATGCCGGCGCCGGGGTACCACCGCCCGACATCTTTCACGGGTAGCTGCGAGCGAGGTTCGACACGGAGCCTGCCGCAAGCGACAATGGCGCGATGATCCGTGTCTTCCTGCTCGACGACCATGAGGTGGTCCGTCGAGGAATCGCCGCCACCCTCGAAGCCGAGACGGACATGACGGTGGTCGGTGAGACCGGCGACGCTGCCGCCGCACTCGATGAGATCCGGCGGTGCTCGCCCGATGTCGCAGTGCTCGACGTCAGGCTTGGCGACGGCGACAGGAACGGCATCGATGTGTGCCGTCAGATCACCTCGGAGTTTCCTGATGTCCGCTCGTTGATCCTCACCTCGTTCGACAGCGATCGGGCGCTCGTCGATGCGGGCCTCGCCGGAGCATCGGGCTTCATCCTCAAGCAGATCCGCAGCAATGAACTCGTCGAGGCGATCCGTGGCGTGGCTGCTGGTCGGAGGTCTCTCGATGACGCCGAGGTGCGCCTGGCGTTGCGCCGGTTGCGTGCCAGCGAAGAGGGCCGCCTCGACGACTTGACGCCGCAGGAGCGCCGTATCTTCGATCTCATCGGCGAGGGCTACACGAACCGCCAGATCGCCCAAGACATGTATCTCGCCGAGAAGACTGTCAAGAACTACGTGTCGAACCTGCTGGCAAAACTTGGCATGGCGCGTCGTACCGAGGCAGCCGCCATGTCGGCTCGCCTTGTTGAGCGCCATCGCAACGAGAACTGAACCGCCAGCCCGGTTCTGCCTGGTCGGGCGCGTGCCCCGAGTGGGTCAGCTTGCAAAAGGGGTCTGACCCCTGTTGCAAGAGTCAGACCGGCACGTTCCAGGACAGCACGGTTCCCGCCGGGTCGTTGTGGCCCACGGTGCAGCTCCCACCGAGTTCGGCGGCGCGCCACATCATGTTCGACAGACCACCCGCCTGCTTTGCTTGGTCCGGAAGTCCGCAACCGTCGTCGGTGATCGACAGCAAGAGACGGTCGTTCGAATGCTCGATGTACACGATGGCCATCGTCGCCATGGCATGACGCACCACGTTCGACAGTCCCTCCGTGACCGTGGCGACCAACTGGTCGGCGATGAAGTCGGGAAGGTGATCGATGCCGCCCACCAGGCGAAGGTCGGGCTCGAAACCGAGATGGCGGGCACGATCGTGCACCAACTCGGTCAGCTGCGCCGACAGGCTCCGATGCTCGGTGCTCTGGCCGAGACGGAAAATCGCGGATCGAAGCTCGCGGATCGTGTCATCGAGCTCGTTGATCGTGGTCGCTATTCGCTCAGCCACCACTTGTGGCTGAGCTCGACCCTGCACTGCCTGCAGGCTCATGCCGGCAGCGAACAGGCGCTGGATCACCATGTCGTGGAGATCGCGTGCGATCCGCTCGCGATCTTGCAGCATGGCCATCTCCGTTGCGAAGGCCCGCCGATCGCTGACGTCACGGATCGTCGCGATCGTGCACGACGCGCCATCGATCACGATCGGACTCAGGCTGACCTCCACCGGGAACAGGCCGCCGCCGCCGTCTTGGCCGAACAGCCGCAATCCCGTGCCCATCGGTCGGATGGTGGCGTGTCGGCCATAGTCTGCGCGCAGCTGTGGATGGGCATGGCGAAACTCCATCGGCACGAGGTCGTCGACCGATGAGCCGACGAGGTCCGTGCGCCCGAACATCGACCCGGAGATCGGATTGGCGAGGAGAATCTCGCCATCTGCAGCGACCAGGATCACGCCGTCGGGACAGGCGTCGAAGAGCGCTCCGGCGAACTGGTGGTGGTCCATTCCAATTCGATGCTATGTCGTGGCCGACAGTGATCGCGCAGGCACCCACTCTCCGGTGGGTTTGCAGGTCGCGATCAGGTCGCGGTCAGGTGCGGCGGGCGAACCAGGAGCACCGGGCAGCGGGCGTGACGAACGATGGCTGCCGCCGTGCTGCCGGTGACGATCCGCTCCATCCCGGAACGCCCATGTGTCGATGCCACGATCAGTGAGGCGTGCATTGACTCGGCGAAGTCCGCGATCTGGTCGTGCACATCGTGGCCGTGGATGACCTCGAACCGCGCCGGGTGTCCGGAGTCGGCGGCCAACCTTCGCGCGAGCCGCGCCGGGTACGACGACTCAGCGACGTCGCCCGACGTGCGGACATCGGGCTCGACGACCTCGACAATCCACGGCGTGCCCCTCAGCTCGATACCCCATGCGGCAGCGAGCGGCAGTACCGACTCCGACGCCGATGATCCATCCACGGTCACCATGACGGGGCCATCGAAGCCGCCGAGTCCGCAGTGCGGCCCAACCACCAGCACGGGTCCGAAGACGCGCTGCAGGAGTTCCTCGGCAACGCTGCCGAGCAGTGCAGCAGATCGACCCCGTCCGTGTGAAGCCATCACGACGGTGACCTCCGGG
>JANPCI010000025.1:0-7851 GCA_031430875.1 Actinomycetes bacterium | reverse complement strand
GACCGCGACGGCGAGATCGACGAGGCGTTGAACGCAGCGGCGGCGGTGGGCGACGATCGGATCCTCGAATCCGCCGGTCAGGACGTGAATCCAGAATCGTTCACCCACGGCAGCGCCGAGGAGAGGCGGGCCTGGTTCGACACGGGCTTCACGACCGGGGATCCTGAGCAATGCGTCACGTTCGACGGAGCAATTGCCCCATGAAGTGCGACGTCGTCACAGGGGCCGATCACGACGTTCACCCGTCCGCGGAACGGCTCACACGATTCATGACCTGACGGAGACGGGTCGGACGGGTATGGGCGGGTGGCTCGTCGGGGCTGGCCGAACCTTGACCGTGTGTGTCGAGCCAGACCGACTTCGCGGCACCGATCAGCGGGGCTGCGACGAGGGCGCCGGGAACTCCCGCAGCCGCTCCGCCGACCAGTGCGGCGAGCATCGTGGTCGGCGGCGTCAGGTTGATGGCGCGCCCGATGACCGTTGGTTGGATGACGTTGTTCTCCAACTGCTGGTATCCGAGGAAGATGACGAGCGCGATCAAGCCCGGCAGGGCTCCCTGGGTCAGGGCGAGCACGACGAAGAAAGAACCCCCGAGAAAGCCCCCGATCTGCGGGATCAGGTTGGTGATCGCTGCCCAGACCGCAGCGAGTGGGGCGAGCGGAATTCCGAGAATCAAGCCTGACGTCAGGATGACGGTGCCGTTGAGGACGGCAACTGCCACCGACCCAGCGAAGTAGCGGGCCACGGAGCGATACACGATTCGTCCGACCTCGTCGGCTCGTTCGCGGCGCTCGGGCGGAATGGCGCGCCGGACTCGGGCCACGAGCGCCTCGCCGTCGAGCAGGACTGCCACCGCGACGACGAGCACCAGCAGGGCAGATCCGAGTCCGCCGAGCACCCGACCCGCGACGTCCGAGATCAAGTCTGCATCGATCCTGGTCGGCAACTCGTCCGCGAACCGCTCGACGTCACCGACCGCATCGGCATCTTCAAGTCGTTGGCCGATCACCGGCCACGTGTAGAACTCTTCGATCGTGGCGGGCAACTCCTCGGCGAACTTGCCAGCCTGATCGGTCACCTGCGATCCCAGGACGAGTACCAGGCCACCGAATGCCACGACGCATGCGGCACCGACGATGACCGTGCCGACTGCGCGGCTGCACTCGAAGCGACGCTGCGTCGCACGTAGCACCGGATCGAGCGCGAGCGCAACCAGGAGCCCGATACCGAGCGCGATGAGTTCGCGCGATGCCGAACGGAAGACGGCGAGAACGGCCATGGCACCGAGGATCGCGACGCCGATGACGGTGATCAGGACGATCTCGGCGCGAGCAGTGCTCGGCGATGAACCAGCGGCGGGTCGAGCCCCGGACGCACTGTCAGCCGACTGGTTCAGCACCGCGAGCTACCCTAGGCGCAATGGCCGCGGTCGGAGGACCCTCGGAGCCCTCGCTCCCGCAGACTCACTCCGGCGCACTCCTCGGCCCGGTCCCGTGGCGCGTCGGTCTCCTGGTCACAACGATGATCTGCGCCGTTGTCCTCGTGAGCAGCATCTTCACGGCCGCTCACCAGGTGTTCGGCTGGGCGGTCGCCGCATCGGTGATCGCGCTGCTGCTCACGCCGGTGGTCGCGTGGATGGATCAGCACATGCCGCGCCCCTTGGCGATCATTCTCACGTTCATGACCGTGGCGGCGCTGGCAGTCGGCATCACGTGGCTGTACTCGTCGAGCATGCTCGATCAGGTCGACCAGCTCCAGGAGTCGGGTCCGTCGATCGCCGCGGAGATCGAGAATCGTGAAGATCGGCTCGGCGCCATAGCTCGCGAGATTTCACTCGTCGATCAGGTCACCGAACTCACCGCTCGCTTCGACGAACGGACCGGTTCGGGTGCCGATGCACTCAGATCGGCGGCGCTCTCGGCTCCCCCCTACTTCGTGTCGATGGTCCTCACGATTTTCCTGCTGCTGTTCGGTCGGCGCATGGTGCAGGGCGGGCTCAATCAACTCTCACGGGAACGGCGGGATCGGTTGGCTCCGGCACTGGCAGACGGGACACGCCGTACGCAGGTGTACGTGTGGGCATCGATCGCACAGGGTCTCGTCAGCGGTGCCGCAATCTGGGTGGTCGGCTCGATGCTCGAAATTCCTGCCATCGGGCTGCTCGCGCTGTTCGGAGCGCTCGCTGCAACGGTGCCGTACTTCGGCATCGTCATTGGTTGGCTACCCGTCCTGCTCCTCGCAGTCGGCGTTGCCTCGGGCCTCGAAGTTGCCCTCGCTGCGCTCGTCGCGGCGTCGCTGCAGGTCACCGAGGCACTGTGGTGGCGACGTCAGGTCGACGATCGTTCGATTCGTGTCGGGCCGGCGGTACCGATTGTCGTCGCCATCCTCGGCTTCGGCATCTACGGAATCGGCGGAGCGCTCTATGGCTGCGTACTCGCCGTCCTCGCACTGGCGATGGCTGACCAACTTCGGCCGGGCGAAGCAATCCCTACGCCGCTCGACGAGCCGCCGGCAGATCCCGAGCGCTGAGTCGGAGTGCCCGTTCGTCGGCGATCCGAAACAGCGGTTCTCAGGCAGGTTTGGGTGGGTGAGTCGCCGGGTACCTGCACCCTCAGCTGTTCGGTCGCACGACCAGGCACACATCGGTCAACGACCGCATTCTGAAGGAGCAACTCATGGGTTATGGCGTCGGCGGAATTCTCTTCCTCGTTCTGGTCATCCTGGCGATCATCTTTCTCGCCAAGCGCGTGTGACTCCGACGCTGATCAGGTGTCTGTCGGGTCGATCGCGAGCCCGAACATCTCGGTGAGTCCGGTGATCTCGAGCAGGCGCGTCACCGTGGGCGACGGCTGCTCGAGGATGACGGAACGCCCGGCCTCTTCAGCTCGGGTGGCCACGGAGATCAAGACGCGTAAACCACTGGAATCGATGAATGTGACGTCGCTGACGTCGACCACGACCGTGCCGTTGCCCACGGGCAATATGCGCAGGGCGTCGTCGAGTGTCGGCGCCGTGCTGGCGTCGATCTCGCCGGCGACGGTCCAACCGTTGTCAGACGTGGTGATCTCCAAACGCTCTCGTTCTATGCGCATTGTCGTCATCATGCCACGTCGTGTTCTGAACCGTCGATATCGACAAGTGTTCAGCGGTGGCCGTCGCCGGATCCTACGACCAGCACCACTAAGGCGATGTCGTCGGCCCGAGCCCCGAACGGAACGATGGCTTCGAGCGCTCGCTCGATCCGATCTGAGATCTCGTCAGCGGTACCACCCGGTCGTGCCGCTTCGCCGACGAGCTGAGTCCATCCGGTTTCGTCGAGGTCAATTGGAGGCGGTGCGTCAGTTGCCCCATCGGTATGAAAAACGACCACATCGCCCGGCGCGAGCGCTATGGAAGTTGTGACGACGACGATGTCGTCGAGCGCACCAAGCAACGTGCCGGGGACGCCCAGCGCGACGGCCTTGTTGTTTCGGATGTGTACCGGCAGGGGGTGGCCGCCGCATGTCACGGTGAGTGTTTGCGGGCGGGACTCCGCGTCAAGGGTGCCGTACAGGCAGGTGAGGAACGTTTCGTTGCCGGACCGACGGACAGCCCGGTTGAGCGCAGTGAGCACCTGCTCGGGTCCGTCGCCATGCCAAGCGCTGTCACGGATCGTGTGCCGCGCGAGTCCGGTCAGCGCAGCCGCTTCGGGACCGGTGCCGCAGACGTCGCCGAGGACTACAGCAAGCTGGCCATCGTGCTCGAGTTCGAAGACGTCGTAGAAGTCACCACCCACTTCGCCCAGTGCCCCGTTGGGCCAATAACGCACTGCGAGATCGATGTCGGCGATGTCGGGAAGTGACGTCGGCAGGAGGCTGTACTGCAGGGTGTGAGCGATTTGCCGCTCGCGTTCGTGGAGGCGAATGTTCTCGATACTCGAGGCGATCCGTCCGGCGACTGCTTCAGCCAGTGTGAGATCCTCTGCTGTAAAGCGACGCGACGATGCCGAGGCACTGAACTGGAGCGCACCGAAGGTCCGCCCCGACCTCTTGATCGCCACGGTGATCACCGAACGCAGATCGAAATGACTGGCGAGCACGCGAGCCTCGGTCGCGGAGCCTGAGATCGCGTCGTCGGACAAGTCGGGGTGATACTCGGCCACACCGGTTCGGATGACTGCTGCAACGCCGTCGTGTCCGTCTGGATCGTATGGCAACTGTTCGAACAGCCGACGAGCGCGCGCCTCCAGCTCCGGATCGACGTGCGCGAACTCGACCTCCGGCGACGGCCGCCCATCGGGCGTCACGACGTGGATCGCGCACCAGTCGCCGAGGTGCGGCACTGCCTGCCTGGTGACGTTCTCCATCATCTCTCGAATGGTCGACGACGCGTTCAAGGCTTCGTTGGTCAGCGCGAGGAATGCGAGGCGCCCGCGCTGCACCTCTTCGATGTCGGATGCTCTGAGTGTCGCCTCGGCGAGTCGCTGGCGTATCAGCTCTTTCTCGATTCGATCGGTGACGTCCATCATGCACCCGACCGTCCCGGTGACGGCATCGTTGGCATCGAGCGTTACCCCGCCCACCCCGGAGATCCAATGGATTGACCCGTCGGGCCAGACCACGCGATGATCGACTCGGTATCGCGACTTCGTCTCGACTGCGTCGGCGATGATGGCAAGCACCTTCTCCCGGTCGTCGGGGTGCAGGAGCGACACGTACATGTCGAAGCTTTCATCGAAGCCGCCATTCGGAAGCCCGAACAGCGATTCGAGTCCCTCGTCCCATGTGGTTTGACCGGTTGCCATGTCCCAGCGCCAAGTCCCCAGACCTGCGGCCTCCTGGGCGTAACCGAACTGCTCGAACAGGTCACGGCTCTGCCGCGCTGCGATGTGGAGGTCGGCCGGCGGGGCGAGCACGTCGAGGATCGAGCGGCCAAGCACCTCGGGTTCCGTCCAACCGTAGAGCGCTTCGGCTCCTCGGTTCCAGAGCAGAATGACGCCGTCCGGGCCCGTCGCGACCACCGCTCCGCCCAGTGCGTCGAGGACTGCCCGCTGATCCGGCAGAGCCGAGTCGTCGCCGGACGACGTCATGCCTCGAATCGATTCATCCGCGAACGTTAACCGTTCAGGCAAGTGACCCCGTGCGTCGGCAGCCACGTCGCCAGAGCCGTGCATCCGATTCGCTCTGAACTGCGTTGTGCCAGCGTCTACGGGTGGAGCGCGACACTTCGGAACTGGCGCGCCCCGGTGTCGAGTACCCAATCGTGGCCGAACGCTGCAACGGGTCGTGCAACTCGTGTCATCAGCCGGAGCACACCGCTCGCGGGGCTCAATTCCGAAATCAGGCGAAACTCGCTTCCTTGGGCATGATCGATCGCGGTGAGTTGCGCCCACCCGGTGATGTCTCCTTCGATTCGTGCCCTCACGAGTTCTTGGTCAACGACCTCGACCAAGATGACGTCGAAGTGCAGCGTGTACGGCAACGGTGGTTTGACCACGCAACTCCACCGCACCCCCTCGCTGAACGTGGTCCCGTCGAATCCGTGAAGCCACGGCCACCACTCCCGGTAGCGGTCGGTACGGGTGATGGCCGCCCACACCGAGACGCGCTCGATGTCGAACTCGAAGCGACGATCGGAGCGGATGTCCACCGACACACGATGCCACGATGCGAGTCACGAGACGCTGTGATGTTTCGTCTGGCTCCAATCGGGGGAGAAGTCCACTGCCCCTCGGTCGGGCTACCTCCGGTAGCCGCGGGCCCGTGTCGGGCGGAAAGAGTCCGCCATGTTGTACGTAGGAGTCCTCGCTGCCATCGTCGTGTCCATGTGGGCGATCGGCAGGATCGCCAATGGTGTCGGTCGCACCCGCACCCCGTTCAGAGTGCCGGCTGTTGCGCTGCTGCTGATGGCGGGTGCGATCTCCGCGATTGGTGGCGCGAGTGTGCAGGCGGCGATTGTGCCGACCGTCCAGCTGGGCACAGCAGCGAGTTACTCGGTGCTCGCGGGTTCGACCGTGACCAACACCGGAAACAGCGTGCTCAACTCGAGCGCCGGGCTGTGGCCGGGCACGTCCATCACCGGCTTCCCGCCGGGCCTGGTCACGGCTCCTGGGACGATCGACGCAACCAGTGCAGCAGCACAGCAGGCGCAGTCGGATCTGACAGCGGCGTACAACGATGCCGCCGGCAGGTCGATCGACGCCACGACCGCAGCAGATCTCACGAACCTGGTCCTGTTGGGTGGCGTGTACGCCGCTCCCAGCAAGGGCGCGCTGAGCCTCAGCGGGCCGCTGGTGCTCGATGGTGCCGGTAACCCGAAGTCGGTGTGGATCTTCCAGACCGACTCGACCCTCACCACGGCCTCGGCCAGCACGGTGACACTGGTCAACGGTGCGCAGGCCTGCAACGTGTTCTGGCAAGTCGGGAGCTCGGCCACGCTGGGCACCAACTCGGTCTTCGTCGGCAACGTCCTGGCGCTGACCTCGATCACGGTGACCACGGGCGCCACGGTGCAGGGTCGGGCCCTGGCTCGCAACGGTGCCGTCACACTCGACACCAACACGTTCACCCAACCGCTGTGTGACCTCAGCGCCCCGACCACCACGACCGCCGCAGCGCCGGCGACGACAGTGCTCGCGCCGGTGACAGCGGCGCCGATCCCGGGAGGCGATCTCCCGGAGACGGGGAACTCCGAGAGTGCGCTGATCGGCCTCGCGGCGCTCGCGTTCGTCGCGATCGGCGCAACAGCTGTTCGCATCGCTCGGCGACGGGACACCGTCCGCACAGCCTGACGAGTCCGCCGTTCTCTCATGACGAACACTGAGCATCCGCATGCAAGCGCGGTCAGCCAAGACCGCCAACGCGGACTCGACGAGCAGCGTCAGCGCGTCGAGGACGAGCGGCGAACGGGTCGTTGGCGTGGTACTCACTCGTTGAGGGGCTCGTCGGTCGCTACGGCACATGCACCGGGGTGGGAACTGCGTCATTGGACCAGTCGACTGCTGCACCGCATCGGCGAACTCGCGGCCCACTCGGGAGCCGGAATCCTGGCTGCCTTGCTGATCGTCGTGTGGGCCGCCGTTGGGGTCTTCGTGGGGTTCCCCTCGTGGTGGCAGATCACGTTGTACAGCGTCACGGGTTCGGTGACATTCGTGATGGTGTTCGTGATCCAGCACACCCAAGAACGTCAGACCTCGGCAACGCAACGCAAGCTCGACGAGTTGATCCGTTCGTCACTTCGGGCCGACAACAACCTCATCGCTGTGGAGCAGGCATCCGACCAGGATCTGCAGGCACTGGGAAGTCTGAACCTGGCCGACCGCAAGCATGCGACGGGCGATGTTGCGCACGACGAACCTTCCGCGACAAACGCTGATCAGTAGAAGCGGCGTCGGCCGTCGACGAGCGATTGGGCTGAGTGAGTGTCGGGCGATGCGTGACCGGTCAGCATCGTCTGCCGCTCGCACTTCCACTGCGTCAAGCAGTCGGGCGAGTTTGCCCCGACGTCGCCGGGGGTAAGAACACGACCATGGTGCTCGATAAGAGAGAGGTGGATCGGCTGCCGGCGACGCTGAAGCGGTCGCCGGCCAAGGCGCAGGCGGACAAGGCCAACCACAGGGCCTCTGCAACTGCTGCGCACCAGCCGTGACGCAACGATTCGAGTTCGACTTCAGTCGAGATGTCCAGCGCTGGAACCGACTCTTCGCAGTCAATTCCCGATCGGCCTACCTACTGGTCGACGACGGCGATCTCATCGTCCACTTCGGACCCTGGACGCTGACGACCACCCTCGACAACATCGTCGACGCAACGATCACCGGCCCATACCGTCTGTGGCGTGTGGCCGGCCCAGCGAGGCTGTCACTCACCGATC
>JANPCI010000024.1:0-5604 GCA_031430875.1 Actinomycetes bacterium | reverse complement strand
CCCCGACCCCCAACCAACCCCAAAAACCCGGTTTGCGTTGCATTTTGGTTGGGACGGGCCCACCAAATTGCAACGCAAACCGGGTTTTTGGAGTTTCAGGTGGGGCGGAGGCGCCGGCGGATGGGGTCGAGTTCGGGGACGCCGAGCGCGAACAGCACCCCGAGGTAGACGCCGATGCCGACGATGGCGCCGACGACCAGGCGAACGAACGCGTCGACGCCCGAGTTGCCGCCCACCAGATTGGTCACCAACCACACCGCTTCGGCCATCAGCAGCGCGGCCAGAAGCATTGGGCAGATGCTGGTAAGGATCGAACGCACGGAGAACCCCGGCACCTTGTAGCTCAACACCTGCATCGCCCACAGCGACGAGATCATGTACGCCAGCGCAAACGCCAACCCGAGCCCGAGTACCCCGAAGCGATCCACGAGGACGACGGCGAGCACGATGTTGATGAGGTTCTCCACGACGTTGATCTTGAACGGCGTCTTGGTGTCCTTGTGCGCGTAGAAGCCGCGCAGCACGAACATGTAGATCGAGAACGCGCCGAGTCCGAGGGCGAGACCCGCCAGAGCTCGTTGAGCCGAGTCGGCATCGGCTTCGCTGAACTCGCCGCGCTGGAGAAGTGCACCGATGATCGGTTGGCGCAGCACGAAGATCCCGACCCCGGCTGGAATCGTGAACAGTGCAGTCATCCGGAGCCCCAGCGAAGCCTGGTCGACGAATCCGGTGCGGTCGCCTCGCGCCACCGAGCGAGCCATCTCGGGTTGAAACGTGGTGGCAATCGACACCGCCAGGAGACCGTGGGGGAGCACGAAGAAGGTGAACGCGTTGATGTAGGCGCTGGCGTCGCTCGATCCGGGTTCGGCGAGGTTGCGCACGACGAGGAGCGCGATCTGGTTGGCCACGACGAACCCGATCGTCCAGAACGAGAGCGACAGCAGCTGGCGGACGGCTGGGTGTCGAAGGTTGAAGTTCGGGCGAAACTTGAACCCGGTGGCGAACATCGCCGGGATCAGCACGGCGGCCATCGTGGCGATGCCGACCGTGGCGCCCAGCCCGAGCGTCCACCGGAGGCGGTCATCGGAGAGCACGTCCTGCAGTTGCCAATCGGCCGAGCCAGGGTTGGGCAGCGACAGCAAGAAGGCAATGATGATCACATTGGGCAGGATCGGTGCCCAGGCCGCAGCGAAGAACCGACGTCGGCTGTTGAGGAATGCGTTGGCGAGGCCGACGAGCCCGTAGAAGAGGATCTGAATCAGGAAGATCCGGGCGAGCGTCGTGCCGACCGACCGGTACAGGTCGGCGTCGACGCCGTCGGCGACGTTGACCGAGTAGAGACCGAAGATCAGCGGGGCGGCGATGACTGCCATGACGGTGAGTGCCGCCATCAGCGCCACTGAAACCGTGAGCACGACGTTTGTCGATTCGTCGTCGTCGGTCTCGACGAACGTGGAGAACAGCGGCACGAGGGTTGCCGACAGCAGACCGCCGAGCAGCAGTTCGTAGACGATGTTCGGTGTCTCGTTGGCGATCAGGTAAGCGTCGGAGAGCGCCGTCTGGCCGAGCACATACCCGAGGATGATCAACCGGAGCAGTCCGGTGATCCGCGACAGTGCCGTGCCGCTGGCAACAACGACGTTGCTCCGCAGCAGCCCACTCATTCGAGCGAACGCTACTGCGACCTCGCGATCAGTACGTGCCAACCAGCCCCAGCCCGAAATTCGGAGCGAGCGTCCCGCCAGGCGCAAGGACGGCTCCGAATTTCGGGTTGGGTCAGTCGACCTCCCAGACGAGGAGGGGGTGACGGTTGCGGCGATCCCGGGGACGATCGGGATCGGGGAGGGCACGGAGTCGTACGAGTACGGGTTCGACGACCGCTGCCCAGGTGGCATCGTCGACGTCGAACAGCGACGAGTAGATCCGGCCCTCGATGTTGGCGATCTCGTCGGTGACTGTGCTCGGGAAGCCGTCCCATGGCGTGAACCCCTGGTGGACAAGCGACAAGCCGGGGAGTTCGGTCGCGACGATCTGGTTACGGCCGAGGCGTTCGGAGCGCAAGGGAGTCAGACCGTCGATGATCGTCGCGATCTCATCGGCCGGGTCGTACTCGGAGTTCGAGAGGATGGCGATCACGCGACCACCCGGTCGGACGATGCGCGCTGCCTCGGTCAGCGTGACGATCGGGTCCTCCACGAGTTGGAGCACCCACACGAAGTACGCCGTGTCGACGCAGTCGTCGGCAAGTGGCAGTCGGTCTACGTCGGCGATCCCGACACGTTCGCCGATTCGCTCGACCGCTCTCCGCAGCATCGCGTCGCTCAGGTCGAAGCCGATCGGGTCGATGTCGTGGCGACGCAGGCCGTTGGCGATCACACCGGTCCCGATGCCCAACTCGACCACGATTGGGTCGATCACCCACGGCGCCAGCGCGTCAGCAAACGCGTCGCCCCTCCGTGTGCCGCCGCGTGTGGCGTCGTAGATCGATGCAACACGATCGAACGAAGTGCCTGGCATGGCTGTCACCGTAGGGCATTCCAATTGACCCGTGGGTCAAGGCGCCGGGTAGCGTTCGATGCCATGACCACGACGGATGCCGGAGCGCCCGGTAGCAGCACCCACCGCTTCGAGAGTGTGCAGTCGGTGCGCGACGCCCTACGCGACGTGCACTATCTCGCCGACGATGGCATCGCCGGCGTGGCCTACCTCGCCGATCGGTTGCAGAAGCCGATTCTCGTCGAGGGACCCGCCGGAACCGGTAAGACCCAGCTTGCCAAGTCGATTGCCGAGATCACCGATGCCCGGCTCATTCGCCTGCAGTGCTACGAAGGCCTCGACGAGTCCAAAGCCCTCTACGAGTGGAACTACAAGAAGCAGCTGCTGCGTATCCAGACCGAGCGCGGCGAACAAGGCGACGACTGGACGGAAATCAAGGACGACATCTTCTCCGACGAGTTCCTCCTCACGCGTCCGCTGCTCGAAGCAATCACGGCCACCGATCCCGTGGTGCTGCTGATCGACGAGGTCGACCGCGTCGAGGTCGAGACCGAGGCGTTGCTCCTGGAGATCCTGTCCGACTATCAGGTGTCGATCCCCGAGTTGGGAACGATCACAGCGACCCAGATCCCGCTCGTGTTCCTCACCTCGAACAACACCCGTGAGCTCTCCGAGGCACTCAAGCGCCGTTGTCTGTACCTCCACGTCGACTATCCGACGCTCGAACGCGAGAAGGCGATCGTGCTGGCGAAAGTGCCTGAGATCACGGAGCATCTTGCCGACCAGGTCACCCGGATCGTCCGCTCGATTCGCCAGCTCGATCTGAAGAAGTCGCCGAGCGTGTCGGAGACACTCGACTGGGCTCGCACGCTGATGTTGCTCAACATCGACAACATCGACGAGCAGACCGCCAAGGACACGCTCCACGTGCTGCTCAAGTACCAGACCGATATCGCCAAGGCCGCCAAGGAGCTGTCGGTCGACGAATGATCGACTGACCGTTCACGCTGATGCTCGATCTTCTCAACGGCTTCGTCGTCGAACTCCGCAATGCGGGGCTGCCTGTCAGCCTCACGGAGAACCTCGATGCGATGGAGGCCGTGCAGCACATTCCGATCGAGGATCGTGACGCATTCAAATACGCACTCGGCGCCACACTGATCAAGAATCATGCGCACTGGCGCAGTTTCGAAACGGTGTTCGAGGTGTATTTCAGCCTTCGTGGGCCCGAGTACAAGCTGGTCCAGGGCGACGACGACACCGACATCGACGAGCTGTGGCGTGAGTTGCAGGAGCAGCAGAAGCAGGACGGCTCCGGCGGCGCAGGTGGCCTCGACAGCCTCACACCAGAGGAAATCGCGCAGATGCTCATGTCTGCGCTGATGAACGGTGATCAGGGTGTGATGCGAGCGATGGCGAAGCAGTCCGTGCAGCGCTTCGCCGGCATGGAGCCGGGCCGACCCGTCGGCGGCACCTACTACCTCTACCGCACGCTGCGGAACCTCGACCTCGACGGCATGCTCGAAAAGATGATGGAGCAGGCCCGCCAGGACGCCGACGGCGACCTGACCTCGCTCGAGGAGCGTCTCGAGAAGGAGGAGTTCGAGCATCGCATCGAGCAGTTCAAGGGCGAGATCGAAGCCGAGATTCGTCGTCGTCTGGTCGCCGATCGTGGTGCCGAGGCGATGGCCAAGACGCTTCGCAAGCCGTTGCCCGAAGACGTCGAGTTCATGCACGCGTCACGCGACGAGATGGTGGCGCTGAAGAAGTCGCTGTACCCGCTCACCCGCAAACTCGCGGCGCGTCTCGCTCGCAAGCGTCGCCACGGCCGCAAGGGCCCGCTCGACTTCCGCAACACCGTGCGGCACTCGCTCAGCTACGGCGGCGTGCCGGCCGAGCCGAAGTTCAAGTACCCGCGGCCGGCCAAACCCGAACTGGTCGTGATCGCCGACATCTCAGGGTCGGTTGCGGCGTTCGCCCGGTTCACGCTGATGCTCGTGTACGCGATCCAGAACCAGTTCTCGAAGGTTCGATCGTTTGTGTTCATCGACGGCATCGACGAGGTGACCGACTACTTCCGCTCCACCGAGGACATCACCGAGGCCATTCACCGGGTCAACACCGAAGCCGACGTGGTGTGGGTCGACGGTCACTCCGATTACGGCCACGCCTTCGAAGTGTTCTGGGAGCGCTACGGCAAGGACATCGGCCCGAAGTCGACCGTGTTGTTGCTCGGCGATGCTCGCAACAACTATCACGCCAGCCAGGCCTGGGTCGTGAAGGAGATCGCCCAGAAGGCCCGTCACGTCTACTGGTTGAACCCCGAGCCGCGCAGCTACTGGAACACCGGCGATTCGATTGTCGGCGAGTACGGCACCCACACCGACGGCGTCTACGAATGCCGCAACCTGCGCCAACTCGAAGCCTTCGTCGAAAAGCTCACCTGAGGTTCAGGTTCGTTGGTAGTTGGGGGCTTCTTTGGTGATGGTCACGTCGTGGGGATGTGATTCCTCGCGTCCAGCCGTCGTGACTCTCATCAGGCGGGCGCTTCGCAGCGTGTCGAGGGTCGCTGCGCCGGCATAGCCCATGCCGGAGCGCAAGCCGCCCACCAACTGGTAGGCGACATCGCCGAGCGGTCCGGCATACGGGACGCGACCCTCGATGCCCTCGGGGACGAGTTTGTTGCTCCCGGCGCCGACCGCGGACTTGGCGCCCGATGACTGACCCGTGGCGTATCGGTCCTGGCTGTCGCCGGTCATGGCGCCCATCGAACCCATGCCGCGGTAACTCTTGTACCGGCGACCCTCGAACAGCTCCATCTCACCGGGGCTCTCCTCGGTGCCCGCCAGGAGCGATCCGAGCATGACTGTGGATGCACCGGCGACAATGGCCTTGACGATGTCGCCGGAGAACGTGATACCACCGTCGGCGATCACCGGAATGCCGAGTTGGCGGGCGCGCTGTGCCGTGAACCAGATTGCCGACAACTGCGGCATGCCGGCCCCGGACACGACACGCGTGGTGCAGATCGAACCGGCACCGACGCCGACCTTGACGGCGTCGGCGCCGGCACTGGCGAGCGTTTCGACGCCTTCCTCGGTGACGACA
>JANPCI010000023.1:0-2518 GCA_031430875.1 Actinomycetes bacterium | reverse complement strand
CCGGAACCGTGAAGTTCCTGTACGAGGGTCTCGGTCGCCGATCCGCCGCCGATCACACCGACGTCGTAGATCGTTTCGTGGGCAGTCGTCCTGGAGTCCATGTGCTCGTCTCTACCCGTTCGTGTGTCGGATGAACCCGCTGCGCGGCCATCCTTTGGGAGCGTGACTGTGGTGCGACGGGCTTTACGACGAACTCCGTTGATGCCGATTGAAACTCGCGACGTTTGGGTACCTACCCGCCATGGATGCAATCACACTTCTCCGCAACGACCACAAGACCATCGAAGCCTTGTTCAAGCGCTTCGAGAAAGCAGGCGAGGGAGCGCTCGTCGAGAAGCGACAGATCGTCGATCGGATCATCGAGGAGCTGTCGGTTCATACGACGATCGAGGAGCAGGTGTTCTACCCCGTCACGCGCGCAACCGTGACCGGAGTAGAGGACATCGCGCTCGAAAGCCTCGAAGAACATCACATCGTGAAGTGGCTCCTTTCCGAGCTCGCCGATCTCGATCCCTCGAACGAGCGTTTCACGCCGAAGGTCACCGTGCTGATCGAGAACGTCCGCCACCACGTCGAGGAGGAAGAATCCGAGTTCTTTCCGAAGGTGAGAAGCGCGCTCGGGCGAACGCAACTCGCCGACGTTGGCGCCACGATGATGGAGGCGAAGAAGGGAGCGCCGACTCATCCACATCCCACACTCCCCGACGCCGGAGCTGCCAGCGGTGTAGCGGGTGCAGTTGCCGGCGTGGTCGACCGAGTCGGCGACAACATCAGCGGTCTCGTTCAGGGTGGAGTGACTGCTGTACAGGACCTGATCGCTCGGATCATCGGTGGCGACTCGCCGAAGGTGTCACCGACTGGGACTCGCGTTGCACGTTCGCAAGCCAGAAAGGTGCGACGCACCGCGAATGCGGCCGCCGACGGCGTCGGCGACACCGTCGGTGCCGTATCGGCGGGTACGACCAAGACCGTTCGCGCGGCGAAGTCGGGTGCGAAGGCAACCGCCACGACGGCGAAGCGATCCGCCAGGAAGACGGCTGCAGCGGCCGGCCGGTGACAGCATCACGGGGCGGTCGCATCCCGATGGTCAGTCGTCTCCGGCCTCCTTGCCGACGAAACTGAACTTGCCGTCGTGCTCGAGCACGGCGAATCGAATGTCTTCGAGGGATCTGAAACCCTTCTCGCGTGCGGCACTCAGGAGATCCTCGATCGTCAATCGCTCGTTGCGAAGGCGGTCCATGTCGGGCTGACCGTCGCGGAGCACGACGACGGCTTCGCCCTCGAGGATTCGCTCCCAACGCTTCGACCGATGAGTGAGGAAGTCGCTCGTCAGCATCCATGCCGCGAATGTCGAGATCACGATGATCCCGCCCGTCATCGACATGTCCTCGCCGGTGACCGCTTGCTGGACGAGGTCGCCGATCACGAAGGTGAAGATCAACTCGAGCGGAGTGAGCTCGGAAATGCTGCGCTTGCCGGTACCACGGACAATCAGCCAGAGGAACCAGTAGATGACCGTCGCTCGTATGACCAGTTCCATGTCAGCGCTCCCGTGCGATCCGGATCACGGCAGTACCCGCGTGTGGAAATCGACGCGCACCAAGTCGTCGCCGCCGCTGACCTCGACCCATCCGTCGCGGCCGTAGTGCATGTTGGGCTGAAGGCGAGCATCGAGGTCGATCACGACCTTGGACTCGCCGTCGATCCGAAAGGTCCACACTTCGGTGGTTCCATCGGATGACACCGCGTCCGGCGCCGGGTCGAGCCCGTTCTCATCGAACATCGAGAGGTAGTGACGAGGTATCTCGATATCGATCACCGCCGGAAGCGGTGTTCCGTCGACGGTATCCACCGCGACGATGAAGGGGGTCGGAAGCCCTGGCCGGGTCGTGCTCGCGTAGGTGATCGTCACGCTCAACGCCCCCGACGTCTTCGAGGCGGTGGCTGTCGTCAAGCCGGCACACCCGAACAACGCATACCCGACCACTCCGAAGGCGACGAACACGGCAAGCGCACGCAGCGCCCTTTCGAACCGCTGCCAGCGAACCGAGGGGTTCTGGGGGAGCGTGCTCGTCGGAGACGGGGGTCGGCTCACGTTCGCGACAACCGGGACATGGCTTGGTCGTGCCCGAAGTCTCCTCGAACGAAACCTACGGATTGTGTGTCGTGGCTCCGATCGCCTCGAAACGTGTGATTGGACGAGGGCGCCGATGGGTACCCGAATCGTATGAACGTCCCTCGGTCCGCGCTCGCCCGTTGTATTGGTGACGTCGACAAATTCGCACATGAGTTCTGGGGATGCGCGCCCGTCGTGGTGCGCGCCGCCGACTCGTTTGCCGACCTGCTCGACGTCGATGTCGTCGAGCGCCTCCTGATTGCGCCGGCCCGACGGCCGATGCTCCGCCTGGTGCGCGATGGGGTGCCGGTGTCCGTGAGTGACTACACCTTGTCGACGCGGCTCGGAGGAGTACTGGTCGACGACGTCGTGGATGTCCCCCGGACACTGCAGTTGATGGCC
>JANPCI010000022.1:0-1847 GCA_031430875.1 Actinomycetes bacterium | reverse complement strand
CATGCGCACCTATCTCGAGGGCTTCACCCTCGCCGGCATCGCCGAGATCGCCCGCGGCGACGCCCCCTGGCCGTAACACCTTCTCGGCCTCACCACGATTCGGTGCGTCACCAGCAGGGTCGGCCTCGTCCGGCTCGTCGCTGGCGCTTCCCTCGCCGGCTGTGACACCTTCTCGGCCTCACGTCGAGTCGTTGCGTCACGATCGAGGTCGGCCTCGTCCGGCTCGTCGCTGGCGCGTCGGTTGCTGGGCAGATCGGACCCGCCGGTTTCCCGGGTGACCTGATGGAGGGATGCGGCGCGCTCCGGGGTTCGGATCGCGCTCGCCCAAACCAGGGCGATCATGGGATCACCAGTTTCTGAATGAGACGCGGGGTCAGACCCTGCGTTTCAACCCTGCGTCTCAGGCGGCGGTGCGTCGGTTGGGTGGGCCGGTGTTGTGGATGGTGCCGTCGGGGAGTCGCAGGGTGAGTTGCCGGTTGGGTTCGAGTTCGATGATCCAGCCGTCGTTGTGGATCCGGCTGTGATGTTTCGTGCAGATCGGGATCAAATTGTCGAGATCTGTCGTACCGCCGTGACGCCACCAGATGATGTGATGCAGTTTGCAACGCTCGTAGCCAACCGTGCAGCCAGGGATCGCACAGCCACGGTAGAGACCACGTAGAGCTCGACGCTGCGCCCGGTTCGCCAACCTGGTGCTGCGACCGAGGTTCAACTCGCCCGGGGCATGCAACACCACCCCGTTACGCACCACCACCGCGGTCACGTCGCCGGCGCCGGCGAGATCGGCAAGCACCCGCGCCGGGATCTCGACAGGGATCGGCCACTCGGCGATCGGGCCTGGCCCGCCGGCAGGGTCGGCGTCAGCGTCGATGACCACCACGAACTCCGCACGCCCTGTGCGGGCGACACCAGCGGTGCCCTCGATCAACGCCATCAACGCATGCCCGGCAAGGAACCTCTGTTTCTCGAACGGATCATCCGGGCAACCCTCCGGCACTGTCTGAGCGAACATCGCCTCGACGGTCGCTTGCAGTTTCGCGGCCAGTCGCACCCCGGTGACCGGGTCGAACAGGCCGCGTAGGTTCCACATGCCATCGGCGTCAACCCATGTCGACACTCGAACGTTGCGTCGTTGACGTTCGAGACGATCGCAGCCGTCATCAGCCTGGATCCGTTTCACCTCGATCGCCACCCGACGGGCGAACTGCTCAGGCGTCGACACCGCCGCAACCGCCACCAACGTGTCGGCCTGCGCCAACAGCTGGACGCGTTGCGCCGCCGGCAACAACGCGGCGGCGCGGGTGACCACATCGATATGTGCAGCTGTTGTTGCGCCGTCACCCAACGCACCGGCCAGCTTCGGTGTCGCCGCGAGTGTCTTGGAGCGTTGCGTCGCCTTGACCGCAGCACCCAGCGACGATTTCGACGCCTTCGCGACCCGGGCCTCGGCGAAGCCGTCAGCCGACAACTTCGCCACCAACAAACCATGCTGCGCGTCGGCCCACGCCTGCACCTCACGTACAGCGACCAGGCCGGACTCGATCAGATCATCGCTCGGCGCAGCATTGTCGAGCACCGCGACAATGCGGTGCACACGCTCGACAACAGCAACAGCATCCATACCCCCAACCATAAACAGGGGGTGTCACAGAGTTCGCCGGGGGTGGGTTCGACCCGCCCGCGGCCGTGTGGAACTGGGTCAGACCTCGGCGGCGGCGAGCCAGGCGGCGAGGTCGGGGGCGAGCGGGCTGGTGAACGTGACGCGCTCACCGGTGGCGGGATGCACGAACGCCAACTCGGCGGCGTGGAGAAACGGGCGGGTCAACCCGAGCGTCGGGCGACGCTGG
>JANPCI010000021.1:0-1843 GCA_031430875.1 Actinomycetes bacterium | reverse complement strand
CTGCGGGCGGCGATCGTCGCGGCGCGGCGCCAGGCCGACGAGCTCCAGCAGCAGCACGACGCCACCCTCGCCGAGCAGGCGCGGCGGTTCGACGCCGAGCGCCGCGAGCTGCACGACACGATCACCGAGCTGCGCCGGCGGCTCGAGACGACGACGATGGAGGCCCGCCGATGAGCGCCGATCCGGCCGCGATGACGAAAGCGGACGCCAACGCCGTCCTCGACCAGGCCAAGCGCCTCCACCTGGCCGAAACGCTGGTGGAGGTGTCGCGCACTGTCGCAGCGCTCGACACACTCGACGAGATCCTCGCCAGCCTGGTCGCGATGACGGCGGGTGCCCTGCGGGCCGAGCGGGCGACGCTGTTCCTCGACGACCCGGCGACGCACGAGCTCTACTCCCGCTCGATGACCGAGCACGGTCCCCGCGAGATCCGGATGCGCAACGACCGGGGCATCGCCGGCAAGGTGTTCCGGACCGGCGCGGGGATGGTCGTCAACGACGCGTACGCCCACCCCGACTTCAACCCCGAGGTCGACGAGACGACCGGCTACGTGACCCGCCAGATCCTCTGCGCGCCGATCCGCACCGGACGCGGGGAGCTGATCGGGGTGGCGCAGGTGCTGAACCGGCTCGACGACGACTTCGGCGACGGCGACCTGCAGCTGCTCGAGGCGATGACGTCACAGGCGGCGCTGGCCCTGACGAGCGTGCAGCGCGACGAACGGCGGCGGGTGCAGGCCGCCAAGGAGATGGAGTTCGTCGACCTCGTGGCCGACATCACCTCCGAGATCGATCTCGACGCGCTGCTGCTGCGAGTGATGGCCGAGGCGACGGCAATGCTCGACGCCGAGCGGTCGACGCTGTTCCTGCACGACATCAAGTCGGGTGAGCTCGTCGCCCGGGTCGCCGAAGGGAACGACGGCGTCAACGAGATCCGCTTCCCCGCCACGGTGGGCATCGCCGGCACGGTGTTCACCAGCGGCGAGACGATCAACATCCCCCACGCCTACGCGGACCTGCGGTTCAACCCGGCGTTCGACTCGCAAACGGGCTTCTTCACCCGGTCGATCCTGTGCGTGCCGCTGGTCAACAAAGAGGGCCAGACCATCGGGGTCACCCAGGCGCTGAACAAGCGGGGTGGTCCCTTCACCGCCGAGGACGAGCAGCGACTCCGAGCGTTCACGGCCCAGGTCGCCATCGCGCTGGAGAACGCCAAGCTGTTCGACGACGTCCAGCGGATGAAGAACTACAACGACGCCGTGCTCGAGTCGATGACCAACGGTGTGATCACCCTCGACCACGAGGGTCAGGTCGTGACGTGCAACGCGGCCGGCGCCGAGATCCTCGGGCACACGGAGGACCAGATCGTCGGTCGCGCGGTCCACGACCTGTTCGACAGGAATCCGGAGATCCTCACGCTGGTCGAGGAGGTCATGGCGACGAGCGAGTCGGGGTCGCTGATGGACCTCGACCTCCACGTCGGGACCGAAGAGGGCCCAGAGGCGGTGTCCGTCAACGTCACCGGTGTCCCGCTTCGCATCGAGACGAACGACGAGGGCACCATCCTCCTGCTGGAGAACATCTCCAGCGAGAAGCGGATCCGCTCGACGATGGCGCGCTACATGGACCCGTCGTTGGCCGATCGGCTCGTGCGTGGCGGCGAGGACATCCTCGGTGGAACGAGCGCGGTCGTCACCCTGCTGTTCACCGACATCCGTGGGTTCACCACCATCGCCGAGCAACTCGGGCCGCAGGCGACCGTCAGCATGCTCAACGAGTACTTCACCCTGATGGTCGACTGCATCCAGCACGAGGGCGGCATGCTCGACAAGTTCATCGGCGA
>JANPCI010000020.1:0-13778 GCA_031430875.1 Actinomycetes bacterium | reverse complement strand
CCGCCCCCCCGGCCCCGGGCCCTCGGCCCCGTCCTCTCCGCCCCCCCCCCCCCCCCCGCTCCGCCGCCGCCCCCCCCCCCCCGGCGCGCCCCCACTTCCGTACTCGTTGCAACGTGATGTAGAGAAGGCGTGACGATGACTGATACACAAGCGGCCCCGGCTCCGGCAACCGCTTCGAAGTCGGGTTGGCGGTCCGGGTTGGCATCGGCCGAGATCGACTCTCGCATGGTCGGCATGATCCTGGCGACCGCCGTGATCTGGATCAGTTTCAACATCCTGTCGGACGGTGACTTCCTGACCGCTCGCAACCTGTGGAACCTCTCGGTGCAGAGCACGTCGATCGCCATCATGGCGACTGGCATGGTGCTGATCATCGTGTCGCGCAACATCGACCTGTCGGTGGGCTCGCTGCTGGGGTTTCTCGGCTACGTGATGGCGATGGTCCAGACCCGTTGGATCCCGGACGCGTTCGGCCTGGAACGCTGGTACACCTGGATTCTCGCCCTCGCTGTCGGCCTCGCGCTGGGCGCGCTCGTCGGTCTCTTCCAGGGAGTCCTCGTCGGGTACGTCAAGATTCCAGCGTTCATCGTGACGCTGGGAGGGTTGCTGATCTGGCGCGGCCTGATCTTCCGTTTCGAGCAGGGCCAGACACTCTCCCCCCTCGACAGCACGTTCAAGTTGATCGGCGGCGGGCCCAAGGGTGCGCTCGGTGACTGGAAGAGCTGGGTGGTGGGCGGGGTCGCCTGCGTCCTGATCATCCTGAGCGTCGTGCTCGCCCGCCGCCGCCGTCAGCGCTACGAACTCCCGTTGCGTCCGACATGGCTCGACGTCGGCATCGGTGCCCTCGGCTGTCTCGTGGTAGTGGCCTCGATCGGCCTCGTGGCGAACAAGTACATCTCTCCGATCACGGGGAATCCGACCGGGATCGCGTACCCGGTCGTCATTCTCATCATGGTGGCGATCCTGATGACCTACCTGTCGCAGCGCCGTCAGTTCGGTCGCTACGTGTACGCCTACGGCGGTAACCCCGAGGCTGCCGAACTGGGTGGTATCAACACCCGCAAGGTCATCATGCTCACCTTCGTGCTGATGGGCGTGCTCTGCGCGGTGAGTGCAGCCGTGCAGACTGCCCGCCTCGATGCGGCCGTGACGAACCTCGGCGTGACCAACGAACTCGACGTCATTTCTGCGGCGGTCATCGGCGGCACGTCGTTCGCCGGCGGTATCGGCACGATTCCCGGCGCGGTCCTCGGCGCGGTGATCATGCAGTCGCTGCGTTCGGGCATGGTGCTCCTGAAGGTCGATTCGCCGACACAGGACGTCGTGGTCGGCTTGGTCTTGATCGTTGCGGTCGGTCTCGACTCGACCCTCCGCAAGGGCGCGAAGTGAGCCAGGAGGATGCAATGACCGATCTCGCCAGCCCCGACACCTCGACCGGCGCCAGTGATGCATCGCGCCTCCCACTCGTCGAGCTGCGTGACATCCGGGTTTCGTTCGGCGGCGTTCACGCGGTCGACGGTGTATCGATCGATCTGTACCCCGGTGAGGTCGTCGCCCTCGTCGGCGGCAACGGCGCGGGCAAGTCGACGCTGATCCACACGCTTGCCGGCGCTCACCCTGCCGACGGCGGGCAGATCCTGATCAACGGCGAGCCCGTTACGATCGGCAACCCTCGTGATGCTCGCACGTACGGGGTCGAGACGATCTTCCAGAAGCTGGCGCTCGCCGACAACATCGATGCGGCGGGCAACATCTTCCTGGGACGCGAACTGAAGACCCGGTTCGGCTCGCTCGACGACTCGGCGATGGACTCCGCGACGCAGAAGCTGATGAAGCGTCTCAATCCGCGTTTCAAGAACCTCCGCACACCGGTGAAGTCACTGTCGGGCGGTCAGCGCCAGTCGGTGGCGATCGCTCGGGCGGTTCACTTCAACGCCAAGATCCTGATCATGGACGAGCCGACCGCCGCGCTCGGACCGGCGGAGACCGCGGAAGTACGCGATCTCGTCACGCAACTCAAGTCGGAAGGGATCGGGATCTTCCTGATCAGTCACGACATCCACGACGTGTTCGATCTCGCCGACCGGATCAGCGTGATGCTCCAGGGCAAGCTCGTCGGCACGGTGGACAAGCACGAAGTCACCAAGGACGAGGTCCTGGCGATGATCATCATCGGCAAGATGCCTGGCGAGGTCTCCGAGGCGGAGATCGCCGAGATCACCCACTGAACGAGGCGCGGGTCCCGAGTCGCATTCAGGAGTCGCGGAGGTCCTCTTTCCAGGCGCGGAACTTCGCATGGCGGGTACCACTCGGGCCCATGCCGTCGGCGGTTCCGTCGGGAAAGAGCCTCAACGTGACGGGTTCGTCGAGCCGATCGACGTGGGCGGCCCAGTACCGAGCGTGCCCGGCGGTCGCCGGTCCGGCCCGCCATAACAGCCAGGGCCCTATGCGTCGCTTGTAGTCGGCGATAGGACGGTCGGGCAGGTCGTCGCCGAGGGTCAGCACACTGGCGGGTGCCTCGACCCACGCGGTCGCCGGGATGTTGCGGTCGCGGATCGGGGTGAGCGGGAGATCGGCGGTGTGGATCGGGGTGTCGTCGACGGGCCGTTCGTCGTAGCGCACTACCAGCCGCGTTCGATCCACTCGTCGAGGTGGGGGCGTTCGGCGCCGATCGTCGTGTCGATTCCGTGGCCGGGGAGCACGATCGTGTCGTCGGGGAACGTGAACAGCTTCGAGGTGATCGACGTGATGATCGTGTCGAAGTCGGCATTCTCGAACGACGTGTTGCCGGGTCCGCCGGGAAACAGCGTGTCGCCCGTGAACAGCAGGGGTGTGTCGGCGAGCGCGAATGAGATCGAGCCCGGGGTGTGGCCGGGGTTGTGGATCGCGTGGAGCCGGAGGCGACCGACTTCGATCACTTCGGCGTCGTCGATGAAGACGTCGTAGCCGACGTCCGCGAGCATCGGCGCGTCGAGGGCGGTGACGGCGACCTCGTAGCCCGCTTCGCGCATGGCCGGCACCGCCTGAATGTGGTCCCAGTGGCCATGGGTTTCGAGTACGCGTTTCACGCCGAGCCGCTGGCACAGCTCGAGGAGTTGCTCGTGCTCGTTGGCCGCGTCGAGGAGCACCGCCTCGCCGGTCGCCAGGCAGCGGACCACGAACACGTTGTTCTCGTACGGCCCGACCACCACCTTGTGCACCTCGGCATCGGAGTTCGACCAGTGGAGCGTGTCGGGAGTCGCCATCAGCACAGTCTGGCAGTCGTCGATCATGCCGGCACCTACTTGCCCCGGTACAGCCTGCTGAGGTCAATCAGTTCCGTATTGTCGCTGGTGACTCAAACCAGCGACTGACTCTGAGCCGTACATCTGCTCCCACCGACTCCCGCCCGGCCTGACAGTTCTTTGCGCAATGAGTTGCAGCATCTGAGACACAATCCGCCGCGATCCGAATTCGAGGTGGCGGACACCGTGGCACGTTCCGAGTGAGCTGTCGATGAGTGGGGCAGGTCGTTAGCCTGCGGGGTCGTGGCTGACTCCGATCCTGGTTCGACTCATTCGTTCGACCTCGACGAGGTGGATGCGACGCTGGCGTCGACACTCGAGTCGCTCGACGATGCCGAGAACTATCGCAACTGGATCGTCGATCTCGCCCGCCCGCATCTCGCGGGCCCGATCCTCGAAGTTGGCGCCGGTCACGGCACGTTCACGGAGAGCTTCGCCGCGTTCGGGACGGTTACAGCCGTCGAGCCGGGCGGCCACGCGGCGACGGTGCTGACGGATCGATATGCATCCGATGATCGGGTGACCGCCGTCGACGGCGTGGTCGCCGATGTTGCGGCTGAGCCTGTGTTCGGTTCGGCCGTGATGATCAACGTGCTCGAACACATTGCCGACGACCAGGGTGTGCTGCGCGAGATCGGCGAGCGTCTCCGGCCCGGCGCGTGTCTGGTGATCTGGGTGCCCGCCTTCCAGTTCCTCTACAGCCCGTTCGACAAGAAGCTCGGGCATGTTCGGCGGTATCGAAAGAGCGAGGCCGAACGCGACGTTCGGCTCGCCGGCTACGAGGTGGTCGATTCGCGCTACGTGAACATGCCGGGCTGGTTCAGTTGGCTGTTGCTGGTGCGGCTCCTGCGTCAGGAACCGACGTCGCCGACGACCGTGAAGATCTTCGACCGGTACATCGTTCCGGTCGTGCGATGGGTCGAGGACCGTGTGCGGATGCCGTTCGGTCAGTCGGTGCTCGTCGTCGCACGCAAGCCGCTCGGCTGAACGGGTGCGGCGAGTCGGGTCACGAGCCGGTGAGCCGTGCGACGTACGGGCTCGCTCGCCGGAGCCCAAACCTGATGCCCGTCGGTGAGTACGCCGCGATGCAGAACACTGCACGCACACCATCACGCCAGCCGATCTTCTTGCCGTCGTCGTAGGTGCGGCCGTAGTAGCTGATGCCGACTTCGTAGACCCGGCAGTGGAGCGCTGCGATCTTCGCGGTCACCTCCGGTTCGAAGCCGAAGCGGTCCTCTTCGATCGTGATCCCCTGGATGATCTCGCGCCGGAATGCCTTGTAGCAGGTCTCCATGTCGCTCAAGTTGAGGTTGGTCGCCATGTTCGACGCCAGCGTCAGGGCGCGGTTGCCGAGCGTGTGCCAGAAGTAGAGGATCCGCCGGGCGTCGCCGCCGCTGAAGCGTGAGCCGTACACCACGTCGGCCTCGTTGTTGAGCAACGGAGCGAGCACCTTGGGGTACTCGCTCGGGTCGTACTCGAGGTCGGCGTCCTGCACGATCACAAATGGCTTGGTCGCCTCGGCGAAACCTAGACGAAGGGCTGCTCCCTTACCGCAGTTGACGGGCTGCGCGAGGACACGGAGGCGTTGGTCGTCGTAGGCCCGCAGGATCGAGAGGGTGGAGTCGGTCGAGGCGTCGTCAATCGCGATGACCTCGCCGACCAGCGGCGACTCCAGCACCCGGTCGAGGATCTCCTTGACCGTGTGCTCCTCGTTGAAACACGGCATCACCACCGACAAGACGCCGGTGGTGGGGGTCGATGACGTCATCACGTCGGATGACAATAGTGAGTCACGGCTGGGAGTCTGCTCATGAACTGACGACATCGAAGCCGAGTCCCATGGCGACACCGATGTGTGCCGGGTCAAACGTGACGAACCGGATCGGACCGGGGAGTCGCTCGGCAGCTGCGAAATGGATTGCGTCGGTGAGGCGGACCGGCTGCGAGCGGGCGAGCGCGGCGGCTCGATCAAGGCACCGTTGGTCGACGGGGACGATGTGCAGGTGATCCCACGCCAGGCGGATGGCGTCTTCCAGGTCGAGGCGCAGGATCAGTTCATCGGTCAATCGGTCGATGGCCGGCAGCGCTTCGGTGAGTGCCATCGCCGACACCGCCCAGATCGGATCGGCGTCGAGTGCCGCAAGCGTGGTTGCCCGCTGCACCCCGTCGATGGCGAGCGCAAGGAGTGCGCTCGTATCCAACATGACCGTCATTCGCCCCACCCCTCCCATCCCCAAATCCCGGTTTGCGTGACGGTTTGGTTGACCCGTCCCAACGGAACTGCAACGCAAACCGGGATTTGGGGGTGCGGTTGGGGTTGGGGTTGGGAACGCATCATCCGCGGAGCTCTCGCAGGACCTGGTCGATGCGGACGCCGGCCCACACCGGAACCGGCTCGGGCGCACGCCACTCGCTGGTGCGGCGTGGCGGGATGACGCCGCCGGCTCCGATGAGGCGTTCGAGGTCGGGGGCGTCGGCGTCGAGCGGGCCGAGCTGAGCGACGGGCCGACCCGCGGCGGTCACGACCGTGCGGTCGCCCGCCCCGGCGCGTCGAACCGCTTCGGCGAGCCCGGCGCGGAGTTCTCGGATGCCGATCGATCTGACCTCGTGCGTGTCCACATGTGTACACAAGCAGAGTTGCGGGCCGTAGCGCAACTCCGTCATGATCTCGCCCATGAACTTTGCCTTCACAGATGAACAGGAAGAACTCCGCAAGACCGTGCGCTCGTTCCTCGAGAACAAGAGCTCCGAGGAAGCGGTCCGCGAGCAGATGGAGACCGAGGACGGCTACGACGTCGCGGTCTGGAGCCAGATGGGCGAACAGATGGGCCTCCAGGGCCTGTCGATCCCCGAGGAGTTCGGCGGGTCGGGCTACGGCTTCGTCGAACTCGGCATCGTGCTGGAGGAGATGGGCCGTGCGCTGCTGTGCGCTCCGTTCTTCTCCACCGCCGTGCTCGCCGCCAACACGCTGCTGCAGTCGGGCGACGAGGCCGCCAAGGCCAAGTACCTCCCCGGCATCGCCTCCGGTGAGACCATCGCCACCCTGGCCTACACCGAGCCCTCGGGCAAGTGGGACGAGTCGGGTATCACGATGGAGGCGACCAAGTCGGGCGACGGCTACACGCTGACCGGTACGAAGTCGTTCGTGCTCGATGGCCACATCGCCGGCCTCATCATCGTGGCTGCCAAGACCGGTGCCGGCACCAGCCTGTTCGCTGTCGACGGCGACGCCGCGGGTCTCACAAAGACCTCGCTGTCGACCATGGACCAGACCCGCAAGCAGGCCAAGCTCGATTTCTCGAATACGCCGGCAACGCTCATCGGCGAGGACGGCAAGGGCTGGGACACGCTCGAGACGGTCCTCGATCTCGCTGCTGTTGCGCTCGCGGCCGAAGAGGTCGGTGGAGCACAGAAGGTGCTCGAGATGGCCGTCGAGTACGCCAAGGTGCGCGTGCAGTTCGGCCGTCCGATCGGCTCGTTCCAGGCCATCAAGCACAAGTGCGCCGACATGCTGCTCGAGGTCGAGTCGGCAAAGTCTGCTGCGTATTACGGCATGTGGTGCGCCAGCGAGATGAACGACGAACTGCCGTCGACCGCCTCGCTCGCCAAGGCCTACTGCTCGGAGGCGTACTTCCACGCTGCTGCGGAAAACATCCAGATCCACGGTGGCATCGGCTTCACCTGGGAGCACCCGGCCCACCTGTACTTCAAGCGGGCCAAGAGTTCCGAGCTCCTCTTCGGTGATCCCACGTATCACCGCGAGCAGCTCGCCCAGCGCATCGGCATCTGACGCCCCATCGGTCTCCGGTCTTTCCGGACCCGACCCCAACAGACCGATCCGGTCTTTCCGGACCCGACCCCGAAAGACCGAGGCAAACGTCACGTTTGACCCGGCACCGTGTGACGGTGCCGGGTCTTGCGTTCGTAGGCTGGCGCGGTGGACGGCATCACCATCGTGTTGGCAGTGGTCGCAGCGATCGGCGTGTTCGTGATCGCCGCTGTCGTCGTAGGGCGAGAAGCCCATCGCCTCGATGCTGTGGCGCCACGCGTCGTCTATCGGCTCGACGAGGCGGTCGACTTCGTGTGTGATCGCCTTCCCGAGGAGAGCCAGGCCCGACTGACGCCCGAGGAGGTCGAGCAACTCCTCGTGTTCCACATGCGTTGGTTGCACGAGCAGGGCCTGCAGCCCGACGGCGTGATCGACACGCCACAGTCGATCAGTGAACCAGTCGTCATCACCGAGGATGCGCTGACCGCGTGGCTCCTCGGCGAGGCCGAGGAGAACGGCGTGGACTTGCTCGACGACGTCGATGCGGTCAACGTCGTCGAAGCACACTTGAGCTACCTCGGGGCCATCGGCGCGGTCGGCCCACAGGCCGGCCTCGACGATGTGATCTGACGGTCTGCCAAGATGCCGTCATGGCATCGAGCATTCCGAAGGATCGAACCGTCGCCGCGCTTGGAGAGGTGTGGGCGAGCCTCGACAATCTCCTCGCAAGGTTGAGCGACGACGAGTGGTTGCTGCCGACGCCGCTGCCGGGGTGGAGTGTGCAGGACAACGTTTCGCACATCGTGGGCACGGAGGCGATGCTGTCGGGCGAGCCGGGTCCGTCAATCGACATCGATCGCGACGCGAGCGGACATGTCCGCAACGACATCGGCGTGTTCAACGAGCAGTGGGTCGAGGCTCTGCGTGGCGAGACACCTTCGGAGGTGTTGGCCCGGTTCCGGGCGCTGACGGCGACGAGGCTCTCCACGCTCGAGGCGATGACCGACGACGAGTGGAACGCCGAGTCGTTCACGCCGGCGGGCAAGGACACGTTCGGCCGATTCATGCAGATCCGCGTGTTCGACTGCTGGTTGCACGAGCAGGACATCCGCGACGCGGTCGGACAGCCCGGCCACGAGTCGGGTCTGGCGGTCGAGGTGGTGCTCGATGAGATGGCGACCGCGCTGGGCTTCGTCGTCGGCAAGAAGGCGGGAGCGGCGACGGGTCAATCGGTGACCTTCTCACTCACTGACGGCGGCGTGGTCGTTCGGGAGATGCATGTGGAGGTCGGCGAGCGAGCAGCGGTGGTACCGGCGCTGTCGGGTCCCGCGACCGTCGTGTTGACGATGCCGATCGGGGTGATGACCAGACGTTGCGCCGGGCGGGTCGGCCCCGAAGGCCTGCTCGATCAGGTGGTCATCGCCGGCGACCTCTCGCTGGCGTCGAAGATTCTCCAAAACCAGTCGTACACGATCTGACGATCCAGCGGTTTGTGTTGCAATTCGGTGGGGACGGGCCAACGCTTCCGTCACGCAAACCGGATGGGTCAGTGCATGACCCGGGTCAGATTGCTGTCGCGGAAATCCTGATATCCACTGGCCACCGGCTGCGCTGACGTTCTACTCTGATCGGACCAGAGAGAGGAGGTGGTCCAACACATGCCAGAGAATTTGTACGGGACCCTGGAGGTGGTTGGCCGCTAGGCCGACAGGCTGGACCGCCTGGCGAATTCCCGCCAACCCCCGCTGAACGTCATCGCCGCAGCTGGTCCCCGCGGTGTCCAAGTGTTACATCCGGGGTCAGACCCCAGATGTAACAGGTGGTCGTGATGCGTTCAGTCCCAACAGTCCGAGCAGTGCCGGGATCGATTGTCGGTCCCGGCACTGTCGCGTTCGAGGAGCAGCCGCCGACGTTCGGGAGCCTGGGCACGGTACTTTGACGTCGTGACGACGCGGCGACGGGATCGATCTCGAACCCGGACGAACAGTTGGTTGCCGATTGTCTGGGCCGTGATCGGTGTCGCCGTGCTGTGTGTGTCGACCGTCGACGCGCCGCCGACAGTTGCGGCAGTCGCCGACGAGCCGGTCGACGTTGCTCCACTCGAAGGCATCACGCTCGATGTGCTGCAGGGCGAGGCTGCGGTCGAGGAGCTGCGGGAATCCGGCACGCTCGATGACGTCGCTGCAGAAGCCGGATTCGAACCGAACGACCTCGTCGAGGAACTGATCGACGACCCGTCGTTGTTCCTGACCGATGCCGGCCTGCTCGGCTACGCCGATGCACAGACGCTCCAAGCGAACGTCGGGCAAGCGTCCGCGCTCACGACCCAAGCGGTACCAGCCGACGTGTTCGCGCTGAGTTCTCGCCCGACGGCCACGCGAGTGATCTACCTCGACTTCAACGGTCACGTGACGAACGACGCTGCGTGGAGCCCGTCCCCCATCGAGTCGGGCGCATTCGATCTCGATGGTTCGCCGGACACCTTCTCGACTGCCGAACGCGGCGCGATCTTCGAGATATGGCAGCGAGTCACCGAGGACTTCGTACCGTACGACGTCAACGTGACGACGGCTGATCCTGGAGTCGAAGCCCTTCGCCGCACGAGCACGATCGATGCCGCCTTCGGCCAGCGCGTCGTGATCAGCCCGACGAACTGGTACGCCCCGGAGTCGAGCTGCGGGCCAGGGCAGAGTTGCACGCTTGGCATCGCCTTGGTCGGGGTGTTCGACCGCAACACCGACACCCCGGCGTTCGTGTTCACCGCCGATGTGCCGGTCAGGACGATTGCCGAGGCTGTGTCGCATGAGGCCGGTCACACGTTCGGACTCAACCACGATGCGACCGCGTCGTCGACTTATTACAACGGTCACGGAGTGTGGGCGCCGATCATGGGTCGCGGCACGGATCCGGCGAAGCCATTCACGCAATGGTCCAAGGGCGAGTACGCCGGTGCCAACAACACGCAGGACGATCTCGATCTGATTGGCTCACTCACCGGTTTCCGGCCCGACGATCACGGTGGCGCGCCCGAGCGAGCCACCGTCGTGTCGAGCTCGTCGAACACCGATGGCGTCATCGGCGCCACCGGCGATCGTGATGTGTTTGCCGTCGACGTCGGGGCCGGCAACCTGGCCGTAACGCTACGTCCGCCCCCTGGTGCGGAGCGGTGGACGAATCTCCTGGCCCGGCTCGTGGTGCGCGACAGCGCTGGAGCGGTCCTGGCGACGCAGGCCCCGTCGGTTCCGTCGTCGTGGACGATCGCCATCAATCTGCCGGTCGCAGCCGGGCGCTATACCCTCGAGGTCGAACCGATCGGGTGGCTCGACGCGTCGTCGGGCTTCACCACGTATGGTTCGCTCGGCGCCTACCAGCTGTCGGTGGCCGCGAACCCAGGTGCTGCTCCGGCACCGGCGCGCCCCTCGACGTTCACGCCGATCACGCCGGCCAGGCTGATCGATACTCGCAGCCGTATCGGCGGGTTCGGCCTTGTGAATGCGGGCCGACAGGTAGTGGTCCAAGTGACCAACGGGGTCACGGTGCCGGCGGATGCCACCGCCGCCGTCGTCAGCATCGTCGCGGTAGATCCGTCGGCGCCAGGATTCCTGACCGCGTACCCGTGCTCGGACGCATTGCCCGACACCTCCACGCTCAACTATGTGGGCCGTCAGACCGTCGCCAACAGCACGATCGCCGCGCTGTCGAGCGCCGGGCAGCTGTGCGTTTGGACGTACGCCACCACCGACATTCTCGTCGACATCACCGGCTGGATCGGCCCGAGCGGATCGTCGCGGCTCACACCGATCGGTCCGACGCGAGTCGTCGACACCCGCTCTGCGCTCGGTGGTGGGCGCCTCGGTGCGGGTGCCACGATGGCCGTCGATGTCAACGGTGTGGTGCCGGCCGGATCGACTGCCGTCGCACTCAATGTCACGGCTGTCAATGCGTCGACGTCGGCGTTCCTCACAGCCTTCCCCTGCAACGGGGCCATCCCCGACACGTCGACCGTCAACTATGTCGCCGGGGAGGCTCGCCCGAACAACACGATCGTCGGACTCGTCGGCGGGCGGGTGTGCATCTACAGCTACGCAGAGACCGAGGTGCTCGTCGACCTCGTCGGATCGTTCGGTCCGACCGGCCTCGCCTACCAGGCGACCGCGCCGGTCCGCGTGCTCGACACCCGCAGCGGCCCCCCGCTCGGCGCCGGAGGGGCGATCGCGTACAGCGTCGCTGCTCCGGCCCTCGGTGGAACCCGGCCCGGCGCGGCGTTCGTCAACGTCACTGCGGCGAACCACATCGTGCCCGGGTATGTCACGACCTACGACTGTGGTGTGCGTCGTGATACATCGACGCTCAACCAGCGGGTCGGGCAGGGCACAGCGAATGGGGCGATCGTGCCGTTGTCGGGCTTGCAGTCGTGTCTTTGGACGTACGGTGGCGGGGATTTGATCGTCGACCTCAATGGTTGGTGGGTGCCGTGATGCGCTGCCCGACTACCGTGGCTGTCTGATGGATCACCACCCGAAGTTCGAACACAGCCGGTTCATCGGCGACAAGCGCACCCAGTTCGTGTACGACCTCGACTCGTGGGACGACCCGGCGATCATCGACGAGATCGTCGCCGAGGGTGTTGGGTTGAGCTTCGGGCCGGACACCCTCGCCGAGGCCCGCAACCGGGGCTACAAACTCGCCACCGCCGGCGCTCGTCGTCGCCATCGCAAGCCGCGTGCCTGAGGAGTTGACGTGCCCGGGATGAACGAGCGGTTCGTCTCGAACGGCCTGTCGTTGGCATGCCACATTGCGCGTCCGTCCGGGGCCATTCTCGATGGGCCCGCTGTGATCATGTGCCACGGGTTCCCGATCGCCTCGCTCGACGCCGAGCGCTCGGGTGGCACGTTTCCCCAGCTGATGGACCGCACTGCGAACGAACTCGGTTGCGTCGCGATGACGTTCAACTTCCGGGGGTGCGGCAAGAGTGAGGGCGACTTTTCGCTGCAGGGGTGGGTCGACGACCTGCGCAATGCGATCTCGCACCTCATCAGCACGCACGAGCCGAGCGGGGTCATCCTGCTGGGCACGAACACCGGCGGTTCGATCGCGATATGTGTCGCCGCCGACGACCCCCGGGTGTTTGCAGCCGGGCTGTTGAGCCCGAGGGCCGACTTCGACGACTGGGCTGAGCATCCGCGTCGTTTCCTCGATCACGCCCGTGAAATCGGAGCGATACACAACCGCCAGTTCCCGCCGTCGGTGGAGGAATGGACCCGTGAGTTCCGCCGTTTCCGGCCTGTTGCCTCCGCGCGTCGGTTTGCTCCCAGGCCGATGTTGGTGATGCACGGTGAGGACGACGACAGCGTGCCGGTGTCCGACGCCCGTCAGCTGGTCACTGCCCACGGCAGCGCGGAGCTGAGCCTGTTCGAAGGTGCCGGTCACCGGCTCCGGCACGACCCGCGGGCAGTTGCCGTGCTGTTGGGCTGGCTCGATCGGATGCGATCGACGCAAGTTCACCCGTCGGCGGAACGCGTGTGACCGCTCTGGTCGCAGCCGTCGACGAACGTGGTCCCGCATTGGCAGCGTGCTGAGTTCGCCTGATGGCGCTCGGGTCCGACTGTCGATCGCCGGTGCGGTCACCGCTCGAGCATGATCGTACAGAGTCCGAATCCCAGGCGCCGACTGTCGGCACTGACGCCGGCTTCGAGCGGTGAAACAGCATCTGGCGTGTGAAGTCGCAGGATTCGTTGATGTTCTCCGACGTTGTCAGCATCCAGATCAACGGAAAAGACGGTGGTCCCTTCGCAGATCTGTTCAACAGCTCCCGTGTTGCCGACCGACACTCCGACCCGGACCGGGCCGGTTGGAGCAAATGGATGGCCGATCACCGTAAGGCGTCGGAAGGTGTGCGGGGGGAGTTTCAGTTCCGCAAGTCCCGCTTGAGTCCAGGTGCCCCACGGTTCAGGCGTCCACCATCCGTGTCCCAACATCCAGATTGACGGGCTGTCGAGCCCAAAGCTCAGCTCTAGTGAGGGAGTGGGCGTATCGACCAGCGTGTCGAGCGTTGCAGCCGCAGTCTGGACTGCCGCGATCGCGCCATGGACCCACCGGTGAACTGGTCGTTCGAATCCGGTTGTTTTCTGCATCTCGGCACCGTTCGCGTCCGGCAGCCGCTCGTGATGTCGGTAGAAAAACTCCCGAATGAACGCTGACACTCCATGCTCTGTCTGTTCGGGGAGATACCAGAAGCCGCGCCCGTCTCGTGCGATAGCGAGCCGGTCGAGCAACACGCCGACGAGACGGTGTTCATCGAGGGCTGGCTGCGTGCGCAGGGCGACTTGGATCAATCCGTCGCCGAGTGCGCACCATTCCTCTCGGCGCTGCTCCGCAGGATCAGCCGACCACCCGTGATGAGCGCTCGAGGAATGTGCGCGCTTGTAGTAGAGCGGCTTGTCTACTCGTCGAAAGGGCCCCGCCCCGGCCAGTTCGGCGAGGAAGACGAAATCCTGATGGGGTTGACCGTCCGGTCGTATCGGTACCGGGTCCGTTCGCTGGGGCAAGTGCCCCGTTCGCACGAGCCCCCTCAGAGGCACGTAATCCAGTGCTTCGGCAGCTTGGAGGCACCGCTGGAGAGGGGTGCCGTCGATGTCGACTGCCGACGCGCGATCGGTTCGATTTCCGAACCACTGGACGTCTGCATGGGCGAGGGACGCTTCGGGTGCCGCGCGCATGGTGGT
>JANPCI010000019.1:0-4035 GCA_031430875.1 Actinomycetes bacterium | reverse complement strand
GCGTTGGCACCCGTACTCGAGGCGCGCAATCAAGCCCCGCAGTATCCGATGTACCCGCCTCAGGCGTACATGCCGGTGCCGGTGCCGGTGCCGGCACCGAAGAAGTCGTTCTGGGCGCACGCCTGGCACCCCGATGTTCTGTTGTCCGGTCTGGCAATGGTCATCGTGATCATCGTGCTCATCGCGTGGACAGGGTGACGATGATTGCCACCACGATCCCCGTTCGCACGGAGGACGCTCCGGCGGAGCAGCCGATCGAGATCGTCGAGACCCGCGGGCGCGGCGACAAGGCCTTCTTCCGGGGTCTCGGCCTCAGCGGTTTCCTCGTGCTGGCGCTGATGGCGTCGGTCGGGATCTTCCTCACCTACGAAGGGCTCGCCGCGCTGCGAGTCGCCGGACCGTCGTTCGTCACCACCTCGACGTGGCAGCCGGACGCGAACACGGGAGGGTTCGGGATCGCGGCCGTTCTGCCGTTCACGATCTTGATCGCGCTGATCGCCGTCGTGATCGCCGCGCCGATCGCGCTCGGCACCGCACTGTTCATCACCGAGGTCGTCCCGGCGCGGGTGCGATCGTCGTTGATTGCGTTGGTCGACCTGATGGCCGCCGTGCCGAGCGTGGTGTACGGCCTGTGGGGTCTGTTCCTGCTGCAGGGGCAGGTCATCGGCCTGTCGCGATGGTTGAACGCCTGGATGGGTTGGTTCCCGTTGTTCAGCGTGAGCGGCGCCGACCCGAACAGTCCGTTGTCGAGTGCGAGCGTGTACACCGCGTCGACGTTCATTGCCGGAATCGTCGTGGCGATGATGGTCATGCCGATCCAGTGCTCGGTGATGCGCGAGGTGTTCTCGCAGGTGCCGGTCGGCGAACGCGAGGGCGCCTTCGCCCTCGGCTCGACCCGGTGGGGAATGATCACGGTGGTGTCGTTGCCGTTCGGCCGTGGCGGCATGATCGGCGGAACGATGCTCGGCCTCGGCCGGGCCCTCGGCGAGACAATCGCCGTGCTGTTGATCATCTCGCCCCGCTTCGACTTCACGTTCCACGCACTCGAGGCGGGGAGTAACTCGGTCTCGGCGCTCATTGCCGTCAAGTACAGCGAGGCCTCCGACTTCGGCCTGTCGGCGCTCATGGCGGCGGGCCTGGCGCTGTTTGCGATCACGCTGTCGGTGAACTTCGTCGCGTCGTACTTCATTGCCCGATCGCGTTCGGGAGCGGGGAGCGAGGCATGACCGACATCGTCGACCAGGCCGTCACGACCGACCAGGCCGTCACGACCGACCGGGCCATCACCACCGACCAGGCCATCACGACCGACCAACTGTGGGCGGTCACGACGCAGATGGAGTTGACCCCGGCTCCCGTGCAGCCGGCTGACGAGTTGTGGGCCCCTGCGGGTCCGGGTGGCCGCCCGCCGACGCCGACCACGGTGCTTCCACGGCGTCCGGGCCCCGGCACGCCGCCACCGATCCGCCGACCGATCGGTCAGATCGCTCGCGACGACGTCTTGGTGTTCCTGGGCGCGATGTTGAGTTCGGTCAGCATCGTGCTGCTGTTCTTCGGCCGGTTGCTGCCGATGAGCGGGAAGTTGGGATTCGTCGTGGTGTGGTTCGCGGTGTTCATCGCGATCTACGCCCTGCTGGTGTCGATCACCGACAACCGGCCGGCGGTGGTCGACCGAGTGATGGCGGCGTTGTTGACGGCCGCAACGGTGACGGCCGGCGCGGCGTTGCTGTCGGTGATCGTGTTCGTGATGGTGCGCGGATGGCGAGCGCTGCGCAACACGAACCTCTACACCCAGGACATGAGTACGGCGGGCCCGCTCGATCCGTTGACCGTCGGCGGGATCTCGCACGCGATCGCCGGCACGTTGATCATCATGGGCATGGCGTTGATCTTCACGGTTCCGCTCGCGCTGGCGTGCGCCGTGTTCCTGACCGAGACTCGCGGCAAGATCACCGAGCTCGTCCGGTCGGTGGTGACCGCCATGACAGCGTTGCCGTCGATCGTTGCCGGTCTGTTCATCTTCGCCACTTGGATCCTCGTGCTCGGACAGCAGCGCTCGGGTCTTGCGGCTGCCCTGGCGATCAGCATCATGATGTTGCCGATCATCATCCGTTCGGCCGACGTGGTGCTGCGACTCGTGCCGGGCAACCTGCGCGAGGCGTCGGCGGCGCTCGGCGCGCCGCAGTGGCGCACGGTGTGGTTCGTGGTGCTCCCGACCGCTCGGCCGGGCCTGGCGACGTCGGTGATCCTCGGTGTGGCTCGGGGTATCGGCGAGACCGCACCGGTTCTGCTGGTGTCGGGAATCACCGGCGCGATGAACGTCAATCCGCGCGAGAACCCGATGATGTCGCTGCCCCTCGCAACGTTCGAGTTCGTCCGGTCGCCCCAGCCGGCGCTCATCGCCCGCGGCTTCGCCACCGCCCTCGTGCTGATGGTGCTCGTGATGGTGCTGTTCACGATCGCCCGCATCCTCGGGGGCCGGCCCGCCGGTCGCCTCACGAAGCGCCAGGCGCGAAAGGCATCAAACAACTCCGCCAAGGACTTGAAGCGAATCGAAGCGGCTGACGGCACCGCCTCGCCCACGTCGACGCGCCCGCCGATACCCCCCGTTCTGGACGATCTCGAACCCACTGGAGTTCCCTCATGAAGCGACGCGCCTCCCGCCGCCTCGTTGTTCCGTTCGCCGCGGCCGTGCTCACGGCGTTGATCCTCGGCTCTGGCCCGATGGCGTCGGTCGACGCCCAGGAGAGCTATCAGCGCATCTCCGGTGAGGGTTCGTCGTGGGCGGCGAACGCCATCGATGCCATGCGTGTGAACGTGCGTCAGTTCGGGATCACCGTCGACTTCAACCCGAGCGGCTCGAGCGCCGGCCGCAAGAACTATCTGAACGGCACGGTCGACTTCGCGGCGTCCGACATCCCGTTCCAGTTCGAGCCTGAAGACGGCTCGGCTCCTGAGAACCCGGCGCCCAACAGCTACGTCTACATCCCCGTGACCGCCGGTGGCACGGCATTCATGTACAACCTCAAGATCAACGGCCAGCAGGTGACGAACCTGCGGCTGTCAGGCGAGAACATCTCGAAGATCTTCACCGGGGTCATCAAGCTGTGGAACGACCCTGCGATCGTTGCCGACAATCCGGGGTTGACGCTGCCGGCGCGTGCCGTTGTTCCCGTCGTTCGGTCGGACGGATCCGGCGCGTCGGCACAGTTCACCCTGTGGATGATCGCTCGCCACAAGGCGATCTGGGATGCGTTCTGCCAGGCATCTGGCCGAGCCCCGAAGTGTGGGTCGACATCGTTCTACCCGACACCTCCCGGTGGCATCGCCCAGAGCGGTGACCTCGGTGTGACCGGCTACGTGAGCCAGGGATTCGCCGAAGGTGCGATCGGCTACGTCAACTACTCGTACGCGCTCGGTGTGCAGTTCCCGGTGGTGAAGGTGCTGAACGGCGGCGGCTACTACACCGAACCCACGCCCGAGAACGTGGCGGTGTCGCTGCTGCAGGCCAAGATCAACAACGACGAGTCGAACCCGGCGAAGTACCTCACGCAAGACCTGAGCGGGGTGTACACCAACACCGACCCGCGCAGCTACGAGCTGTCGTCGTATTCGTACTTCATCCTGCCGACCAAGGTGGGTGGCCAGTTCACGGAGGCGAAGGGACGGACGCTCGGTCGGTTTGCTTATTACGCAATGTGCGAGGCACAGCAGCAATCCGCCTCGTTGGGCTACTCGCCGCTCCCGGTGAACCTGGTGACGGCGAGTCTGGATCAGATCGCCAAGATCCCTGGCGCCGAGGTCGCGACCATCAACGTGCAGAGTTGCAACAATCCGACGTTCTCGCCCGATGGCACGAACGTGTTGGCGCGCGACGCGCCGAACCCTCAGGAATGCGACAAGCAGGGTCCCTCGCAGTGCGCCACCGGTACGGGCGGATTGCAGGAGGTCGAGACTCCGGTCGCTCCCGCAGCGTCCGGTGGTGGCGATGCAGCGGCTCCCGGCGCAACTGCCACCGGAGGGGCAACCGGCAGC
>JANPCI010000018.1:0-4677 GCA_031430875.1 Actinomycetes bacterium | reverse complement strand
CCGCCGTCGTCCAATCCGACGATCTCGGCGATCCGGTCGGCTCCGATGCCCACGTCAGCGCGAAACGCCGGAGCTCCCGTGCCGTCGACGACGGTGCCGTTACGAATGATGATGTCGTGGTTCATGCCGCCTCGAACGAGTTTGCGTCCCCCGGCCCAACTGCCCGGGTGCGATGAGGGTCAAGGTCTAGCGCGACGAGATGACGATGGCTCCATCAGTCGTGTTCCAGTTGTGTGTCACGACAAAGCACTCACCATGTCACTTTATGGCCAGGACTACTATCGAGGCGTGCGAGTCGACGTGATGACCCTGCCACGATCACTACGCGAAATGGGGCCGATCGCCCAGCGGGCCCAGCAGGCCGGCTTCGACGGCATGCTCTTCACCGAGGGCGGCCGCACGGCCTACCCGGCCCTCACGGCATCGGCGCTCGCCGCGCCTGGCCTCGAGATGTCGACCGGTGTTGCGGTGGCGTTCCCGCGCAGCCCGATGATCACCGCACAGGTCGCGTGGGAACTCCAGGAACTCACGGGCGGACGTTTCCGGCTCGGCCTCGGCACGCAGGTGCGCACGCATGTGGTGCGTCGTTACGGCGTCGAGTTCGATCACCCGGGCCCTCGCCTGCGCGACTACGTCCGCGCGGTCAAGGCGTGCTTCGCCGGCTTCCGCGGCGAAGCGCTCGATCACCACGGCGACTTCTACGATCTCGACTTCCTCAACCGTCAGTGGAGCCCCGGCCCGATCAACGTGGCCGATCCGCCCGTCGATATCGCCGCAGTGAATCCGTGGATGCTGCACATGGCCGGCGAGGTCGCCGACGGCGTGCACGTCCATCCGATCGGCGAGCCCGGCTACATCGCCCGACACGTCGTGCCCAACGTCGCCGCCGGCGCGGCGAGTGCGGGGCGCTCTGCGAACGATGTCAGCATCATCGTGCCCGTCACCACGATTGTCGGCGACAGCGACGCCGAGATCGCTGCGAGCCGAGATGCTGCTCGTCTCACGCTGTCGTTTTACGGGTCGACGCCGAACTATGCGTTCATTTGGGACGAGGCCGGCTTCGAGGGCACCACCGAGCGGATCCGCTCGAAGCAGAAGGCCGGCGACATGAAGGGAATGGCCGCCGAGATCACCGATGACCACCTCGCCGTTTTCTGCACCGAAGCCGGTTGGGGCGATCTCGCCGACGCATTGATCGCCAAGTACGCGAACACGATCGACCGACTCGTCTTCTACAATCCGGCCTTCGACACACCCGAGCGTTTCGACCGCTACGGAGTGATCGCCCGCCAGATCTCCGACCGCACCGCGAGCTGAACGTGACCCGCAGCAATCCGGTCCGACGTGCGGGCCCCGCCGACATCGACCGACTCGTGGCGATGAACCGGACGTTCTGTGAACTCGACCATCATCCCTTCGACGAACATCGAGTGCGAACCGCGTTCACCCCGCTGCTCGCCGATGACACACGCGGCGTCGTCTGGGTGACCGACCAGCCCGAGTCGTATGCCGTGCTCACCTGGGGCTGGTCGATCGAAGCAGGCGGGCTTGAGGCGGTCCTCGATGAGATCTTCGTCAGCGAGCGCGGCGACGGGCACGGTGCGGCGCTCATCGACCACCTTGTCGCCGACGCCGAACAACGCGGTCTCGCTCGAATCTTCCTCGAGACGGAGTTGCACAACGAACGAGCCCGACGGTTCTACGAGGAGCATGGATTCGTGGCTGACGACTCGATCTGGATGAGCCGGGAGTTCATCGAGTTCTCGTGAGAGGTCAGGGTTCGCCGAGGACTCGATCGAGGTAGGCGTTACGGAACGTGCCGGCCGGGTCGAGCTTGTTGCGCCATGAGATGAACGTGTCCCACTCGGGGTATCGATGCGCCAACGTGTGACGGCTCTGGAAGTGCATCTTGCCCCAATGTGGGCGACCGGAGTAATCGTTCATGATCTGCTCAACACCCTGGAAGTAGGCCTCGTACGGGGCGCCGATGTACTGGTGCACGGCGATCCACCCCGACTCACGACCGTTGGCGGTCGACAGCGGAATGTCGTCGGCCTGCGACGAGCGCACCTCGATCGGGAACATCGGGGGGAACGGCAGGCGCGACGTGAGCTCAACGATGCGACCGAGAGCATCGGGCACCGCGTCGAATGGGATGCCGTACTCCATCTCGACGAAGTGGACGTGGCGCGGGCTACAGAACACCTTGTCGCTGCGGTCGACGATGTCACGTTCCGACGCCGCCGACATGATCAATTTGGCGACCCTCGGAGCCATCGCCGGAAAACGGCGACCGACCCGGCACACGGTCCCGAACGCAAGGTTCTCACCGATCCATTTGTCACGCACATATCCGACCCTCGACTGAGGTTGGGCGGGCTCGGAGGTTCGGCTGTTGCGCTTCACCTGGCAACGACGCGCTCCGGGCATCATGTAGAACTCCACGTGATCGGTCGACCGCATCACATTTGCGAAGTCGGCCAGAACGTCCGTGAGCGGTTCGATGGTCTCCACCGCACGCAGGTTGAACGCGGGGACGCACCGCAGCGTCACCTCGGTGAGAATACCGAGCGCGCCGAGACCCACCCTGGCGACACGAAGCAACTCGGGCTCGTGCTCTTCATCGGCGCGCGTGATCGTCCCGTCACCGGTGACGATCTCGAGTCCCACGATCGTGGTCGCCAGATTGCCGAGCCCGATTCCCGTGCCGTGCGTAGCGGTCGAAATGGCGCCGGCGATCGACTGCACGTTGATGTCGCCGAGGTTCGGTAGTGCCAGACCACGCTCGTACAACTGGTCGTTGAGGTCGCGGAGCCTGATGCCGGCCTGCACCGTCACGTCATTGCCGTGCACCGCAAGAAGCTGGTTCATGGCATCGAGCGACAGGAGGTGACCATCGGTCATGGCGACGTCGGTGAACGAGTGACCCCCACCGATGACCTTGACGCGTTCACCGGCGGCAGCTGCCGAGCGAACGATCGTGGCCACCTCATCGGCAAATCGAGGCTGATGCACCTGCGCCGGGATGCATCGCTGATTGCCGGCCCAGTTCTTCGTCGGTACTCCCATACGTGAACTGTAAACGTGAATCGGTACGAAGTCGTCAACGACCTCGTACGAGCACATCAACGGCACGCTCGAGTTCGTCGTCGGTCGTGGTGTAGTGCACCGACAGGCGCAGCAGCACCGGTAGGTTCCGGCGATCGACGTCCCAGCGTGACGACGTGGCCGGCGTGGTGGTCGCGTTGATGCGATGCTCGGCGAGCCGCGCCTGGAGCAGGTCGGACGGTTCGGTCGCCGATGCCGTCGTGACGATGCCGCACCGTTCGAGACCCTCGTCGTACACCATGAAGACGGCGTCGACCAGCATCGAGCGCAGCTGTTCCGCTCGGGCAGCGACCGTCGCCTCGATCCGGTCGATACCCCACCCGAGCGCGTGGTCCACCGCGGCCCCGAGACCGAGCCATGCCGCGACGCTGTGCTCCCAGTACTCGAATCGACGCGCGCCCTCGACCCACTCGAAGCGGTCTCCCGCGACGAGGTCGGCGCCGTGATGATCGGGCTGCGACGGTACGAGTCGATCAAGCACCGACGAACGGACATACAGAACGCCGGTGCCGCGAGGACCTCGCAGGTACTTGCGCCCCGTGACCGACAGCAGATCGCAGCCGATCTCGTCGACGTCGATACGCAACTGGCCGACCGACTGACACGCATCGAGGAGGAACGGCACGCCGGCGGCACGGGTGAGCGACCCGATGTCAGCGGCCGGATTCACCAGCCCGCCGTTGGTCGGGACGTGGGTGAGCGAGACGAGCGCCACATCGTGATGTTCGAGTCGGTCGGCCACTGCGTCGACGTCGATCTGCCCCGACCGATCGCACGGGACCCGATCGATGATCACCTCGCGGCGTTCAGCGGCGGCGAGGAACGCAACGATGTTGGCGCCGTACTCGTGATCGTGCACGACGACGTGTTGCCCCGGCGACATCGGCACCGACCAGAACGCCGCGTTCCAGGCTGCAGTGGCGTGTTCCATTCTGGCGATCTCCAACGGATCGGCGCCGATCAGACAGGCGATCGACCCGTAGACCCTGTCGCACCGCTCGTGGGCGAGTGCCGCGGCTTCGTAGCCGCCGAGTGTGGCTTCGGCTTCCAAGTGACGCATGTGCGCATCGAGCACCACCTGTGGCGGGAGCGACGACCCCGCATGGTTCAGGTGAATCACGCTGCCAGGTGCACAACCCGGTGTCACCGAACGAGCGGCAGCGACCTCCTCCGCAGTGAAGACATCGGCCATCGAGCCGACGATAGTGATCAGTCGAGTGCGTCGAGCAGAGCGTTCTCGATCACTTCGGTCAGGGCAGGGTGGATGTAGAAGACCTCTCGCGCCACGTCGTCGGCTCGCTGGTCGAACTGCATGGCCTGGATCAGCGGCTGGATGATCGACGACGCTTGCGGCCCGATCACGTGCGCCCCGATGATCAATCCGGTCTCGTCGTCGACGAGCACCTTGGCGAATCCGGTGTCGTCGGCCATCGCCCAGCCGTACGCCGTGCCTGAATAGTCGCGTCGCCCCACCCGGAACGAACGACCCTGCCGCTCCGCCTCCTGTTCGGTGAGGCCGACCGTGGCGATCTGGGGGTTCGAGAACACCGCACTCGGAACCGCCTTGTA
>JANPCI010000017.1:0-16345 GCA_031430875.1 Actinomycetes bacterium | reverse complement strand
GCCGACGTGGCCGGCGGCATGAGCGAGGAGCGGCACGTGCTCCTTCAGCACCTCTGACGTCTCGACGTCCATGTGGCGCGTCATCGCCCCGATGGCAATGTGGTCGCCGGTGTCACGGATGTAGGCGAGATCGCTGAGTCGGCCGATGTCGATCAACACGCTCGGCTGGGCGAGGCGCAGCTTCATCATGGGCAGCAGGCTGTGTCCGCCTGCGATGAACTTGGCCTCGTCGCCATGCTGGGCGATGAGGCTGATGGCCTCCTCGGCCGACTCGGCGCGGACGTAGTCGAATGCTGCAGGAATCACTGGGTGCCTCCGTTGGGATGGTCTTCAGGCCTTCGCCGACGCGGCGGCGAGGACGGACTTGACGATGTTGTGGTAGCCGGTGCAGCGGCACAGGTTGCCCTCGAGACCGAGTCGCACTTCCTGCTCGGTCGGGTTCGGGTTCTCCTCGAGCAGGCTGGTGGCCGCCATGACCATGCCGGGCGTGCAATATCCGCACTGCAGGCCGTGGTTCTCCATGAAGGCCTGCTGCATCGGGTGCAGCGTGCCGTCGGCGGCGGCCATGCCCTCGATCGTTCGGATGTCCTGGCCGTCGGCCTGTACGGCGAGCACGGTGCAGCTCTTGACTGCTTCGCCGTCGAGGTGCAACGAACACGCGCCGCACGACGAGGTGTCGCAGCCGATGTTGGTGCCGGTCAGCCCGACGACCTCCCGGATGTACTGCACGAGCAGGAGGCGTGGCTCCACGTCGTGCGTCTGCGTTGTGCCGTTCACCGTGACGGTGATTTCCACTGTTGCCCCCATGTCGTTCGGTGTGATGTCCGGGCATCGGCCCGGTGCACATCATGCACCATCTCCCGACATCGGTTGCAACCGAGGGCGCGAACCGAACCGCCGTCCTCAGCTGGCGACCTCAGGTGATGGTGGCGATGTCCTTGATGGCGAGGAAGATCAGGAACCCGATGATGGTGAGTCCGAAGACTGTGTAGTGCCAGCGCTTCGAGTGGTTCGCCCGCCAGAACCGCCGGATGCTGTAGGTGATCGACACCATGGCGAGGACGCCGATGATGACGCCGATGAACGGCCCGACCCCGCGTGCGATGCCCACCGCCGGCAGCACGAACGGGAACACGATGTACATGAGGAGACATCGGCAGGTGCTGATGAACAGCGACTTCTGGAATGCTGACCGGGCCTCGGCGGCAGTAGCCGTCTGGCCTTCGGGGAGGCGCAGGACACTTCGCATGAAGCGGTCCGGCGCCGACGCCGAAACTGCCGCGTCAGTGGGACTGGTGCTGGTCAAGGGGGGACGATCGGCGGTGGTGCTCATGGCCGTCACGCACGGTACGTCGCCGCGACAGCGGCGGCAACTTCGGCGGGGGAAGAGACGACCGCGGCGGCGCCCGCGGTGGTGAGTTCGTCGACCGATCCGAACCCCCATGTGACGCCGATGCAGTCGATGCCGTTGTCGCGGGCGCCCTCCACATCGTGATCACGGTCGCCGATCATGATCACGCCTGCCAGATCCTGCGGAGTCGGCCCGACGCCCAGTTCGCTCAACGCGTACGTGATCACCTCGGCCTTCGTACGACGTCCCGAGCCGACTTCGATGGTGGCGCCGGCCTGCAGGGTGAAGTAGTCGGTGAACCCGAAGTGCTCGACGATGCGGATCGCGGTCGTCTGTGGTTTGGCGGTGGCGAGCGACAGGGTGAGGCCGGCGCCGTGCAACTCGTCGAGCATCGCCGCGATTCCGGGGTACACCTCGTTCTCGAACAGCCCGACGTCCTCGTAGCGCTCGCGGTACACCGCCACGACGCGTTCGATGTCGTCGACCGGTATCCCGAGTGTCGGAAAGCTCAGTTCGAAGGGCGGGCCGATGACGGACCGGACCTGTTCCTCGGTCGGCGGTTCGTAGCCGCACTCGGAGAATGCGTGCTGGAGAGATCGGCCGATGCCGAGCGACGAGTCCGACAGCGTGCCGTCGAGGTCGAGCAGTACGTGCCTCATCGGGTGATCAGCTCGTCGAGGCGGGCCATGTCGTCGTCGGTCCCGACGGCGATCAGCACCTCGTGCGGTTGGATCATCATGTCGGGGTCGGGGTTGGTGGTGAACGAGCCGTCGACGCGTCGCAGGGCAAGGATCAGCACACCGGTGGTCTTGCGTAGATCGGCATCGCGCAGGGTTATGCCCGCCAGTGGTGAGCCGGCGGGCACGTCGAACTCCTGCATGCGGAACTCGAGGGAGCGTTCGTGCATGACGACGTCGACGAACTCGGCGACGTTCGGCCGGGCGACAAACGACGCCATCCGAGCGGCTCCGAGTTCCTGCGGGTTGACCACTCGGTCGGCGCCGGCGTTGGTGAGCTTGGTGACGCTTTCGTCCTGGCGGGCCCGGGCGACGATGAACAGGTCGGGCTTGATCGCTCGGGCGGACAACGTCACGAACAGGTTCTCGGCGTCGCCTTCGAGCGCCGCAATGAGTGCTCCGGCACGCTCGACGCCGGCCTCGCGCAGGGTGCTGTCGAGCGTGGCGTCGCCGACGACCGTTGCAAAGCGGATGTTCTCGAGTCGCTCTCGGTTGAGGTCGATCACGACGACGTCGTGTCCGGCGCCAGCGAGGTCGTCGGCAACGGCTCGGCCGACGCGTCCCCATCCGCACACGATCGTGTGCCCGCTGAGCTTGTTGATCTCTCGATCCATGAATCGCCTCCCGAGGAAGTCGCGCAGTTGGCCGTCGACGACGACCTGGACGGCGAGGGTGAAGGTGTAGAGCACCGTCGACACGCCGACGATGATGATGAAGATGGTGAACCACTGTTCGAGGACGGTGAACTCCTGGAGTTCGCGGAATCCAACCGTGGTGACCGTGGTGACGGTCTGGTACGCAGCGTCATTGAACGACAGCCCGAACAGCATGTAGCCGATCGTGCCGACCACCATCACCGCCAGCACCATGGCAATAGCCCGCCGGAGACGACCGATGGGGCTGTAGTTCACGCTGGCGACGGTAGCCCGCAAGACCCAGCCACAACCCCAATCAGGGTGTTTGCGTGATGGTTCTGTTGGCCCGTCCCAACGGAACCGTCACGCAAACGGCTCTGAGGTGTCAGCGGCTGTGGAGGATTTCGCGGATCAGGGGTTCGTAGTGTTCGAGGGGATTGCTGTTGTAGTCGGCATCGAACGCGGTCTGGTCGTACTTCGCGCAGAATTCCTCGGTGTGGGCGAAGTACTCCGAATCGCGGAACTGCTCGCGGGCGTCCTTGTCGGCGCCGATGTGGTGCCAGAAGTAGTAGCCCTGGAACACCCCATGGTTCTTGACCATGAAGTGGTTGGCCTCCGAAACGAACGGCTTAAGAATGCCGGCGGCGATATCGGGGTGGCTGTACGGGCTCAGCGTGTCGCCGATGTCGTGCAGCAGCGCACACAGTACGTACTCGTCGTCGCGACCGTCACGCTCGGCTCGCGTCGCGGTCTGCAGGCTGTGCTCGAGCCGGTTGACCGGGAACCCGCCGTGGTCGAACTCCAGGTCGCGCATCAAGCCGATGACACGATCAGCGACGAACGACTGCGTGATCTCGAGCTGTGGCGCGATGATCGCCCAGTCCTCGGCTGTCGACTCCTCGAAGCTCGTGAACTTGGCGCGAGGATGGGCCTCGTTCGATACCTCGTGGTTCGCGAGTTCGGTCATCATGCTCCTTCTTCGTACGGGCTGGCATTTGCTCGTGTCAGACACCTTCGGTGTCGGACACCTGTGTGATCAGATCTGGCTGGCGTGTCCGGTCAGGACGTTGCGTCTTGGATGGCGCGCCAGACCTTTTCGGCGGTGGCGGGCATGTCGATGTGGCGGACGCCGAGATGGCTGAGTGCGTCGACCACTGCGGACTGTACGGCCGGCGTGGAACCGATCGTGCCGGACTCGCCGATGCCCTTGGCGCCGAGCGGGTTGACGAACGTGGGGGTCTCCATGTGGATCACCTCGAAGCTCGGCAGTTCGGCGGCCGAGATCATCCCGTAGTCGGCGAGATTCGACGTCACCGGGTTGCCGTCCTCGTCGTAGCGCACCTCTTCGAGCAGCGCCTGCGCGGTGCCCTGGGCGATGCCGCCGTGGATCTGGCCGTCGAGCAGCATCGGGTTCACCACCCGGCCGGCATCGTCGCAGGCGATCTGGCGCAGGTGCTTCACCTGGCCGGTGCCGGTGTCGACCTCGACCACTGCAACGTGCGCCCCGAACGGGAACGTCGCCTGTCCGGCATCGAAACGCGTGTCGATCGTGAGATCCTCGCCCTGGCCCTTGGCCGCGACGGCGAGGTCGGCCCACGTCTTGGAGACCGCAGGGGTGCCGGCAACGTGGAAGGCACCATTGTCCTTGTCGAGCACGATGTCGGCCTCATCGGCTTCGAGGAGTGACGCAGCGAGCTTCTGAGCCTTCTCGACGAGTTCGATCGACGCCTTGTTGACGGCGGAACCGCCGACCTGCAGCGACCGTGACCCCATCGTGCCACCGCCTTCGGGCACCAGGTCGGTGTCGCCCCAAATGAGCGTGATCCGGTCCATCGGGATGCCGGTCTGGTCGCTGGCGATCATCGACCACGACGTGTCATGGCCCTGCCCGTGCGGCGACGTGCCGGTGTAGACGAGCGCCGATCCGTCGTCCTGCACCTCGATCTTGGCGGCCTCGCCCATCGGGTCGACGCCACCGGTGATCTCGACGTACACGCTCACGCCGATACCGAGCTGCTTGTCGTCGCCGGCCGCGCGTCGGCGAGCCTGCTCGGCGCGCAGCTCTGTGTAGTCGGCTGCTTCGAGTGCCTTGTCGAGCGCACCCTCGAAGTCACCGACGTCGTACACGTGACCGATCGGTGTGGCGTGCGGTTCGAGGAACTTCGGGATCAGGTTCATGCGGCGAACCTCAGCGGCGTCCTTGCCGATCTCGAGCGCGAAGAGGTCCATCGCCCGTTCGGCCGCAGCGGTTGCCTCGGGTCGTCCGGCACCGCGGTAGGGCACGGTCGGGGTGGTGTTTGTGATGACCGTGAGGGCGCGGCACTCGACGTTGGCGATGTCGTACACCGCCGACGCCATCGGCCGGGTCATTGCGAACGCGAGGACACCGCCGATGTCGGCAAATGCGCCCGCATCCTGCAAGAGGTGCAGCTGGTAGTGCGTGACCTTGCCCTCGCGCGTGCCGCCGATCGTGACGTACTGCAGCTGGGCGCGGCCGTGACCCAGACCCATCATCGATTCGCTGCGGGTTTCGCGCCACCGTACGGGACGTCCGAGCGCCTTCGAGATCGGGCCGAGCATGAGCTCCTCGCCGTACGTGCCGATCTTGGCACCGAAGGCACCGCCGACGTCGGGCGTGATCACGCGGACCTGGTCGCCCTCGATGCCGTTCGCCGCCGCAATCGACGCCTTGGTGCCCTGCGCATGCTGGGTCGACAGCCACTGGTACAGGCGTCCATCGACCCAGGTGGCGGCCGAGCCGCGCACTTCGAGGGGGCACGGAGCGACGCGCTGGTTGAGGAATCGGCCGGTGACCACTACTTCACAGTCCGCGAAGTAGTCGTCGGTGGCGGTGTTCTCGGGCATGCCGAGTGCGGCGGTGTCGAAGACCACGTTCGAGCCGGCGGCCTCGAAGATCAGGGTCTCGGACGCGGCCGCGGCCTCGATGTCGATCAGGGTGGGGAGGAAGTCGACGTCGACGAAGACCATCTCGGCGGCGTCGGTGGCCTGTGCCACGGTTTCGGCGACGACGGCGACGACCGGTTCGCCGACATAGCGGACCTTGTCGCTGGCGAGCAGCGTGCGCGCCACGATCGGGTTGTACGTCGATGGGACGGGCTCGAGGCCGAGCGACTCGGCCGTGAACACACCGACGACGCCGGGCATGTCCTTCGCCCCGTCGATGTCGATCGACAGGATTGTTCCGTGGGCGACCGCCGAGCGGGCGTACACCACGTGCAGCGCTCCGTTCAGCAGCTCGTCGGTGAGGTCATCGACGTAGACGCCACCGGTGGTGAGGAACTTCGGGTCCTCCTTGCGCTGGACCCTGGTTCCGAGAATGCTGCCGGCCACGTGTGCTCCTTCTACCCCACTTGCGCCCCGTTCGGGCTGCGTTGATCCGAACCTAGTCGGCGGCGGCGGGTGCGGGCCCAGCCGTGCGCGCGGCGAGGATTCCGGTGACGACGTTGTATGGCCAGCCGGGTGGCAGTTCGGATGGAAGCGCTGGCAACGGCAGGATCGTGGAGCGGCGATCGCCGGCGTCGACGAAGCCGATTTCCTCTCGGGCGGCTTCGCGGATGCCATCGTCGGTCTCGAGGCGGTCGACCTCGCCGGCGAGCTGGCCGTTGACTCTCTGGAGCTCGTCGAGTTCGGCCTGACGCTGGGCGAGGTCGTCGTCTTGGTCCATCCAGGTCTGCACCGGCAGGATGAACAGCGCGGCGACGATGGTGGCGCCGACAACGAGCACGAACACGCCGCCTGACAGCACCCAGCGTGGTCGTCGCAGGATGCGCCTGTCGGTTGGGATCGGCCGAGTGAAGTCACCGAGGCGCGAGCGGCCCACATCAGCTGCCTTCGGCTGTTCCGTCGGCCTCGGAATCGAGGTGGTGCGCGAACGACTCACCGGCTCAGTCTCGCAGCTGTGGGCTGTTCTGCTGTGGCACCCGCTCACGGGTCCTGTCACCGGCACACTCCCGGGCGTGCGGCCCAAAACCAGTGTTTGCGTTGCAGTTCTGTTGGCCCGTCCCAACCAAATTGCAACACAAACCGGAATTCGGGCCGCTGTTCAGCGCGGGGCGAGGGCGGCGCGGCCGCGGTACTCGGCGGTGTCACCGAGTTGGGCTTCGATGCGCAGGAGCTGGTTGTACTTGGCGACGCGGTCACTGCGGGCGGGGGCGCCGGTCTTGATCTGACCGCAGTTGGTTGCGACGGCGAGGTCGGCGATCATGGCATCCTCGGTTTCACCCGACCGGTGGCTCATCACCGACGTGTAGCCGTGGCGGGTGGCGAGTTCGACCGTGTTGAGCGTTTCGGTGAGCGAGCCGATCTGGTTGACCTTGATCAGAATCGAGTTGGCCACGCCCGTGTCGATACCAGTCTGCAGTCGCGTGGAGTTGGTGACGAAGAGGTCATCGCCCACCAGTTGCACCTTGTCGCCGACGGCCTGGGTGAGCGTCGCCCAACCATCCCAGTCGTTCTCGTCCATTGCGTCTTCGATCGACACGATCGGGTAGGTCTCCACGAGGCGCACCCAGTACGCGGTCATCTCCGCCGGCGACAGCACCTTGCCCTCGCCGGTGAGATGGTATGCGCCGTCACGAAAGAGTTCGCTGGTGGCGGGGTCGAGCGCGATGGCGATGTCGTCGCCAGGCGTGAATCCGGCGCGCGCGATCGCCTCGACGAGCACCTTGATGGCTTCCTCGTTCGAATCGAGGTCCGGAGCGAACCCACCTTCGTCGCCAACAGCAGTCGACAGCCCGCGCTCATGGAGCACCTGCTTGAGCACGTGGTAGGTCTCGGTGCCCCAGCGCAACGCTTCGCGAAAGCTCGGCGCCCCGACCGGCATCACCATGAACTCCTGCAGATCGATCGAGTTGTCGGCGTGGACGCCTCCGTTGATGACGTTCATCATTGGCACGGGGAGCACGTGGGCGTTTGGGCCACCGATGTAGCGGTACAGCGGCACATCGAGTTCGATCGCGGCCGCTTTGGCGATGGCGAGGCTCGTGCCGAGCACGGCATTGGCGCCGAGGCGTGACTTGTTGTCCGTTCCGTCGAGGTCGAGCATCACCTGGTCGAGGAACCGTTGGTCGAGTGCATCGAAGCCTTCGAGTGCGTCGGAGATCTCGTCGTTGACGTACCCGACGGCGTTCAGTACGCCCTTGCCTCCGTAGCGATCGCCACCATCGCGTAGCTCGACTGCCTCGTGTTCACCCGTTGACGCTCCGGACGGGACCGCGGCGCGGCCGAGAGCGCCGGAGTCGAGCAGGACATCGACCTCGACGGTGGGGTTACCGCGTGAATCCAGGATTTCGCGTCCGATGATGCTGATGATCTCGCTCATGGCGTCCAAACGTACCGGACCGATGGCATCTGGAACTCCGCCGGTCGTCGGCAATTCGGAGGAGTTCCTCAAGTTCCTCGAACAGTCTGCCGATGGCGACGACATGGAACCCGTGGATTCGCGATCGCACGGCAAGCCGCTGGCGCCACCCACCGTCGGCGCGCTCCCGGGCGACCCCACCATGCCTGCACCTGGCACCCCACCGGTGCCGCTCGGGGCGGTCAGCAGTCTCGCTCCGATGTTGCCCTGGCGACTGCTGGGAGCTGTTGCGCTGTCGCTCGCGTTCGCCCTGGTGGGGTGGGAGATCCAACGGTTGGTCACCGATGAAGCCTGGTCGGATGCAACCATGTGGTGGTCGATCGCAGCGGGTTCCGTCGCCGGCGCCTGTGTACTCGGCTGGACGTGGTTCGCCGCGTTGAATGCCCGCCGACTCGTCGAGCCGGCGAGGTCGCGAGAGCTTCCCGACCCGACCAAGGCGGTCGCAGCTTGGTTCGCACCTTTCGCGTTCATCGGTGTTGCCGTCGGCATCGTCGCTTCGCTCGGCGAGCAGATCAGCCGAACCGCCGACGAGCCCGTGTCATCGTTGCCGGTCATCGTCGCGGTCGCCGCTCTGCTGATCGCGATTCCGTTGACCTATCGGCCGCTGTACCTGTTGTCGGGCATGATCCGCCAGGTCGGTGGTCACTCGGCCCGGTTGTCGCAGTGGATGTGGGTTCCCATTGCGTTGGCCGTTGTGGGGGTCGGCTCGATCGTGGCATTGCGATTCAGTGGTGTGTTCTTTGACGTACCGACGAGCGAGTCGTGGGCACCGCTCTGGCTCGTCGGCGCAGTTGCTTTCGCGCCGTGTGTGATCATCGTGCTGCTCGCCTGGCGGGCGGCCGGCACCGTCGAGGAAGCACTGCAGCTCGCGGCCAACCGGCGCCGAGGTCGCCCGAACCGAGCGAGAACGCATGGGGTGCGCGCACGATTGGTGGCGCGCCGAACGGGTGCTCGTCAGGCCGCGGTGGCCAAGCGCAAACGCGTGCGTCTGATCCCCGGGGCCAACCTGTTCCGGCTCGTGATCGTGATGATGTTGGCCGGCATGGCCCTCTTGACGCTGGTGGGCTCGGTGGTCATGTTCATGTTCTGGCTCGAGTCGCGCGAGGGTGGACTGCTGCCGAGCCAGGGTCGGCGGGCATGGGAAGCGATCGCGGTCTTGCACAGTGGTGCACGGGTGCTGGGCTTCGCGCTGATTGCGTTGGCGACGATCTGGACCTTCGTGGCAGTTGCCAACGCCCGTATGGCGTCCGGTCGGCGGCGCAACCCGTTCATTGCTGCGGTGTCGTGGCCGGCGGTCGCCGTTGGATTCTGGGCGCTGGCCGATCGATTCGTGGTCGATCAGGCCGTCGGGATGATGATCGTGGGGTTTGCCGCGCAGGCTGCTCTGCTCTACGTCCCAGTCTTTCTCGTCGGACGGGCAGTCGACGCAGTCGAGGCTCGCCGATTGCCGCTGCGGATCGCGTACCTGGTTGGGGTCGGCCTGGGCGTGTACATCCAGGTGCTCGGTGGGCTGACAACCGTCGAGGAATCGCCCGACACCGACTTCGGTCGACTCGCCGTGGTCCTCGCCATCGGTGCGCTGATTCAAGTGTTCTTCACGTTGGCAGTGACCGAGGCATGCCGGACACTCGAGGCGGCGACCGAGTACGAAGCAGCCCAGCACAATGCCCTCGTCGACCAGCGCGAGGCGGTGACGCGCCGTCACGCCGAGGCCGGCACCTCGATTCCGATGAGAACGGCATCACCCGAGCGGATTCCGGTGATGGGCAACGCCCCATGACGATGCCCGCCGATCCTGCGCCGGGCGAGTCGCCCGCGCCGGCTCGATCCGGGTCACCACTGTCTCCACCCCCATCCCTGTCTCCACACCCATCCCACTCGCCACCACCGTCGCTGTCGCCCACGCTCTCGTCGCCGCCCAAACCGGCACCTCCACCCCCACCCCCGCCACCGGCACCGCCTCCCTCGCTCGCCGCTTCCAGCGCGACTGCCGCGCCGCCCCTCGATCCCGGCGATGCCACTGCACACTTTGTTCCCTTGCGTGTCGATCCGCCGCCGCAGCTGTTTGCCACGTGGTGGCTGCGCTATCTGCTCGTGCTTGCTCAGCTCGTCGGAATCGTGGTGGTGATGCTGACCGACTACGCGCAGCGCGTCCGCCTCATCGAGTCATCGGCGGTCGTGACGACGTATCTCCTCGTCGCGTGCATGCTGGTCGCCTGGAGCGCGTTGGCGATGATCGATGCGAAACGTCTCGTCCCCGCCACGCCATATCACCGCAGCTCGAGTGCGGTGATCGCCGTCGTGCTGTGGCTCATTGCGTTCGCTGCCCCGGTTGGTGCATTCCGCGTCGTCGAGTGGGCCCGTGACCGGTTCGCCGACAACCCTGACGACGTTGCGGTCGTCGGCGCCACGATCGCCGCCATCGTGTTGTGCTTCCTGCTCGTGTGGATGCCGTTCCACTACCACACCGCGCAGGCGCACCGGATCGGTGCTCCGGTTCGCGTCGTTGCCGCCTGGTTCTGGTTGCCGTTGATCGCTGCGGTCGGTGTGTTGCTCGTGAATTCGCTCGGATTCACCGACATGCTCGACGAGGGTGGGCTCACCGCAGTGGAGCACACGGTGCAGGTAGCGGTGGTCTTCGGCGTACCGGCGTTGATGCTCGCGCTGTGTACGTGGCGGGCCACGACGGTGATCGACGAGGTGATCGATCTGCGTTGGAGGCGGTGGCGCAAGGAGTGGGAGCAGACGCTTGCAGCAATGGCTGCACAGCCGCCTCCCGGCCCCGAGGCATCGGCCCAGCTACCGGGCGCTTGACGTACACGATGTTTCTGACACATCGTGTAGGTGTCACGTCTCGGTCGACTTGACCTCGTCCCAGAGTGCGTCGAGGGTGGTCAGATCGGCGTTGCGAAGGTCGATCGATCGTTCGACGGCGAGCGCCTCGACGCCCTCGAATCGTGTGCGGAACTTGTCGGTTGCCGCCCGCAGCGCGAGCTCGGGATCGACGCGCAGATGACGAGCGACGTTCACGACGGCGAAGAGCAGGTCGCCGAGTTCCTCGGCCGATCGGTCGCTGTGCTCGTCGAAGGTGGCCAGCAGTTCGTCGGTCTCCTCGGCGATCTTGGCGAAGGCTCCCGTCACGTCGGGCCAGTCGAATCCGACCTTTGACGCCTTGCCACCGACCTTGGCCGCGTAGGCCAGTGCCGGCATCGACCGGGGGATGCCGTCGAAGACCGACGTGCGTGACTTCTCGGCGCGTTTGATGTCGTCCCAGTTGGCGAGCACCTCGTCGGTGTCGAGGTCGGATCCGACGAGGTCGCCGAACACATGAGGATGCCGGCGCACGAGCTTGTCGTGGATGCCCGATGCAACGTCGGCGATCGTGAAACGCCCCTCCTGCTCGGCGATCGTGGCGTGGAACTCGATCTGATAGAGCAGATCGCCGAGCTCCTCGATGAGGTCGTCGTCGGTGGTCGGGTCGTCGGAGTCGAGGCCGCCGATCGCATCGACCACCTCGTAGGTCTCCTCGAGGAGGTGGGGCACGAGGGTCTCGTGGGTCTGCTCGATGTCCCACGGGCACTGCTCTCGCAGTAGCCGAGTGAGTTGGTGGAAGCGGACGTACTCGACGCCGACCGGTGTGGCGAGCTCGGGAATCCACAGCGAGGTCAGATGGTCGGCGGTGACGGTACGGTCGAGTTCGGCCCATGTGGTCTCGACGATCAGCTCGTCGGGAGTGCCGAGTGCCTGCAGGATCGTGACACGCTCATCGCCCGTTGCGCCGTCGACGGCCAACTTGATCTCCGACAGCACCCAGTCGGCGTGGGCGTGGGCAACGAGCAGCGGACCGCGTTCGCCGGCCGCCGCGGTGGCGAAATCGTGACCGTCGACGAGGCGGACGCCCGCTTCCACGGGGTCGATGCCGAGGCGGGCCCAGGCCACGTCGAGAAACGACATCGCCGGCAGCACCACGAGCTCGATGTCGTCGCGCTCACGTAAATGGCGGACCGTTCGTTCGAGGACGAGTGGCGAGCCGGGCACGGCGTACAGGATCTCGCCGTGGGCCGCGGCGGCAGCCACCAGGCTGGCGGCGATCTCGGTGTAGACGTCGTCGAACGTGTCGGCGGTCTCGTAGAGGTGGTCGAACGTGATGGCATCGCGGACGAGGTCGGCGCTCGGGTGGATGGCGGTACGCAGGTAGCGGTGATCGATGCGGTCGATGGCGTGCCGTGTCTCGTCGGTGACGTGCTGATGGCCGCCCGGCCCGAGCCCGACGACGACGATGCGTGGCGCCGCAGTTGGAGTTGCTGTTGGAATTGCAGCCGCGGAATCGTCGGCGGTCGTCATCGGCGCGCCTCGAGCACGCTCAGTTGAGACTCACGACCGTGCCGGTCGCCGTGTCGAACGTTCCGTAGCGTGAGGCGACGAACACGTCGGCGTCGGCGGCGATGTCGGTGACGTCGATCAGGCCGGTCACCTGCTCGGCGTCGACGGCGCCGAGCTCCTCCCACGGACGGAACTCGAGAACGACCCACGCCAATTCGGAGCCGGCGTCGTCGAGGATCGGTGCACTGCCCGTGGGGTTGTCGGCTGACAGGGTCGCAGCGACGTCGATGAACGGTGTGCCGGCGTTGCCTTCGAGGTCGGCTGCCGAGATGCACGGGATGACGCCATTGGTCTCCACGAGGCTCTGGTCGAGGTTGTCGCGCTGGAACACCTCGACGAAGTTGGTGCCTGACTCGATGTCGTCGAGGGCCAGGCCGGCGGCCGCCTCGTCGGTCACCACGATGGCACCGACGCAGACCACACCGGCCTCGGCGGCACCGGAGTTGTAGATGGCGGCGATCTCGTCGGTGGGGACGAGCTGTTGCTGGATCCACCGGGTGAGCTCGGCCTGTACGGGTTCGAGGGGGACGACCTCGGCGCCGGTGACTCCGAGTTCGGCCAGCTTGGCGTCGAACTCGTCGCTCGTCAGCTCGACGCCGTTCACCCTGGCGACGACGTCGCTGTCGGACAACGTCGAGCAGCCCGCCGTGACGGCAGCCAACGTGAGCGGGAGCAGAATCATCAACGAGCGTCGAACCACCGCCCGAACGCTACCCCCGGAATGTCACACGGTGCCGGGTCAAACGTGACGTTTCGATCAGGACGGCTCGTTGGGGACGAGGTCGCGGAGGAACGTCGAGAGGAAGCTCGACGCGTCGGCCCCGCGAGGGAGCGGCACGACGAGTTGGCCGAGGTCTTCTTTGTACTTTGCGCCCTTCGAGATCCGGCGCAGACGCATCGTCTCCGACAGCTTCAGCTGCAGGGGCGCCAGCTTCGCGGTGCCACCCGCGGAGGCCGACCCGGAGATCTGGATGTCGTTGAGGCCGAGACGATGACACTCGGCGCGCAGGTAGCCGACCTGGAGGAGCGCACCCGCCGGGTCGGGGAGCGGCCCGTAGCGGTCCTCCCACTCGGTGCGGATGTCGTCGACCTCGGCCTCGGTCGTGACGCCGGCGAGGCGACGGTACGCCTCGAGTCGCAACTCCTCCTTGGCGACGTAGTCGGTCGGGAGGAACGCATCGGTCGGCACATCGAGCTTGATCTCCGACCGAGGATCGGGCTGGGGCTCGCCCTTCATCTCGCTGACGGCCTCGGTCACCATCTGGCAATAGAGGTCGTATCCGACCGCGGCGATGTGACCCGACTGTGACTCGCCCAGCAGGTTGCCGGCGCCACGGATCTCGAGGTCCCGCATCGCGATCTTGAAGCCCGAGCCGAGTTCGGTCGACTCGCCGATGGTGCGCAGCCGCTCGTAGGCCTCCTCGGTGAGCACCTTGTCGCGTGGGTAGAAGAGGTACGCGTACGCGCGCGATCCGGACCGACCCACGCGGCCGCGCAGCTGGTGCATCTGGCCGAGACCCAGGAGATCGGAGCGTTCCACGACGAGCGTGTTGACCGTTGGCATGTCGATGCCCGACTCGATGATCGTGGTGCACACGAGCACGTCGTACTGGCCGTCCCAGAAGTCCTGCACCACAGTTTCCAACGTGCTCTCGTCCATCTGACCGTGGGCCACCGCGATGCGGGCTTCGGGAACCAGTTGTCGAAGGCGGCTGGCGGCCGTGTCGATCGACTGCACGCGGTTGTGCACCCAGAACACCTGGCCCTCGCGCAACAGCTCGCGCCGGATCGACTCGACGGCGACACGCTCGTCGTACTCGCCGACATAGGTGAGGATCGGTTGGCGATCGGCCGGCGGGGTCTGGAGGAGCGAGAGATCGCGGATGCCCACAAGTGACATCTCGAGCGTGCGGGGGATGGGCGTGGCCGACAGTGTGAGGACGTCGACGTTCGTCTTCATCTTCTTCATCGTCTCCTTGTGCTGCACTCCGAAGCGCTGCTCCTCGTCAACGATCAGCAGGCCGAGATCCTTGAACTTCACGTCGTTCGCAAGGAGGCGGTGGGTGCCGATGATGCAGTCGACTTCGCCGGTCTTGACGCCCTCGATGACCTTCTTGGCCTGGCCGGCGGTGAGGAATCGTGAGAGCACCTCGACGCGAACCGGAAAGCCGGCGAAGCGGTCGGCGAACGTGTTGCCGTGCTGGGTTGCGAGCAGAGTGGTCGGCGCAAGCACGGCGACCTGTTTGCCATCCTGGATCGCTTTGAACGCGGCGCGGATCGCCACTTCGGTCTTGCCGAAGCCGACGTCGCCGCAGATGAGGCGGTCCATCGGGTGGGCGAGTTCCATGTCGCGCTTGATCTCGTCGATGGCGGTGCGCTGGTCGGGGGTTTCGACGTAGGGGAACGCCTCTTCCATCTCGGCCTGCCACGGCGTGTCCTGTGCAAACGAGTGGCCCTCGGCGTTGACCCGCTTCTGGTAGAGAACGACGAGTTCCTGGGCGATTTCGCGGACAGCGGAACGCACCCTGCTCTTGGTTTTCGCGAAGTCCGACCCACCGAGGCGGTGCATCTTGGGTGCCTCGCCGCCGACGTACTGGCGCAGCGTGTCGATCTGGTCCGACGGCACGTAGAGCTTGTCGCCACCCTTGTAGGCAATGAGGAGATAGTCGCGTTCGACGCCGCCGATGGCCCGCTTGACCATGCCCTCGTACTGGCCGACGCCGTGCTGGTGGTGCACGACGTAGTTGCCGGACTTCAGGTCTTCGAACGTGCTGGCGCTCTCGCGCTTGTGCTTTCGGACGGTGCGGTGGGCGCGACGTCGACCGGTGAGGTCGCTCTCGGCGACGATCGCCACCTTCGCGTTCGGCAGCGTGCAGCCGCGGTGCAGTGGCGCAACGACGATCTGGCCGGAACCAGACGGGCCGTCGGCTCCGCCGGACTTCGAGATGGTGAAGTCGAGGCCATTGTCGAGGAGGAGGTCGTGCAGTCGTTGCGCCGACCCGGTGCCGTCGGCCGCAACGACGACGCGGTAGCCGCGCCCGATGAGCTCGGCGAGGCGATCGGTGAGGCCGCTGCCGTCACCGACCACCGGACCCCAGCCGGAGGCTTCGACGAGTGGGGTGTCGGGCGATTCGGGGGTGGAGTCGATCGACCAGAACGAGCCGGCGTGAGGGGAGTCGGTATCCCGGGTGTCGAGCCGCTTCTCCAGCAAGGTGTCGGGGTCGGCGTGCAGCCGGGGGAACGACTTGTCCGGGTCGCGAGCCCACGTGGAGGCGAGGGCGCGGGCGAGATCGTCTTCCTCGGCGATCAGGTCGATGGCGCGGTCGCGCATCCGGCGCGGCTCGACGAGCACGACCTTCGCGGTGTCGGGCAGCACGTCGGTGAGGAGCAGGTCGTCGTCGACGAGCCACGGCAACCAGCTCTCCATGCCGTCGAAGTGCACGCCCTCGGCCAGTCGTTCCCACTGCTCACGGCCCCACGGCTCGGTGGCGACGAGCCGTGCTGCTCTGGCTCGGACGTCGGCGCTCGGCATCAGCTCGCGGGCCGGGAAGATCATGACCTCGTCGAGGTCGTCGGTCGAGCGCTGGTCGTTGACGCCGAAGCGGGTGAGGCGGTCGACCTCATCGCCCCACAGGTCGATGCGGATCGGGGCGTCGGCGGTCGACGGGAAGACGTCGACGATCGCGCCGCGGCGGGCGAACTCACCGCGATGCTCCACGAGTTCCTCGCGTCGATAGCCGAACTCGACGAGCTGTCGGCCGAGTTCATCCGGATCGACCGTGCCGCCGCCCAGGGCTGCAGGGCGCACGATGATCGGCTCGGTGGTGGTGGCGCCGGGGCCGAGCTTCTGGAGGAGTGC
>JANPCI010000016.1:0-9555 GCA_031430875.1 Actinomycetes bacterium | reverse complement strand
GATCTCATCCATCTGGAAGCCCGACTCGATCGCCGCGACGGCGCCGCCCATCTCGTCGATGCGTTCGATGTACTCCCATGCCAGGCGCTCGACCTCGTCGGTCAACGACTCGACGAAGTACGACCCGGCAAGCGGGTCGGGTGTGTCGACAACACCCGACTCGTAGCCAATGACCTGCTGCGTGCGCAGCGCCATACGCGCCGCCTCCTCCGTGGGCAGGCTCAGCGCCTCGTCGTAGCCATTGGTGTGGAGGCTCTGCGTCCCACCCATGACTGCGGCGAACGCCTGCAACGTGACGCGCATGATGTTGTTCATCGGCTGCTGCGCCGTGAGCGTCGACCCACCGGTTTGGGTGTGGAAGCGCAACATCGCCGACTTCGGATCCTTCGCGCCGAAGCGCTCGGTCATGATCGTGTGCCACATGCGACGGCTGGCGCGGAACTTGGCGACCTCTTCGAAGAAGTTGTTGTGGCCGTTCCAGAAGAAGCTGAGGCGGGGCCCGATGTCGTCGACGTCGAGGCCGGCGTCGATCGCCGCCTGCACATACGCAATCGCGTTGGCGAGCGTGAAGGCGATCTCCTGCACCGCCGTCGACCCGGCCTCACGGATGTGGTAGCCCGAGATCGAGATCGTGTTCCAGTTCGGCACGTGCTTGCTGCAGTACTCGAAGATGTCGGTGATGATCCTCATCGACGGACGCGGCGGGTACACGTAGGTGCCGCGGGCGATGTATTCCTTGAGCAGGTCGTTTTGGATCGTGCCGCCGATCTGGTCGCTCGACACGCCGTTCTCCTCGGCGACGAGTTCGTACATCAGCAGCAGGATCGCGGCGGTCGAGTTGATCGTCATCGACGTGGTGACCTTGTCGAGCGGGAGGCCGGCGAGCAGGAGTCGCATGTCCTCCATCGAGTCGATCGCCACGCCGACCTTGCCGACCTCGCCCTCGGAGCGTCCGTGGTCGGAGTCGTATCCCATCTGCGTCGGGAGATCGAAGGCGCACGACAGGCCAGTCTGGCCGGCGTTCAGGAGGAATTTGAATCGCTCGTTTGTGGCCTCGGCGTTGCCGAATCCCGAGTACTGGCGCATGGTCCAGAGCCGCCCGGTGTACATCGAGCCGTAGACGCCGCGGGTGTAGGGCGGCTCGCCGGGAGCGCCGAGCATCTCCCTCGGGTCCCAACCGTCGAGGTCGGTGGCGTCGTAGAGCCGCTTGATCGGGATGCCCGAATCGGTCTGCGGAAGGTCGTTCGCGTCAGCCATGACGGCGATCGTATTGCAGGCTGGGCCGCTCCGCCTGATCCCTTGGCTCACTCGCTGCCCTGGCACGATTGGCGCCATGAAGCTCTACCTCGCCGGGCCAATGTTTACGCCAGCCGAGCGCGATCACATCGACGCCTTGGCCGACCGTTTGGACGCTCAGGGTCACGAGTGCTTCGTGCCGCATCGCCAGAAGTTCACGCCGCTCGACCCACGGACGGTCTTCGCCGTCGATGGTGCCGGGCTGCGCGATGCCGAGGCCGTCGTGGCCTGGCTCGACGGGCCGATGGTCGACGACGGCACGGCCTGCGAGATCGGAATCTTCACCGAGCTCATCCGCCACGACCCGAGCCGGTACCGCGGGATCATCGGACTCGCGACCGATTGGAGAATTTGGCGCAGCCGTGACTCCGGCGCCGCCGGCCAGGGCGTCAACTTCTTTGTCGGCGGCGCAATCGAAACGTTCGGTCGACTCGTGTGGAGCATCGAAGACGTCGAGGCAACCCTGTCCGAGTGGCGATGACCCACCCGTGCGATGAGTCTCAGCGCGACCTGTGCGCGCCCAGACTCATCGGTGTCGATCACACGGCGGCGATGACCGCGATCTCCAGTCGCCACTCGGGGCGGGCGAGCGCCGGCACGGTCACGAGCGTTGATGCCGCTCGATGACCACTGAGCGCCACATCACGGGCAGCCATCACCGGCGCAAGGTTCTCGCCGACCACCACGTACGTCGTGACCGACACGATGTCGGCCGGCGACATGTCGGCGGCGCGGAGCATGGCGAAAATGTTCGACCACACGAGTGCAGCCTGTTCCGCGAGGTCATCAGGGGTCGATCCGTCGAACGCGACCGGCACGACACCGGAGGTGTGGAGCCATCTCGATGCACCCTCGGTCACAACGGCGTGGGCGTAGTTGGCAGCAGGCGGAGCGATGTCGTCCGGTCGGATCTCCATGCGCCACATTGTCGCACATCACTCGACATGGTGAAATCATCTCCATATGATGAACGCGTGCCCACCTTGAAGATCACCTCGAGCGGACAGGTGTCGATCCCCGCCGAGGTGAGGCGCCGGTGGAATGTCGACCGCGTTCGCATGGTCGACCACGGTGACCACATCACGTTCGAGCCGATCCCCGACAACATCTGGGAGGCATCCCGGGGCCTCTTCGAAAACCGGACGGGGATCACCGTCGACGAACTCAAGGCCCAAGAACGCCGAGACGAGGCCGAAAGAGAGGAGCGCCGGTATGGCAGTGTTCGACGCCGCTCCACTGGTCGGGCTACTCCTTGACGAGCCGGGCGCCGGCGACATCATCGACGCATTGACAAGCGCGGAGCAGCTCGCCGTCTCCGCCATCAACTACGCCGAAGTCGTCGATCGGGTCGCACGAGTCTCCGGCGTGCCGGCGCCTCAGGTCGTGGACGCTCTCGACGTGTGGATTGACGGCGGGTTGGTCGTCGTCCCCGTCACGGCATCGGCTGCGATCCGAGCAGCGACACTCCGTGTGGCGCACTACCACCACCGAACAGCGGCCATTTCGATCGCCGACTGTTGCGCAATCGGACTCGCACTGGAACGAAACGAGCCACTCGCAACGAGCGACCGCGAAATCGTGCGGCTTGCCCGACATCTCGGCATCGAGGTGATCGCACTGCCTGACTCTCGCGGACGGATGCCCGAGTAACGTTGATACATGGCCATCACCGAAGACGCGACCACCACCGCTCCCGGCATGATCGACGGCATCGAGCTGACTCCGAAAGTTGTCGGGCTCGACGGGATCCCGAAGTTCGACAACGTCGACGACGAGCGCCACTATCGCAAGACCCATCTCGCCGGCGCACTGCGCGTCTTCGGCAAGTTCGGCTTCGGCGAGGGCGTGGCCGGGCACATCACGGTCCGCGACCCTGAGTATCCCGACATGTTCTGGGTCAACCCGTTCGGCATGAGTTTCCGCCACATCCGCCAGAGCGACCTGATCCTCGTCGACCATCAGGGCAACGTCGTGTACGGCACCAAGCCCGTGAACCGCGCGGCGTTCGTCATCCACGCCGCAGTGCATGCCGCCCGACCGGACGTGGTCGCCGCGGCCCATGCCCACTCGCCGTACGGCAAGTCGTTCAGCTCGCTGGGCATCCCGCTCGCGCCACTCACACAGGACGCCTGCATCTTCTACAACGACCACCACGTCATCTCCGAGCAGGGCGGAGCGGTCGTGTTCGACATCGAGGCCGGCCGGGAGCTCGCGTCGAAGTTCCCCGACGGCAAGGCCGCGATCCACCAGAACCATGGCCTGTTCACCGTCGGCGAAACCGTCGACGAGGCAGCCTTCTGGTTCATCTCGATGGAGCGTTCGTGCCAGGCGCAATTGATGGCGATGGCCGCCGGCAACCCGATCGAAATCCGCGACGAGTACGCCACCTACACCCAGCAGAACACCGGGTTCCACGCCGCCGGTTGGTTCAGCTTCCAACCGCTGTGGGAAGAGATCGCCCACACCGATCCCGAACTGTTCGAGTAAGCCCTGTCCGACGCCCCCGCCCCACTGGCGAGCGAGCGCTCGACGGGGCCGCTCACGCGTTGGCTGAACACCGCCCAACCGGAGGCACTCTTCGTCCTGTCGGCCGTCGCCCAGTACCTGGGCGCCGTCATCGCCGTCGGCCTCTTCGACGAAGTCGAACCCCAAACCGTCGCGTGGTTCCGCGTCATCGGCGCAGCGATCGCTGTGGTGGCGGCATCGAGAGCCTGGCGCGAGCGTTGGACGCAGTCCGAACTTCTCGCCGCCGCGCTGTTCGGCATCGTCACCGCCCTGATGAACACGTTCTTCTATCTCGGCATCGCCCGTGTCGACCTCGGGATCGCCGTCACGATCGAGTTCATCGGCCCGATCACCGTTGCGGCGATCGCCACTCGCAGCAAGCGAAACGCGCTGGCGCTGTTGTTCGCCATCGCCGGCGTCCTCGTTCTGGGCGGCACCGAGATCGACGGGAACGCCGTCGGGCTGCTGTTCATCTTCCTCGCGTCGTTGATGTGGGCGGGATACATCGTGATCGGATCACGGGTCGCTCGGCTCGACCGAGGTGTGTCAGGACTCGGGATCGGCCTTGCGATCGGTGCGCTCGCCATCACCCCCATCGGGGCACCCGGCAGCCTCGACGTCTGGAGCTCGCCGCGCCTACTCGCGCTGTGCCTGCTCGTCGGCGTGTTCTCGAATGCCATCGGCTACGGCATCGACCAGTTCACCATGCGCCGCATCCCTGTGCGCCGGTTCTCGCTGCTACTCGCACTGCTTCCGGTCACCGCAGTGTTGATCGGATGGATCGTCCTCGATCAACAACCGTCGGGCATCGAGTTCGTCGGGATCGCGCTTGTCGTCGTCGGCGTGATCGTGCAAGAACGCGACGAACTCGCCCCGATCGAAGCCGAGATCCTCACCGAACCCAGCTGACTGAACTGCGGGTCAGACCACCCAACCGCTAGTCTCCGACGGCCGTTGCACCCCATCCCGCCGGAGCCACCTTGAGAACACTCCTTCGTCGCCCCGGCGACGAGACCTCACGAACGTACCTCGCAGAGATCTTCGTGATCAGCGCAGCAGCTCTCCTGCTCGAGATCTCCTATACGCGGGTGATCTCCTTCAAGCTCTACTACTACTACACGTATCTGGTCATCGGGTTTGCACTGCTCGGCCTTGGATCTGGCGCCGTGATCGTGGCCGTCTCCAAGCGACTCGATCGCCTGAGTACCCGTTCGCTGTTGACATGGTGCACGTTCGGCTCGACGGTCGGCGTGATGATCGGATACGTCACCGTCGCCGTCACTCCACTGGACACTCTGCAGATCTGGACCGGCAGCCGAACGCTGCAATTGGCGGCGGTCGGACAGCTCCTGTTGATCGCCCTCGGACTGTATGTGAGCTTCCTCCCCATCGGGATGTGCATCTCGGCGCTGTTCTCGCGGCGCGCCGACGACATCAATCGCCTGTACTTCTCCGATCTCGTCGGCGCCGCACTGGCCTGCCTCGTCGTCGTCCCCCTCATCGCCACGGTTGGACCGGTGTCGGTCATCGCCATCGTGGCGATCGTGTTACTCGCGACCGGCGTGCACCTCGCCGACGTGTCCTGGCGATCCACGGCTGGTCGTGTCGGACTCGTGAGCGTCGCCGCCGTTGGGATCCTCCTCGCCATCGTCGCCTTCCGTCCGGGGTCCGCGCCCGAGATCCGCACGGAAGAGAGCAAGGGCGTGAGGCCGGACACACCGCTGGCTGCTTCCGAATGGAGTGCTCTGTTCCGCGTTGATGCACTCGAGCTCCCAGAGAACACCATCCTGTTCCACGACGGCATCTGGGGATCAGCCATCTGGCCGTGGGACGGTGACCCGACATCGTTGACCCGGTTCGATGAGAACGATCGTTCGGTTCCCTTCGCAGCACTCGGCGACCCACCCGAGCGCATGCTCATCATCGGCGCAGCTGGCGGCAACGAGATCGAGGCCGCAATCCACTTCGGTGCGAAACAGATCGACGCCGTTGAGTTGAATCCGGCGACGGCCGATCTCCTCACCGGCAAGTACGCCGAGTACACCTCGAACCTGACCGAGCGCCCCGAGGTCAACTACGTCGTGGGTGACGGTCGTAGCTACCTGGCCAAGTCGAACATCGACTACGACCTGATCTGGTTCGTGGCCCCCGACAGCTATGCCGCATCCAATGCCGCATCGAGCGGTGCATTCGTGCTGTCCGAGAGCTACCTGTACACACGCGAGATGCTCGAGGAGTCGCTCGGCCATCTCAGCGGCGACGGCATGGTCGTGATGCAGTTCGGGGAAAAGGACTACGAGTCCCGCCCCAACCGAACGGCTCGTCTCGCAGCCACCGCACGTGCCGCGTACGACTCCGGTGGATTCGGTGATGTTGCCGAGAACGTCGCCGTCATCACCTCGCGCGACGAGGGCTTCCTGTACGGCGTCTCCACGACGATCATGAAGCAGTCGCCGTTCGCCGACGACGAACTCGATCGCATCGCGGCACAGGTCGCCGAGGTCCCTGGCGGAACCGTGCGGTACCTCCCTGGGCGAGCCGGCGACGAGGGTGCCCCCGTCAACAGCATCATCTCGTTGCCCGACGACGAAATCGACGCATACATCTCCGACTACCCGTACGACGTGCGCGCGATCACCGACAATCGTCCGTTCTTCTGGCACTTCACGCCGTTCACCGACGTGATCGGCGACATCGGCCAGCCCATCAGCGACCTCGACGTCGAGATCGGCATCGGCGAACGAGTGCTCCTCGTGTTGCTCGGGCTGTCGATCCTGCTCGCAACGATCTTGCTCCTGCTCCCGTTCGTCCTCGTTCGAGACACCTGGAAGCAGTTGCCCTACAAGGCGAACACCGCCCCGATCTTCGCCCTGCTCGGCCTTGCGTTCATCGCCTTCGAGATCGTGCTCATCCAGCGCTTCTCACTCCTGCTTGGCTATCCCACCTACTCGCTGACGGTGACGCTGATGGCCATCTTGCTGTCGACGGGCGTCGGTGCCCTGGTGAGCGAGCGATGGCACGCCGCTCCGCGCCCGATGCTGGGCTGGCTCGCCGTCGCCGTCATCGTGCTGGGAGCGTTCTATGCGTTTGCTGTTCCGGCGTTCGAGGGCTTGCTGCTCGGATGGCCACTGCTCGCGAAGGCAGGCTTCGTCGCTCTGCTGTGCGTTCCACTCGGGTTCTGTCTCGGAATGTTCATGCCGTTGACGATCTCACTGGTTGCTCGCGACAGCGCCCACACCCGCGAATACGTGGCATGGGGTTGGGCGATCAACGGCTTCTTCTCGGTGATCGGCTCGACCCTGACCACCATCGCATCGATGACGTTTGGGTTCCGTACTGTGCTGTTCACCTCGGTCCTGCTCTATCTCGTGGTGGTGGCACTCCTCGCCCGCCTTTCGTCGCGGGTGGTGGCCCAGCCCACCTGAATGAGACGCAGCCCAACCGTCAACCGTGACATTCAGTGGGCGGAGAGGCCCGGGGCGCAGAGACCGTCGAGTTCCTTGATCTGGATGCGGTCGCGGTTGGCCCAGGTGACTTCGTTGGCGGGGTCGGGCTTCAGGTTGAAGACCCGGAACTCCATGTCGATCGTGTCGACCGTGAGGATGCGACCGATCAACGGCTCACCGAGGCCGAGGATGACCTTGATCGTCTCGAGCGCCTGAATCGATCCGATGATGCCGGGCAGCACGCCGAGAACGCCGGCTTCGGCGCAGCTCGGAGCGAGTTCGGCGGGCGGCGGCTCGGGCACCATGTCGCGATAGGTCGGGCCCTGCGTCGGGTGGAACACGCTCACCATGCCCTCGAAGCGGAAGATCGAGCCGTGCACCACGGGGATGCCGAGTTTGACGCTGGCGTCGTTGAGTAGGTAGCGGCTCGGGAAGTTGTCGGCGCCGTCGACGACCACGTCGTAGCCCGACATGATCTCGATGATGTTCGACGCGTCGAGACGCGTGTCGTAGGTGACCACGTTCACGTCGGGGTTGAGCATCGTCAGCGTCTTCTTCGCCGAGTCGACCTTGCGGTCACCGATGCGGTCGATGTTGTGCAGGATCTGGCGCTGCAGATTCGACGAGTCGACCTCGTCCATGTCGACGATCCCGATCGTGCCGACGCCGGCCGCTGCGAGATACAGCGCAGCCGGTGATCCGAGACCGCCGGCGCCGAGCATCAGCACCTTGGCCTCGAGCAGCTTCACCTGTCCGGCGGTTCCAACCTCGGGCAACAGCAGGTGCCGCTTGTAGCGGTTGTTTTGTTCGGGCGTCAACGATGCCGGCTGCTTCCACGGGCGGCCCTCGTCCTTCCAGCGACCGAAGCCTCCCTCCATCGATTCGACGTCGGTGAAGCCGAGCTGGGCGAGCGTCACCGCGGCAAACGCCGACCGCACACCACCGGCGCAGTAGACGACAACGGGCGCGCTCTTGTCGGCGATCCGGTTCTCGATCTGGGCTTCGAGATGTCCGCGGGGGATGTGGATGGCACCGGGAATCGCGCCCTCCTCGTACTCGTCGGGTTCACGGACGTCGAGCACGATCGCACCGGCCGCGATGTGCGCCGCGGCACCCTCGGGATCGACCTCGCGGATCTCGGACTTCGCAGCGGCGAGCAGGTCACGGAATGTTGCCATGCCGAAAGTCTAGTGACTAGGTCGGGATTCGACACTCCCTCGAGGGCCGTGCGCCGGTGCGGGCCGTGCGCCGGTGCGGGAGCGATGCGCCAAGCAGCGGCGAACGCTCAAGAACACCATGACCGAATCCCGCCGCACTCTGACCGCAACACCCGCTACGGTCGCCGACGTGTCCACCACCGTGCCCGATCATCGTGCGGCCTCAACGCCGCCCCGGTCGGTCGACGGCGAGTTCACGTCGGCCGACTGGTCGTTGTTCGTGGCCGTCGGCGCGATTTGGGGCGCGTCGTTCCTGTTCATCGACATCGGGCTCGACGCACTCCCGCCCGGCGTCATCACGCTCACGCGTGTCGGGCTCGGCGCGATGGCACTGGCGGTCCTGCCCAGGCCGAGAGTCTCCATCGAGCCCGCCGATCGTCGACGAGTCGTCTTGCTGTCGGTCGTCTGGGTTGCCGTGCCGTTCACCCTTTTCCCGATCGCCGAGCAGCACATCAGTTCGGCACTCGCCGGCCTGCTCAACGGCGGGACGCCGATCTTCGCAGCGATCTTCGCCGTCGTGCTGTTTCGCCAGCGGACTCGGGGCGCCCAACTACTCGGCATCGCTATCGGGTTCGGCGGCGTCGTCCTGGTGAGCCTGCCATCGATCGGCGACGGCTCCAGCGAGGCGCTCGGTGTGGCGATGGTGGTGGCAGCAACGGTCTGCTACGGCCTCGCCGTCACGATCGCGGCGCCGCTCCAGCAGCGCTACGGCTCGGTCAACCTGATGGCCAAGGTGCTGGTACTCGCCACCATCTGGACGGCGCCATACGGGCTCTGGCAAGTCAGCGACGCACGCTGGGAGGCCGGGCCCGTTGTCGCCGTGGTGGTGCTCGGCGTGGTCGGCACCGGCATCGCTTTTGCGCTGATGGGGAACCTCGTGGGGCGAGTCGGCTCTACTCGGGCATCGTTCATCACGTACCTGATCCCCGCCGTCGCGCTCGTGCTCGGGGTTGCATTCCGCGGCGACGAGGTGGTCGCCCTGGAACTGATCGGCATCGTGGTCATCATCGCCGGGGCACTGCTCGCCAGCCGACGAGTCGCGACGCGCTAGACCTCGATCAGCGCCGGCAGGATCTCGCCGATCTGGCCGA
>JANPCI010000015.1:0-1776 GCA_031430875.1 Actinomycetes bacterium | reverse complement strand
CGAACACCACGCCGTCGGACCCGAAGTTGTTCTGGTAGCCGCCCCCCAGGGTGATGTTGGGCGTGCGCAGCGCTCGCTGCAGGCGAGTCGATGTCTCAGCCTGGACCTGCTCCCGTCGGGCCACGAGGACATCCGGGCGTGCCTCGAGTGCTTGAGCAAGAAGGCGTGGCGCTCCACCGGCGTCCGCAGACGCGGCGGTCAACGCCTCTAATCCCTCGGCGGGCGACGCCTTCAGCCCGTCAATCAGCTCGAGCGGCAGGTCCAGCCGCGGAGCGTTCAAGAGCGCCAACAGGGTGCTACGGGCGTTCTTCAGTGCGAGGTCTGCGCCAAAGACGTCTTCGACGAAGCGCAGTCGCTCCACCTGTAGCCGTCGCAACTCGGCCCCCGAGATCTCCCCCTGCTCCAACCTGGCGCGGTTGAGCGCGATCACTCGGTCGATTTCCTCGAGCGACGTCTGAGCGACGCCGCGGTCGGCCTGAGCCAGCACGGCGGTCAGATACGCGCGCCTGACATCAAGCCCGATCTGCCGGGCGCGGTCCTGCACGCCGAGCTGAGCGCTGGCGCGACCCGATTCGGCAACCTCTGTGCGAAGGCGTCGTCGTCCCGCCGTCTCGAGTTCCTGATCGAATCGAACGGTGAACTCCTGACCGCCCCAGTAGCCGGGACGGGCTGACTCGAAGGCCGGGTAGCCGGCGGAATCGACCGAAAGAGCCGGATTTGGTCGGCGCGACGCTGCCAGTCGGTCGCCCTCGGCGGCATCGACGCCGGCGCGGGCGGCCACCATCGCCGGGTTCCGCTCAACGGCGATGGCCACCGCCTCCCGCAGTGTCAGCCGCTCTGGAACAGCTGACTGTGCGGCCACGGCGCCAGGTGCGAGGAGCGAAACGCCAACCGTCCACGCGGCGACGGCGAACCAGTGGACAGACAAGCTTCGAACAGATCTGTGCATACGCCTTCCGTAGCTCCTGAGTGGCCCGCTTCTATCGGGGGCAGGTGCGCGAACGCACCAGCACCTGACACGACGGCCGAAGCCGCAAGCGCGCCAAGGTAAAGCCATGCCCCGACGGTTCAGGAACCGTCAGAGGCTATGAATTTGGAAACAGGGAGCTACGAGGCGAGCGGAGGGTGGTAGAGACTGCGGGGGACGCCGACCGCGAGGCTTTCGGCGGGGCATCGTTCGACGACCACCGGAATGCCATCCGTGAACGCGACCGCCACGGTGATGGCCTTCTCGGTGTGCGAACAGCAACAGAAGCAGTCGTCCTGGTCCTGAGAAGTTGGAGCACTTCCGTGATCCTGGACAGCCGCTTCGCTGCTACACAACTCCGGCACGAGCAAGTCCGCCGCCGCCCACGTCAGCAGGAGGCAGGTCACGATGCGGACGACGATGTGCCGGCGGATAACGCGCACTGGAGGTCAGGATACCCGGCTTAGTCGAGATCGGCAAGTCGGCCGGAGCGGGGATGCACGTGAGGGCACGCCCTTACCGGTGGCAGACAGCACCGTGACTAGAACGAACTGGACAGCAATCGGGCTGTCATCAGGAATCAGCGAACCGTTGCGTGCGAAACGTGACGCCAACGGCCCCGAACAGGTATGGGTGGCTGCCCATCTCGCGAAGAGGGCAGCCGTCCAGATGCCGCACGACATCCTGCGTGGTCTCGATGAGGAGCTGCCCGGGACGATAGGAAACATTAGCAGGGTCTGAGGGTGACAGAACACCCATTATCAGACGCTGGCCCGTACTCCTTGCGGCTTGGCCAGCTTGGCACAGCG
>JANPCI010000014.1:0-7673 GCA_031430875.1 Actinomycetes bacterium | reverse complement strand
GCGTGCGGTAGTTGATCGTCTCGGGCTTCTTCACCTCACCGTGTGACCAGGTACGGATCTGATCCGCCGTGGCCAAGCGGATCTTCAGTTGGTCGAACATGTTGACGTCGAGCATGTGGTTCCTCGTTGTTCGTACTTTGGGCTTCGTTGTTGCTTCTTGCATCAGGGGTCAGACCCCTTTTGCAAGTTTCGTTGTTGCTGCTTGTTCGGATCTCTGGCCTGAGCCAGGGGTCAGACCCCAACAGCAACGCCTTCGGCATCGCAGTTGGGTTCGGACCCCCTAATAGGCGGTGCGTTCGCGCTTTTCGCGTTCGCGACGGGCGTCGTCTTCGTCGGTGCCGCGCTCGGGGCGGGAGATGTCGATGCCGAGTTCCTCGGCGGCGCGGTACACCTCGTCGTCGAGGTCACGCATTTCGATCTCGTGGCCGTCTTCAGTGAGCACTTCGACGTTGATACAGAGTGCCTGCATCTCCTTCATCAGCACCTTGAAGCTCTCGGGCACACCCGGTTCGGGGATGTTGTCGCCCTTCACGATTGCTTCGTACACACGGACACGGCCGAGCACGTCATCGGACTTGATGGTGAGCAGCTCCTGCAGGCAGTACGCCGCGCCGTAGGCCTCGAGGGCCCACACTTCCATCTCGCCGAATCGCTGGCCACCGAACTGGGCCTTACCACCGAGCGGCTGCTGGGTGATCATCGAGTACGGGCCGGTGGAGCGGGCGTGGATCTTGTCGTCGACCAGGTGGGCCAGCTTCAAGATGTACATGTAGCCGCAGGTGATCTGATTGTCGTACTTCTCGCCGGTTCGTCCGTTGTAGAGGTCGAGTTTGCCATTCGTGCCGACCAGGCGATCACCGTTGGCCGACTCGGGATTGAGGCCCTCGAGGATCTCCTGGATGGTCGGATGATCGCCCGACTTCTCCTTCTCGTCCCACTTCGCACCATCGAACACCGGCGTCGCCACGAACGTGGAGGGCTTGGTGTTCGGTCGCGTCTTCGTTTCGGTGCCACGGATCGGCTCGTCGCCGACCTTGGTGCCGTCGGGGTTCGTCCAACCCCAGCGGGCGCAGTAGCCGAGATGTGCTTCGAGTACCTGGCCCACGTTCATCCGGCTCGGCACGCCGAGCGGGTTCAGGATGATGTCGACAGGCTGGCCGTCGGCCGTGAAGGGCATGTCCTCGATCGGCAGGATGCGGGAGATGACGCCCTTGTTGCCGTGGCGACCGGCGAGCTTGTCGCCCACCGAGATCTTGCGCTTCTGCGCGACGTACACCCGCACGAGCTGGTTGACGCCGGGCGGCAGTTCGTCGCCGTCGTCACGGTTGAACACCTTGACGTCGATGACCTTGCCGACTTCGCCGTGGGGCACCTTCAAGCTGGTGTCGCGGACTTCACGGGCCTTCTCGCCGAAGATGGCTCGCAGGAGGCGCTCTTCGGGAGTCAGCTCGGTTTCACCCTTGGGCGTGACTTTGCCGACGAGGACGTCGCCGGGGCCGACTTCGGCGCCCACGCGGATGATGCCGCGATCGTCGAGGTCGGCGAGGATGTCGTCGCTCAGGTTCGGAATGTCACGGGAGATCTCTTCCGGGCCAAGCTTGGTGTCACGGGCATCGACCTCGTGCTCCTTGATGTGGATCGACGTCAACACGTCGTCCTTCACCAAGCGCTCGGAGAGGATGATCGCGTCTTCGAAGTTGTAGCCCTCCCACGGCATGAACGCCACGAGAAGGTTCTTGCCCAGAGCGAGTTCACCGTGGTCGGTCGAGGGACCGTCGGCCAGGATCGAGCCCTTGGTCACCTTGTCGCCCTCGACCACGCGGGGCCGCTGGTTGATGCAGGTGTCCTGGTTCGACCGACGGAATTTGGCGAGGCGGTAGACCTTCTTGCCTTCCGTCTTGTACTGCACAGCAATCAGATCGCCAGTGACCTCGATGACCTCGCCATCGTCGATCGCCTGGATCAGGTCGGCAGCGTCACGAGCGGCACGGTTCTCGATGCCGGTGCCGATGTAGGGAGCCTCAGCACGCACGAGCGGAACCGCCTGGCGCTGCATGTTGGCACCCATCAGGGCGCGGTTGGCGTCGTCGTGCTCGAGGAACGGAATCAACGCCGTGGCGACCGACCCGATCTGCTTGGGCGACACGTCGATGAAGTCGACCTCTTCCGGCGGCACGTAGCCGATGTCGGTGGTGGCACCGAAGAAGCTCTCCGCTTCGAGCATCTTGCGCAGATCCTCGAGGCTGGCCGCTTGCGGCGATCGCCGCACGAGCGTGCGCTCGTTGCGGATGCTGCCGTCGTCGTTCAGTGGCGTGTTCGCCTGGGCGACGACGTAGTTCTCTTCCTCGTCGGCGGCCATGTAGACGATCTTGCCGGTGACCTTGCCGTCCTTGACCTCGCGGTACGGGCTCTCGATGAAGCCGAACTCGTTGACGCGGGCGTAGGTCGACAGCCCACCGATCAGGCCGATGTTCGGGCCTTCCGGCGTTTCGATCGGGCACATGCGGCCGTAGTGGCTGAAGTGCACGTCGCGTACCTCGAAGCCGGCACGCTCGCGTGACAGACCGCCCGGGCCGAGCGCCGACAGACGACGACGATGGGTGAGGCCCGACAACGGGTTCACCTGGTCCATGAACTGCGACAGCTGCGAGGTTCCGAAGAACTCCTTGATCGCCGCGACGACTGGCCGGATGTTGATCAGGGTCTGCGGCGTGATCGCCTCGACGTCCTGGGTCGTCATGCGCTCGCGCACGACGCGCTCCATGCGGCTGAGGCCGATACGCACCTGGTTCTGGATCAGCTCGCCGACGGACCGGATGCGACGGTTGGCGAAGTGGTCCTGATCGTCGAGGCGGTAGCCGGGCTCCTGCTTGACGAGATGCAGCATGTACGTGATCGACGCCAGCACTTCGCAGCGGCTGAGCACGTTCTGGTTCTCGTCGGGCAGGTCGAGCAACGGCTCGCCCTCTGAGTTGACGGCGCCTTCGAGGCCGAACAGCGCGCCGAGCCCAGCCACTTCGTTGCCGAGCTTGCGGTTCAACTTGTAGCGACCGACGCGGCTGAGGTCGTAGCGACGACTCTCGAAGAAGGCGTTACGGAAGTAGGCCTTGGCCGACTCGACCGTGGGCGGCTCGCCCGGACGGGCCCGCTTGTAGATCTCGACGAGTGCCTCGTCCTGGGTCGGCGCGATGTCGCGTTCCTTGTCCCACTGGCCTTCGAGGAAGTCGAAGTGGTTCACGAACCGATCGAGGAAGCCGGGGGCGTTCTCTTCGTCGTAGCCGAGCGCCCGCAGCATCGTGAAGATGCCGAGGCGACGCTTGCGGGCGACGCGGGTGCCGGCGGTGACGTCCTTACCCGGCTTGTGCTCGACGTCGAACTCCATCCACTCACCGCGGTACGGGTGGATCGTGCCCTTGACGAGCTGGTGCTTGGTCAGGTTGCGCAGACGGAAGCGCTCACCGGGCTCGAAGATGACGCCGGGGCTGCGCACGAGCTGCGACACGACGACGCGCTCGGTGCCGTTCACGATGAACGTGCCCTTTTCGGTCATGATCGGGAAGTCGCCCATGAAGACGGTCTGTTCCTTGATCTCACCGGTGTTGCGGTTCATGAACCGGGCGCGCACGAACACGGGCGCGCTGTAGGTCATGTCCTTTTCCTTGCACTCCTCCACCGTGAACTTCGGCGGCGGGCGCAGGTCTTCATCGAACGGGTCGAACTCCAACTCGAGCTGAAGCGACTCGGAGAAGTCCTTGATGGGGCTGATGTCGCGGAAAGTGTTCGCGAGGCCCTCGTTGAGGAACCACTCGAAACTCTCTCGCTGAATCGCGATCAGGTCGGGGAGTTCGAGCGGCTCCTTGAGGTTGCCGAACGAATAGCGTTCACGGGACACGGGACGAGTCGCCACGGATCACTCTCCAGGGAATCGAGGATGGACATCGCAGAATGCTGCGACGTGATACCGGGCGCGCATCACCAGACCGAAGGGACAGTAAGGGGACAACAAACGCACGGCAACGAACGAGCCTATCCACGTGGTACGCACAACGTCAACCAGCTTCGGGATGGAAATCGCCGAACGGGACGTGGGCAACCGCTGAATTGCGGGACAACGTAAAGAAGTCAGTCACGAATGTCAAGCATTGTTGGACAACTGACATCTTCTCTTGCCACGGCTTGCGGGTCCTGGGTACCGCTCACGGGTCCTGTCACCGGCGAAGCGTCGGGGCTGCGGCCTGCGGCCGGTCCCCGCCACTCCCCCGGCGCCACCCCTCGCTGTCTCGCAGCACCAGCACGAGCACCACTCACCACTTGGGGGGAGGGGCAACTGAAAGTGCCCGGGGGTATCCCCCCGGGCACTTTCATCGGCTTGCCCCAGCGAGGGGCGAGTTCGTCATTTCGGTTGTTGCTGACGTAGGCGAGCGGGTGGCCGGGCGCTTTCAAAGACCGGCCGGAGGCCGCAGCTTCGGGAGTGTGCCGGTGACAGGACCCGCTCGCCGGGAACGCAGCAAGCGAGTCAGACGAGCTTGACCGTCGCGCCTACTTCTTCGAGCTTGGCCTTGGCGGCGTCGGCATCGGCCTTGCTGGCCTTTTCCATGATCGGGTTCGGGGCGGCATCGACGAGGTCCTTGGCGTCCTTCAGGCCCACGCCGAGGAGGTCCTTGACGACCTTCACGACCTGGATTTTCTGCGGGCCGGCGCTCTCGAGAACGACATCGAACTCGCTCTGCTCTTCTTCAGCAGCGGCATCGCCGCCACCACCGACCGGGGCCGCTGCAGCGACAGCAACCGGGGCGGCGGCAGTCACTTCGAACTTCTCTTCGAATGCGTCGAGCAGTTCCTTGAGCTCGATGACTGTCATGTTGCTGATCGCGTCGAGTACTTCTTCCTTGGTTGCCATGTCGGCGTTCTCCTTGTGTCAGATGTTGATGGTTGTTCACTCAGAGCCGAAATTCGGAGTCAGGATTGCGCCAAGCGCAACCTTCACTCCGAATTTCGGGTGAGGTGGGATGGTTGTTCGTGGTCAGGCGGCCTCGGCGGCTGCCTTTTGATCGATGAGTGCGGACAGTCCGTACGCGAAGTTGCGTGGGAGCGCCTGGAGCAGACCAGCGGTCTTGACCAGGGGCGCCTGGAACGCGCCGGCCAACTGGGCCAGCAGAACCTCGCGCGACGGCAGACTCGCGAGTGCCTTGACGTCATCGGCGGTCATCGGCGTGTCGCCGAGGACTCCGCCCTTGATGACGAGCAACGGATTCGCCTTGGACTGATCGACCAGCGCTTTGGCGGCCGCCACCGAATCACCGGTGACGAACGTGAGTGCGGTCGGACCGAGCAGATGCTCGTTGAGGCTCTCGTAGCCCGCGTCCGTGGCAGCCAGACGTGCCAGGGTGTTCTTGTACACCTTGTGCTCGGCTCCGGCAGCCCGAAGCGGTGCTCGAAGGTTGGCCATCTGGCTGACCTTCATCCCGCGGTACTCGGACACGAACACCGCCACGCTCTCAGTGAGCTTGGCGGCGATCTCCTCGACGATTGCGACCTTGTCGGGTCGTGGTGTGGTCGTCGTTGTCATGTGTGCATACCTCCTTTCGCTGCAACTCGTGGTGCTCGCATCAGATGCGAACACCGACGAGGAGCGCATGCCCACCAGACGAATCCGGGGTTCATGGGGTCTCGGCGATATGCACCTCGGTTGGCGGGCGGACCCATTACCCCCAGTTGGGGACCAACGGTCTCAGGCGAGCGACCGTTCAATATGTAACCGGCGCAAGACTAGCGCTGTGGATCAGGTTTCGGGCTTGAGGCGCCCCGTGTCGACGTGAACGCCGGGGCCCATCGTGGACGACACGGTGATCTTCCTGAGGTACTTGCCCTTGGCCGAGGCGGGCTTCGCCCGTTGGATCTCGTCGATCACGGCACGGAAGTTCGACTCCAACGCGTCGAGCTCGAAGCTGGCCTTGCCGAGTGGCACATGCACGTTGCCGTAGCGGTCGGTCCGGTACTCGACCTTTCCGCCTTTGAAGTCCTCGACGGCCTTGCCGACGTCAGTCGTGACGGTACCGGTCTTCGGGTTCGGCATGAGCCCGCGCGGGCCGAGCACGCGGCCGAGGCGACCGACGACGGGCATCATCTCGGGGGTGGCGATGACGAGGTCGAAATCCATCTTGCCGCCCTCGACCTCAGTGGCGAGGTCGTCGGCTCCGACGATGTCCGCGCCGGCGGCACGGGCCTCGTCGGCCGCTTCACCAGTGGCGAACACGGCGACGCGGATGTCCTTGCCGGTACCGGCTGGCAGAGCGACCGTGCCGCGAACCATCTGGTCGGCTTTGCGGGGATCGACGCCGAGGCGGATCGAGATGTCGACACCTTCGTCGAACTTGGCCGAGGCCATCGTCTTGACGAGCCCGACTGCCTCGACCGGTCCGTAGAACTGGTCTCGATCGAACTGCTTGAGCGCGTTTGCAAACTTCTTGCCTGACATTGTCTGTCTCCCTCAGTAGTAAGCCCGCCGGTCGAGGTGAATCCGGTCGAGGCTGTTGGTTGAAATTGTTGATGACCTGTGTGGTCGTGGTCCGAAGGGCCACCCCGGCGTCAGCCGGGAAAAGGATTGCGACGGCGAGAGCCGTCGAGGCGCCGAAGGCGCCAAGTCGTCGTCAGACGACTTCAATCCCCATCGAGCGGGCGGTGCCCCGGACCTGCTGTTTGGCAGCTTCCATGTCGTAGGCGTTGAGGTCGGGCAACTTGATGGTTGCGATTTCCTCGAGCTGCGCCTCGGTGATCGAACCAGCGACCTCCGAGCCCGGGTTGTTCGCAGCCTTCGCGAGGCCGGCCTTCTCACGCACGAGCACCGCCGTGGGCGGTGTCTTGAGCACGAAGTCGAACGTGCGATCTTCGTAGATGGTGATTTCGGTCGGGATGACCGTGCCGGCCTGCGCTTCGGTCCGAGCGTTGTAGGCCTTCACGAAGTCCATGATCGCGATGCCGTGCGGGCCGAGGGCCGTGCCGACAGGCGGCGCGGGGCTGGCCTTACCGGCTTCGATCTGGATCTTGACGACCGTGAGAATCTTCTTTTTCGCCATGGTGATGTTCCTTTGTTGTTGTCCGTCGCCAGTGGCGAATCAGAGTTTGGCGACCTGGCTGAAGTCCATCTCCACCAGGGTCTCGCGACCGAAGATGTTGACGAGGACCTTCAGCTTCATGTGGTCTGCATTGATCTCGGCGATCTGACCGGTGAAGTCGGCGAATGGGCCTTCCTTCACGCGGACGCTTTCGCCTTCTTCGTAGTCGAGCTTGGCTGTGCGACGAGGCGCTGCGTCGACGCCTTCGGTCTTCGGCGTGAGGAACGTCTTGACCTCGCGCCGCGACAGCGGCGTGGGCTTTTGGCCATGACGGCTCTGGCCGACGAAGCCCGTGATACCGGGGGTGTTACGCACGCAGTACCAGGACTCGTCGTCCATGATGCAGCGAACAAGCAGGTAGCCAGGGAAAACCTTGCGCTGCACGGTTTGCTTCTTGCCGTTCTTGAACTCGTCGACTTCTTCCATGGGAATGACGATCTCGTAGATCTTGTCTTCCATGTTCATCGACTGGATACGGGCCTCGAGGTTGGCCGTGACCTTCTTTTCGTAGCCCGACTGGGTGTGCACCACGTACCACTGCCCGGGGCGCATGGTGGG
>JANPCI010000013.1:0-5709 GCA_031430875.1 Actinomycetes bacterium | reverse complement strand
ATCGACGGCGCGCTCGCCGCTCCCCCGACCGCTGCGACCGCCGACGAACTCACGCAACGGTCGTATTTCGGTGGGCTCGTCGCCGCATCGTTGACCGGCGCCACGACCGGTCGTGCCATCGCGCTCGCCGAGGCAGCGACGACCGCACCCGACGTGATCGCGAACCCGCAGTACGCCGCGGCGTGGGCTGACCGGCTCGAATCGCTACGCCACCAGGCCATGAACGAGATGAACTCGCTGCGTGGCCCGACCGCGTCGATCGCCGCACAGTTGCAGTCCGCTGCCCGCCTGAACAGTGTGATCGAAATCCTGCGTCGCCCGGCGATGGCAACGGATCGACGATCCGCTGTCGAAAGCATCGAAATGCTGCGCACCGTCGATCACCAGTTGCGATGGGTGACGAACACCGTCCGCCCCCGCGTCAACGCGTTGCTCACCCGCGCCGGTCAGGCCCGTGCCGACAAGATCCAAACCGACCGGTTCGGTGGGATCTGGGCACTCGACTACCCGGCACCCGATCAGCGCCGCAAGTACGGCGCCTATCAGGACCCGATCGAGCTGGCCACCGCTTTAGGCCGCAACATGGGACTCACGGCAAGCGCGTCACTCGACTGGTACCTGCCACGGTCGCCGCTGTCGGCTGAGACGTCGTGATCGACGACCAGGCCGTCGCCGAGCAGCTCGCCGTAGCGCAAGCGTGCGTCGACGAGTGCGCCGACGCCGCCATCGACGCCATCACCGCAGTGTCCGCCGCCGTCGAAACGTTCAACCGCTGCCACGACCGCGCCCACGCCGCCTACATGCTCGAACCAGTGAACGCACACCTCGACCCGGTCGCGTCGCTGGGCAACATCACCGCCAACGCGGTCACCGCTGAACGCCTCGACCTCGACCGCATCCTCGCCGACCTCGTCGCCACCGCCCGCACGGAGCCGACCGAATGACGTTCCAGCAGGAAGTCGACGACGCCATAGATGTCGTGACCCGCGCTGCCCGGATGACGCTCGAAGTCGCTCGGCATCGGTCTCGGCGCCTCCGACGTCCAAGCCCGACTTGCCGCGAACGGTCAGGACCACCTCACCGGTCAAGCCCGTAAACAGGCCGAGGCGCTCGCCATTCAGCAGTTGATCATGGAGAACTCCACTGACGCTCAGACCGCATGGGCTGACGGTTCGATGGACGCCGTGAAGAAGCAGAACGAGATGAAGGCCGCCGCGACAGCCGGTGTCGGTGAGTCGCTCACCCGGGCGTTGTATCCGGCGCTCGCCGGGATTCTGCCGGTGGTGACGACGTTCGCGACATGGATCGGCGAGAACGCCCCAGTCGCTATCGGTGTGTTGCGCACAGCGATCGGGAACGTGTCGGACTGGTTCATGGAACACAAGGGCGTGATGATCGCAACAGCAATCGGGCTCGGCGCCGTTCTGGTCGGGTTGTTCACTGCGTGGGCAGTCGGCGCGGCAACCGCTGCTCTTGCCACGTTGGCCGCCGCCGCCCCGTTCATCGCGATCGGTCTCGCGGTGGCCGCGGTGGCCGCAGCGGTGCTCTACGCGTACGAGCACTGGGAAGCGTTTCGGATAGCGGTGTCGGTCGTGAAGGACTTCATCGTCAACGATCTGGTGCCGGCGTTCCAGCAGATCTGGGCGTTCATTTCGGACAACATCATCCCGATCCTGCAGGTGCTCGTCGAGACGTACATCAAGGCGGTCCTCACCTACTTCGGGTTCCTGCGCGACGCCATCGTGAACGTGGTGATCCCGGCGTTCATGCAGATCGCGTCGACGATCGCCGGTGTCGCTACCACGGTGGGAACGGTTGTCGGCAACATCGTCGGCTTCGTCACCGGCATCCCCGGCCGGATCTCCGCCACCGTCACCGGCCTGTGGAGTGGCATCGAGACCGGCATCTCCGCCGCCAAGGATTGGGTGTCGGACCGTATCGACGATGTTGTCGGGTTGGTCTCCGGCATCGGCAGTCGCGTCAGGGGATCATTCACCGGCATGTTCGACGGCATCAAGGAAGCGTTCCGCAGCGCCCTCAACTGGGTGATCGGCAAGTGGAACAACTTCGAGTTCCCCTCGATCGATACACACATCCCAGGCGTCGGCAAAGTCGGTGGTTTCGGACTGCCGACCATCAAACCGGTCGGCCTCGCAGTTGGCGGACTCGCCTATGCGCCGACGTTGGCGATCGTCGGCGACAACCGCAACGCCCGGACCGACCCTGAGGTCATCGCACCGTTGTCGAAGCTGACCGAGATGCTCCGTCAGACCGCTGGCGGGTCATCGTTCACGAACGGTGGGCCGATCACGTTGATCATCGAGGGTCGCCCGTTCACAGCGATGATCGCTGACCATGAACGCTCTCAGGTAGCCCAGCTGAGGGCGGGCGTTCGGAGATCGACCCCCCGGCACCTCTTCGGCCTGTGGTGCCGCATTAGACGCCGGGTAGCGACAACTCCTCGACTGCGTGGCGGGCGTCAACGGCGCTGAACGCCACATACCCGACCGTCGTGTTCGGCGACGAGTGACCAAGCAACGCCTGAGTAACACGCAAGTCCTTCGACACCCCGTAAACCTTCGTGCCGTACCAATGGCGCAGCGAGTGCAACGTCGACGCGCTCCCCATGTCGTGCAGCAGTGCGTTCACCCAGTGCGACACCGCCCACGGCTCCACATTGCGCCCGGTGCGCTCATCGACGAACAACCAACCGTGCCGGCGCCCTGCCGCCCACGCCCGGATCAGACCCCACGCCTGAGGGTGCAAAGGAAGTACCCGCTGGTGCCCGCCCTTGCCCTCGGCGACGATCAGCACCGGTGGATCGTTCATATCCAAAATGTCCTCGCGTTGCAGACGGGCGATCTCGAAGGCGCGCAGTCCGTGGAACGCCGCCAACGCCATAACGGCACGTTCGCGGGGCGCGGCCATTCGCAAAGCGTGCGCCAGTTCGTCATCGGGAATCGGCCGAGGGATCGAATTCGGGAACCGTGGCCTGATCACCCGCAACGTCGGGTCGCGATCGGCGTGCTCGTAGATCACCGCCCACTCGTAGAAGCCGTGCAAATGCGACACGTACGAGTACCGGGTGCGCGCTGACAACTGGCGTGAGTCGAGCCATGCGTCGATCTGAGCGGGCGTCGCCTCGATCGGCGATGCAGGGTCCATGAACTCGCAGAACAACCGGAGGACGTCGCTGATTCGGCTGATCGAACCGGTCCGCACTCCTCGCCTGCTCTGATGCAGTTGGTAGTCGGCCCGCAGCTGCTTGACGTCCGAGCCGAGGTCGATTCCCAACGCCAACTTTCGGCCCTTGCGACCATCCGACGCACGATGCGGATTCGTCGTCGCCATCTCAGACTGCCACGTTCTCAACGTCGGCGCCCGACATGGGAACTTCGTCCAACTTGGACGAAGGTGTGCCCGGTCCCGGAATCACGCTGCGCAGCTGCGCCGTCTCGATTTTCATCGACGCGCCGGACGGGAACATCACCAACGAGGAACCCCCGTCAACCCACTCGATCAGTTGAACCCACCCGTCGAAGCCGTCGATGCCGACCGCGTTCGCAGGCAGCTCGTCGGTCGTGATCGCCGTGGGTGGGTTCTCCAGATCGTCAGCGAGCCCGCCGATGTCCCCGGTGCTCAACAGGTTCAAGATCGGCCACACGTGGTCGTCGATCGCCGCCTGATCGTCTGCCGGCCAGCCGTGCACGCGCAACGCCTGCAGGACGTCATCGATGATCGTGTCGGCCTCTGCGTCGAGCTGGCGCGCGTCGACGATCGCAGTGTGATCGCCAGCGAGCAGCCGTTCACGCACCGCTGCCGCACGCGGCCGCAGCACAAGTGCCCGGGCAAGATCGAGCCCTTCCGTCGTCACCTGGTCAATGTCTGTCGTCATGGGTGCTCTCCTTCGTCGTAGTGATGAAGTGAGCAGCAGACCCCCACACTCCCCCTACGGGCCGTTTTGGCGGCTTCGTCGGGGTCTCCCGGAGGTGTATAACCCCTGGTAGATGTGGTCGGGATGGGGAGATTCGAACTCCCGGCCTCCTGCTCCCAAAGCAGGCGCGCTAACCAAGCTGCGCTACATCCCGGATTTGGCGGCTCATGCTACTGACAGACAACTCATTGTCGTCGGTGGGTCAGAGGGCGAGAGCAGCAGTCGTCGACGCTGGTGGCGGTGGCCATCGTCGGCCGCCACTGCGGAGGCCGAATTGAGCGAACGCCATCGCCAGCTGGTCGACGTGCAGTTCTCGTCGACGATCGGTGCTGTCGATATTGGTGATGACGGCGACCACATCAAGGTACGCCGATCGGAACAGCGGGCCGTGGCCGTCGTCGAGGCCGGCCAGGGCATGAGCCAGCTCATGTGCTGCGGTCGCAGACGTCATCTGCACTGCGGCGAGACGGATCGTCATGCGACCCCCCTCTTCCACCGTCGCGCACCGTGTACTCGACGAAGCGGCATCAGTGCGCGCCGCGATCACCTCGACGTCCGGGCCCGGCCACCACTCCCCTGCTGTGAACGATCGCATCCGCTCACGGAGTCTCGAAAAGTCGATCACGTCCTCCAAGTCGGTGCCCTCGAACGCGGCGAGTTCGGCCGCGTACACCGCAGCCCGGTCGACATCCACGGATCAGCCCGAACCGAGCGCTCGACGGCCGGTCAGCCGCGCTCGTCCCACGTCGGCACGGTCGGCAGCGTCGCTACCGGCTCGCCAACCATTGGCCTGTGCCGGCCCCGGGGCCCGAGCAGTTCTGACCCGTCCGAACGACTCCTTTGCGAACTCGTCGACCCGTCGACTCCGATCGACGATCGCCAACTGGCTGGTCGCCACACGGCCGTCGGTCGCCGCGGCCACGACTGCAGCCTCGGCGTCTCGCCGTGTGTCAGCAAGGAGCACTCCCATCCGATCGGCATATCCGAACAGGAATGAGCGTCGATACTGCTGCGTGGCCGCTGGTGTCGCCCGTCGTTCGGAGGCCACCCGAGCGGCAGCCTGTCCGTGGAGCGAGTGGTACATCAACTCGACCACATCGAGATCGCTCACGTGGCCGGCAACATGTGCCACCGTGCCCGTCGGCGTCGTACCGAACACCACTCTGGTGTCATGAGTCGCTGCCACCACCATCAACAGCGCCAGGCGGGCTCGAACGTACGCGCCGCGTCCGAGCGGAATTTCACGAACGACGAGATCGTCGTGGTCATCGTTGTCAGCCACTCGATCCGGGTCGATCCGATGCCGCGCAACCAGCTCAGCGGCCTTACGGGCAAAGGCGTCGGCCTCATGAGGATTCGACGTGGCACTCGCCTTGTCCATCAGCTTGCGCACCCGCTGCAGCAAGGTGCGGGCGTCACCCTCTTGACCGCGGGGATAGGTTGAAGACACCGGTCAGATCACTTTCTGGTTTGACGGTCGAATCACACTGCGAGCGTACGACGATGACACAAACACGACAGAGCCCCGTGCTCACCGCAACCGACGTTTCGATCGATGGGCGCACCATGCGTCGGACCCGCAACCGTCGGGCGGTGATCAAGGCACTCCTCGACATGATTCGCGAGGGCGACTTGCATCCCGGGGCCGCCGAGATCGCCGATCGAGCCGGTGTTTCGCACCGGTCGATCTTCCGATACTTCGACGATCTCGACGATCTGGCCCGAACCACGATCCACCAGGCTTTCCAGGACGCTTCCCCGCTGAGCACGATTCC
>JANPCI010000012.1:0-11609 GCA_031430875.1 Actinomycetes bacterium | reverse complement strand
CGCAGCCAGGGGCTGGTCAAGCCGGCGCTGTTCGCGCCGCCGTGGGCAACCGATCCAGGCTGGATTCTCAGCCACCTCACGCTGATGACGTTCATGGCCGACATCGACCTGTCCGCCGTGACCGACGCCATCTCCGACGTGCTCGAGCACTGCCCGCGCGTCGAGGTTCAGCTGCCCGACGCCGCGGGCGGGTGACCCCACGCCGCAAACGACGCGCCGTCAGCCTGTACGTGCGTCGCCCCGATGCTTGTCGTGGCTCGGTTCGCTCTTGGTCTTCATGTCGCTCAGCTGACGGATCATTTCGTCACGCACCTCATTGAATGCGTGATCCAGATCAGGGCTCGACGACGTTGCCACGAGCGGATTGTGCCCGTCGATCTTGACGTCGAGCGTCACGTGCTGGCTCTTGGTGTCGCGATCCTTCACAAACAGCTGCATGGCCACGGTGCCTTCGTCGAACGAACGTAGGCGAGCATCGAGCTTGGCCCAGTGATCGATGATCTTCTCGACATCGCCGTCGTACACGTCACCATGCACCGTCAGGCTGTCGGCAACGGTGGCCGGATGCTGGTTCGTCATCACGTCTCCTTCAATCGTGGGGCGGACATCCGCCCTCTGCCTCCATTCAATCCGAACGCTGCTCAACCCGCCTACATCGCTCGGATTCCGTCGGCTGGCAGTGAGATCTCGAGGAACTCGAAGTCGTCAGTCCAACCCGACCAGGCCCAGGTCGACCCCGGTGGGAGTGCGACCGCGTCACGGGCCCCGACGGTTGTCGTCGCCTCGTCGATCGTGACAGCGGCCGTTCCATCGAGCACGACGACGAACGCGAACTCGCCATCGTGGGTCAGGGGCTGCGATGGGATCCCGGTCGGCAGCTTGGCCGCTTCGACGACGACCGCACCGGCGAGAGCACCCGTTGCGTCGCCGATGCCGGTGTCGCGTGCCATCAAACCATCCTGCAGATATGGCACCCTGGCCGACTCGTCCGCACGATGACGAACGAAGCGTTGGCCACCGAAGTCACGCCGCGGATCGATGTGATCGGTCGGCAGGGTGATGTCGTGTTCGACCAGCGTGTCGTGCACCGCCGGGCAACCGATCTCGATCACTTCCATTCCGGGTGAGCTGCGCAGCACGCGGTGGCGGATCTCGGGTGGTTGCAGCACGCAGTCGCCCGCATGCAGCCGAAAGGGCTCGCCCTGATCCTCGTAGACCAGGTCGACCCATCCGCGTGCGCAGAAGATCATCTGGAATCGGATGCGGTGGAAGTGGACGTAGTCGGCCACGTCGCCGCCATCGGCGATGAGGATATGCGAGGCAATGAACGCCCCGCCCCACCGATCCGGCAGGAGATCCCGGTAGCCCATCCCCGCGCGCCCAACTTCGAAATTTTCACCGGCGCGAACGATCGAGAGCGACGGTACGACCTCGGGAACCACCACGTCGACCGAGTCGTGACGGAATTCGATCAGCGTTCCGTTCGGTGCCGTGCGGATCGTCGATTCGGTAACGGTGCGATCCCTGACGATGAGGTGCGCTGGTTCGTCACGGTCGGCCCGTCGCACACAGATCAACGAGCCGGCCAGTGTGAGTGTGACGTCGCGTGGAGCATCCGCCGGCGAGATCGACTCGACCTGAGCCCGACAGTCGTCGACCAGGAACGCCACCATCTCGTCGAGGTCGACGCACGACACAACGGTCGTCAACGACGCGTCGGTCATGCCAGATCGTGAGGGCCGGCACCGAGGTAGCCGCGCCCCGCGCGGATCACCTCACCCCACGGCGCCAGGATGTCGAACAGCTCGTCGATGTCACTGCCGAGCGCATCGAGGGCGGGCTGCATCTGGATGTCGGTGGCCACCTCGAGCTGCTCTCGGGCGTGATGACCTGCCTGAGTGAGCTGCGTCGTTGCGCCCTCTCCATCGACGAAGCCGAGGTTGCGGAGACAATGCTCGGACGCGTCGAATTCCTCGTCGGTCCACCCACGCGTGCGGCTGTAGCTGCGTGCCGGCAGGCCCCAGTACAGCTCAGTCAGGATGCCGATGTCGGTGGCGGTCAGGCCGGCAGCCACCCAGGCGGCATTGTGGCAATCACCGCGGTACTCGCGCAGGAAATCACCGACGTGCCAGACCGCTGCCAGCGGTTCAACGGGGACCGGCAACGCGGCGATCCCGGCAGCCATGGGCCGACCATTGATGGGCAGCGGCACAGCGGCACGCCGGAGCAACCCGAGCGCTCGTTCCATCCCTTCGGGCCGGTCGCCAAGTAGACGCCGCAGCTGGCCCACGGCACCCTCGGCACGTGCGATACGGATCGTCGGGGCGTCCGTTCGACTCCAGGCAAGCTCGACCAGCGGAACCACGATGGCGCGACTGAACACGCCGAACGCCGCAGCGATCACCTCGCCGGGCACCTGCCCGAGCACACTGCCACGACTCGCGAAGTAGGCGGGCCCATCGGGCAGCGCCACGCCGTCGGCATCACCGCTGCTCGGGTCGAATCCGAGCGCGACATAGTTCGCGTGGCATTCGGGCGAGAAGTACACCTGCCCGATCACCGGTTCGAGGACCGAACCGAGCCGGCGGGCGTGTTGAGACGTCGTCGTCAGTTCCATGCAACGACGGTACGCCATCAGCGTCACACGGTGCCGGGTCAAACGTGACGCCATGCCTGCGCGTAACGTCTCGGTATGCCCGATCGCACCGTTGTTCTCGTCCATGGCAATCCGGAAACTGCTGCCATCTGGGCCCCGCTCACAGCGGCGCTCGCCAGCCGTGATCGTACGGAGGTCATCGCGCTGTCGCCGCCCGGGTTCGGCGCGCCCGTTCCCGATGGTTTCGACCCCACGATGGACGCGTACGCCGACTGGCTGGTCGGCGAGCTGGAGGCGATCCGGGCCACCGGCAGCGAGATCGACCTCCTCGGACACGACTGGGGAGCAGGCCACGTGTACGGAGCACTCGCACGCCGACCCGACCTCGTGCGGACCTGGGCTGCGGACGTTGCCGGGCTCCTCCATCACGACTACGTGTGGCACGACATGGCCCAGGCGTGGCAGACCGCCGACATCGGCGAGCAGGTGGTCGCCGGCATGACCGAGGCGAGTGCCGACGACAGGGTGGCACTGTTCGTCGGGCTCGGACTCCCGAGCGACCTCGCATCGAAACTGGCAGCCGGGCTGAACGCCGAGATGGGCCGGTGCGTCCTGCGGCTCTACCGAACGGGCGCTCAGCCTGTAGTCGGCGAGCTCGGCGCCCGGCTCGCCACGATGGAACTTCCGCCCGGTCTTGTGATCGACGCCGACCTCGACCCGTATGTACCGTCCGACCTCGGCAACGACGTCGCCCGGCAGCTCGGCACGGAGATCCTGCGTCTCGACGGTCGCGGCCACTGGTGGATGGTCGACAACCTCGATCCCGTCGCCGACTCACTCATTGCCTTCTGGTCCGCCCACTGACGCACACGGTGCCGGGTCAAACCTGACGCAACCGTCACGTTTGACCCGGCACCGTTATTCGACGGGGAGGCCGAGGTTGCGGGCGATGACGAGGCGTTGGATCTCGCTGGTGCCTTCACCGATCTCGAGGATCTTGGCGTCTCGGTAGAAGCGGGCAACGGGTGTCTCCTCGATGAAGCCCATCCCGCCGAACACCTGCGTCGCCACTCGGGCGGCGTCGACTGCCGCTTCGGTCGAGTAGAGCTTTGCCATCGAGGCGGCCTGGCCAATCGGCCGACCCTGGTCTTTCAACCAGGCGGCCTTGTAGGTGAGGTTGTGCGCGTTCTCCACCTGCACGGCGAGATCGGACAGCTGGAACGCCAACCCTTGGAACCGGCCGATCGGCCCACCGAATGCATGGCGCTGCTGTGCGTACTCGACCGACATCTCGAGACACGCCCTGGCCGAACCGAGCGCGAGCGCCGAAATCGCAACGCGACCGTCGTCGAGAATCGACAGGAAGTTCCGAAAGCCCTGGCCGGGCTTGCCGAGCAGATTCTCAGCCGGAATCCGACAGTCGACGAACGTGATGCCATGCGTGTCGCTCGCATGCCATCCGAGCTTGTCGTAGGCCGGCTCGATGATCATGCCCGGAGTTCCCGCGGGCACGATGAACGCCGAGATGCCGTCGTCCGTCCGCGCCGTCACCGTGACGATGGACGTGATGTCGGTCCCACAGTTGGTGATGAACGCCTTCGAGCCGTTGAGCACCCACTCGTCGCCGCGCCACTCGGCGCGGGTACGGGTCGCCCCAGCATCGGACCCACCGTCGGGCTCGGTCAGACCGAACGCTCCGAGGGCACGGCCCGCAACGAGGTCCGGGAGCCAGCGATCGCGTTGGTCGTCGTCGCCGAAGCGGAAGATTGGGTTCGCGCCGAGGCCCACGCCCGCCGACAACGTGATGCCCATCGACTGGTCGACGCGGCCCAGTTCCTCGATCGCGACACACAATGACGCGAAGTCGCCGTCGCCGCCACCCCACCGTTCGGGGAACACGATCCCGAACAATCCGAGCTCGCCCATGGCATGCACGACATCGACCGGGAAGTGGCACGACCGATCCCACTGCGCTGCGTGCGGGGCGATGTGTTGCTCGGCGAAGTCACGTACCGTCGCTCGCAGCAGTTCATGATCGTCGCTCAGCTCCCAGCTCATCCTGATCCGACGCTACCGACCTCGGCGACCCGATGTCATGAGTGATGAGCGAGCGGCCCCTATCCCGGCTCTTCGCTCATCGCTCCGCATTGTCCTTCCGCGTGCTGTCCTGCGACTGCACGGCTACCCCCGGTACTGTCGCCATCGTGCACCTCGACCACTTTCGAGTCGTCTCCCGGGGCAGTGTTCTCGCGGTGTTGCTGGTGGTCGCCGGATGTGCGGGCACGTCATCGGCCGGTGAGACGCCGACGCCGACCACGACGCTGCCGGACACCACCACCTCATCTTCGAGCACATCCACCTCGTCTTCGAGCACGTCGACAACCAGCACGACCTCGAGCACATCGACCACGACCACCGTCGAGCAATTGCCGAACCCGGCGCTGCCCGCCACGAACGCGGTATTCGATGCGCTGGCCGCCAGCAACGCCGCCGCGAGCATGACCGTGATCCGCGATGGACGCGTGATTCTCGCCCGATCCTCCGGCACGACCCTCGACGGTGCCGCGTCCAGCACGGACTCGCCAATGGTTGTGGCAAGCGTGTCCAAGTTGCTCACCGCCACGCTCATCGCACGTCTGCACGAAACCGGCCTGATCGATGTGGACGCGCCGGTTCCGTGGGCATCCATGGGGCTTGTCGCCCACCCGGGCTGGAACGATGTGACGCCACGCGAGCTGCTCAACCACACGTCGGGGATGCCGGTGGTGCGTCGCGAGTGGTTCGTGCCATCAGGCGATTGCGCCAGCTTTCTGCCAACGCTGCTCGTCGATCCACCGCAGTCCCACCGGGGAAAGTGGACGTACTCGAATGGGAACTACTGCGCGCTCGGGCTACTGGTCAGCGCCGTGACCGGGCTACCCCTCGACCAGGCTGCGCAATCCCTTGTGCTCGACCCAATCGGCGCGTCGGGCGTCCACCTCACGACCGGCGGTCAACTCCCGACCGACGTGGGGTACGCACTCGGTGTCGAGCGCCTCGCCCGTCTCGGAGGAGCAGGCACCTTCATCGCCTCGACCGACGACGTCGCTGCAGTGCTCGACTCGATCACTCCCGCCGACCGAGGCGTCATGACCTGGCCTGGTTTGTTCATCGACCAGTACGGATGGGGCCACACCGGAACGGTCGACGGAGCAGTGTCATGTGCATGGATCATGGAGTCGGTCCGGACCATCGTGGTTGCGACCATCGCCGGCAACCGTCCCGGCACTGGCGGCGCCGTCTGCGATCGTGTCGTCGTTGCCGTCGCCGACGATCTCGGCACTCCCGCCGGCAAGCCCGACCGCCTCCCCCGCTGAACAACCTCGCCGGCTCTGGGCCGGCCGGCGCGTCAGAGGTCCCAGCGCTGGCGGGCAGCAGCCACCGTCGGCAAGCCGATCTCGCCGGTCGATGCAGCCTCCGGACGGTAGCCATGGCCGATCAGTGCGGCGAGCGTGGCCCCGGTCGACGAAGCGAGCGCCTCGAAGTCGTAGCCGCCTTCCAGCACAACGACCGTGCGGCGTTCAGGCACGAGCGACTGCAGTCGAACGGCAAGGTCGGCGTAGTCGGCCGAGGTCAACTCCAAGCCGGCCAGCGGGTCACGGCGATGACCGTCGAACCCGGCCGAGATGAACAACCAGTCGGGAGCAAAGTCTGACACCAACGGCGAAATGACCTCGTCGAACACTTGGCGGTACACGTCACCACGGGTCCCGGCCGGAAACGGCAGGTTGACGTTCGCACGGGGCGCAGCGGCCCCACCCATCTCGTCGGCTCGCCCCGTCCCCGGGTAGAGCGGCGCCTCGTGTGTCGACACATACAGCACACGGGGGTCGTCGTAGAAGATGTCCTGCGTCCCATTGCCATGATGGACGTCCCAGTCGACAACTGCCACCCGCTGGCCCTCGTCGACGAGCTGGGCAGCGGCAACGGCAACGTTGTTGAACAGGCAGAACCCCATAGCGCGGTCGGGCACGGCGTGATGCCCCGGAGGGCGCCCGGCCGCGAATGCCACGTCGCACGATCCTGACTTCAGCGAGTCGACCGCATCGAGCACGGCGCCCACAGCTCGACGTCCTGTCGTCCAGGACCCGGGCGCCGCGAACGTGTCGGGATCGAGGTCACCGCCACCGCGCTCGCAGAAGCGTTCGAGTTGCGCGAGATACAACGGATCGTGCACCCGACCGAGTTCTTCCACGGTCGCCAATCGCGGCTCGTGGAACGTCACCGCGTCGAGAAGTCCGGCATCCGCTATTCCCGCCAGCGACGCATCGAGGCGCCCAGGCCGCTCGGGATGCCAGTCAGGCGTGCGGTGCTGGTCGAGCTCGACGGCAGCGAAGACTGCAATGGGCACGGCCACCGACACACCCTATGCACTGAACGGCTCCGTGCAACAGCCGTCACACCAGCAACACAACGGCCGCCGCAGATGCCATGCTGGCGCGGTGAGTGTGAGCAACGACGAATCGGCAGATTCACCGTGGGCATCGTCGGTCGTGTTGGGCAACGGTGACACCGCGTTCATCCGGCCGCTCACCGTCAACGACAAGGCGGCGCTGGCCGAGTTCCATCGACAGCAGTCACCCGAGAGCATCTACCGCCGCTACTTCTCACCCAAGCCCGAGTTGAACGACAAGGAACTCAACCACTTCACCGCTGTCGACATGGTCGACCGGGCGGCGCTTGCCGTCGAGTCGCACGACGAGTTCATCGCCTGGGCGAGTTACGAGCGATGGCCGGGACGAAACGAGGCCGAAGCCGCCTTCATGGTTGCCGACGGCCGCCAGGGCGAGGGCATCGCCACGCTGCTGCTCGAACACCTTGCGGCGATCGCCCGCTCGAACGGCATCGAACGCTTCACCGCCGAGGTGCTCGGCGACAACCGGGCGATGCTCGCCGTGTTCGCCAAGGCCGGATGGCCCCTGCAGCGGCGGTTCGATTCGGGCGTGGTCGACCTCGACTGGGACCTCGCCTCGACCGACGAGTTCCTCGACAGCGTGGAGCGTCGCGAGCAACGCGCCGACTCGCGGGCGGTGGCGAGGATCCTGATCCCTCGCGCCGTCGCTGTGATCGGAGCATCCGAGCGTCCGGGAACCGTCGGTGACGCGATCTGGCGCAACGTCGTCGATGGGGTCGACGCCCCGACATACGCCGTCAACCCACGACACGACACGATCCACGGCCATCCGTGTCTCCGTTCGATCGACGACCTGCCCGACGAGGTGTCGCTGGCGATCATCGCGGTCCCCGCGCCTGCACTGACCACGACGATCGACGCATGCATCGCCAAGCGCATGCGCGGGGCCGTCATCGTCACCTCGGTCGACGGCACCGACATCGACGTTCCGGCGCTTGTCGGACGGGCCCGGCGTAACGGACTGCGCATCATCGGGCCGTCGAGCATGGGCATTGCCTCCCCCCGTCCGGAGACACGTCTGCAAGCGGCACTCGTCGAGGTCGCGCTCCCCGCCGGCGGGGTCGCCATCTCGATGCAATCCGGTTCGCTCGGCGGGTCGCTGCTGCGCACGGCCCGCGACGTCGACCTCGGGATCTCCTGGTTCGTATCGCTCGGCGACAAGAGCGACATCTCGGCGAACGACCTCCTGCAGTTCTGGGAGTTCGACGACAACACCACCGTCGTGGCGATGTACACCGAGTCGTTCGGCAATCCGCGCAAGTTCGCCCGGATCGCCCGACGCGTGTCGCGTACCAAGCCGATCGTTGCCGTTCGTACCGGAGCGGCAGCAACCGGCGAGATGGCGAGTGCGCTCTTCCAACAGACCGGGGTCATCGAGGTGCCGACAGTTCCCGCCCTGCTCGAGACCGTTCGCGTGCTCGCCACCCAACCGATTCTGCAAGGCCCTCGTGTTGCGGTGCTCACCAACTCCCGTAGCCCGGGCACACTCGCCAGTGCCGCACTGCGCGCTGCGGGCCTCGAGCCGTTGGACGGACCGATCACACTCGATTGGAGCGCAACCTCGCCTCAGTATCCGTTGGCGATACGCGCAGCGTTGGACGACGACACCATCGACGGACTCATCGTGATCCACGCACCCGCAGTCGCCGACGATGTGGATGCCGCAGCACGCCACATCGACGCGGGGGCATCGGGAAACACCAAGCCCGTCGTTGCCGTACTCCTCGGCGGGGCCGATGGGCCGGTCGCACCGGGATCACGCGTGCCGGCCTTCACATTCCCGGAGCAGGCCGCCGCGGTGCTCGGGCGATCGAACGCCTACGCCCGGTGGCTCCGCGACGAAGCGTCCGAACCCGGCGAGGTCGTGCGACTCGTCGACCCAGGGGCGGCGCACGTGATCATCACCGAGGCGGTCGCCGCCGCCTCCGACACCGGCGACGACATCCACCTCGACCTCGCCACACAGCGTCGACTGCTCGCCACCTATGGCATCGAAATGGCTCCGGCCACCGAGTCCACACCCGACACCGCAGTGGCCGACGCCAGCGAAATCGGGCACCCCATTGCGCTCAAGGCAGTGCGCCGCCGTCCGGGCCGGTCGGCTCGGGCCGGGGTTGCGCTCGACCTCGCCACGAGCGACGAGATCCTCGAGGCGCTTGCGGTGATGCGTGACTCGCTCGGCGACGACGCTGATGATCTGATCGTGCAAGCCATGACTGCGCCAGGCGTCGATGTACGGATTCGCTGCGACCACGACGATCAGCTCGGCCCCATTGTCACCGTCGGTCTCGGTGGCGCACAGGCCGACTCGATCGACGACCGCACCAGCCGGCTCGCCCCCGTGTCACCAGCGAGCGCGACGACGATGCTCAGCGAGACCCGATTGTCGGCGGCGCTCGAGGCCGCGAACTTCGACTCCCTTCCCCTGGTCGACGCGATCGTCCTCGCCGCGCAGTTGGCATCGGACCACCCCGAAATCGCCGAACTCGACCTCAATCCGGTGATCGTGTCGGACGACGGCGCCATCGTGACCGACGCCGCCATCCGGCTCGTCCGACGAACTGTTGAAGACGGCCCGCTGCGTCGGCTTGACTAGTGGCGTGACCGCCGGCATCGTCATTCCGATCGTCGTCCTCGCCGTGATACTCGTCGGGGCCGCCGTCTGGTACCAGCGATCGATGACCGCCCTGAGGCCCGACGACGCCAAGCCCGTCTCCGGCGTACGGCTCACCGCAGAGACACTGCACCGGTTGGACTCGCCGCCGTGGCGAATCGTGTACGAGATCGGCGGTGCCCTCGGCGGGGTCGATCACGTCATCATCGGGCCGCCCGGGGTCGTCGTCGTCACCACGATCGTCGCCGACCGACCGACAGCCGAGCGACTCCTCGCCGCGGCCGGCGAGGCCCAGCTGACCGCCGAGGCTGCCATCGAGCGTGGGCCGGCCGACGAACTGGTTCGACCGGCGGGAATCACCTGCCGGTTGTCGGCTCGCGTGTTCTGGGGCACACCCGACCCCGACCGCCCCGCCTTCGACGAGATCGCCCACGGGAATCATCTCGTCGAGGGCCAACGTTTGATGGACTGGCTCGAGGTGCTGAATGACTCCGGGGCCGAACAACCGATCACGCAGGCGCAGGTCGACCTCGCCTGGCAGTGCATCGTCATGGGCATCGGTCGGCCTGACCCGCTTCGCTGAGTCGCACTAGCGTGCGGCCATGCCCACCGAGTTCACCGGCCCCACGACCGAGTTGTTGCAGGCCCTGATCCGCAACGCCTGCGTCAACGACGGAACGCCAGACTCGGGTGAGGAGACACGCACCTCCGACCTCCTCATCACCTACCTCGAAGGGGCGGGCCTGGAGGTCGAGCGATTCACGCCACGTCCAGGACGCGACTCGATGGTCGCCCGGATCGAAGGCACCGACCCCGACGCGCCGTCGCTGTGTCTCATGGGGCACACCGATGTCGTCCCGGTGAATCCCGACGGATGGCGCAACGATCCGTTTGGCGGCGAAGTCATCGACGGAGAGGTGTGGGGCCGCGGTGCCATCGACATGCTCAACCTCACCTCGTCGATGGCCGTTGCCTTTCGACGCCTCGCCACCGAAGGCTTCCGACCGAAGGGTGACCTGATCTACTTCGGGGTCGGCGACGAGGAGGCCGGTGGCACGTGGGGAGCCGAGTGGATGGTCGAGCACCACTGGGATGCGATCGAAGCCGACTACGTGCTCACCGAGCTCGGCGGATGGTCGTCGATCGGCCACGACGGGCACCGGACGGTCACGGTCAACGTCGGCGAGAAGGGCCTGGCCTGGCGCCGACTGCGTGTCCACGGAACGCCTGGGCACGGGTCGATGCCCTTCGGAGCCGACAATGCACTGATCAAGGCCGCCGAGATCGTGCGGCGACTCTCGGCATTCCGGCCGGCGGCCCACATCGACGACATCTGGCGCGCTCAGGTCGCCGCGATGGATCTGCCAGACGAGATCCGTGACGGTCTCACCTCGACCGAGACGATCTTTGCCACCCTCGAACAACTGCCGGTTCCCGTGGCTCGCATGTGTCACGCCGAGACGCACACGACGATCTCACCCAACGTCGTGCACGGCGGGCAGAAGACGAACACCATTCCCGACGTTGTCGACATCGACGTCGATATCCGCACGGTGCCGGGGACCACTCGCGACGACGTGGAGGCCCTGTTGCGTGAAGCCCTCGGCGACATGTACGAGCAGGTGGACATCACCGTGCTCCAGCACAGCGACCCGACGGCCTGCGCGTTCGGGCCGGACAATCTGCTGTGGGAGACGGTCACCAAGCACACCCAGGTCGCCTATCCGGGCGCCGAACTCATCCCGGGCTTGATCGTCGGTGGCACCGACGCCCGCTTCTACCGAGAGCGCGGCGTCACGGCCTACGGCGCCGGGCTGTTCTCACCCCAGATGGACTTCGCCACGTTCGGATCACGCTTCCACGGCAACGACGAACGCATCGACGTCGACTCGCTCGGGCTGTCCGCCAACTACTTCTACGGCATCGCCAAAGATCTCACCGGCTGA
>JANPCI010000011.1:0-1627 GCA_031430875.1 Actinomycetes bacterium | reverse complement strand
GGGCCAGTTCACACGCCGTTCACAATGAGGCAACGACTCCGCAACCCGGTGCTGCGACGATGCCGCCTGCCATTGGGCGACGACCTAGGTTGATCGCCTGCACCCCTACTCACGTGGACGAATTGAGGACAACTGTGGTTTACAAGGCCGAATACATCTGGGTCGACGGCACCATGCCGACATCGAAACTCCGATCGAAGACGAAGATCCTCGACGACGGTGATGAGCTCTCCATCTGGGGCTTCGACGGATCGAGCACCAACCAGGCAACGGGCGACAAGAGCGACTGCGTGCTCAAGCCCGTCGCGAGCTATCCCGACCCGATCCGTGGCGGCGATGACGTACTCGTGATGTGCGAGGTGATGCTGGTCGACGGCAAGCCGCACCCGACCAACACTCGGGCCGCTGCCGCCAAGACCGCGAAGAAGTACAAGCAGCACGAGCCACTGTTCGGCATCGAGCAGGAATTCACCCTGATGAAGAACGGTCGTCCCTACGGCTTCCCGCCCGCCGGTGGAAGACCACCTCGAAGCATGCCTTGCGGCCGGCCTGTCGATCTCGGGTATCAACGCCGAGGTCATGCCCGGACAGTGGGAGTTCCAGGTCGGCCCGGTCGGCCTGCTCGAAGTGGCCGACCAACTGTGGATCGCCCGCTGGTTGCTCTACCGGATCGGTGAGGACTACGGCATTGCCGCCACGCTCGATGCCAAGCCGGCCAAGGGCGACTGGAACGGCGCCGGAGCCCACACCAACTTCTCCACCAAGGAGATGCGTGCCGACGGTGGCTACAAGTACATCGAAGCCGGTTGTAAGGCGCTCGGCGAGAAGGCCGAACTGCACATCGCCAACTACGGCATCGGCATCGAGGACCGTCTGACGGGCGCCCACGAAACACAGCGCCACGACCAATTCAGCTACGGGGTGTCCGACCGCGGCGCATCGATCCGCATCCCGTGGCAGGTGGCCATCGACAGAAAGGGCTACCTCGAGGACCGCCGCCCGAACGCCAACATCGACCCGTACGTCGTCGCCCGCCTCATGGTGGAGACGATCTGCGGCGCCATGAAGTGAGCCGTTGACCGCCGTCCCGTGATGGCGACCAACACCCACGATCCGTGAACAGGGCGGGGGCCTCGGCTCCCGCCCTGTCGCATTCCCGACCGAACCGCGAGAGACTTGGAGAATGACCGACATGCTGGACCAACAGCGCGACTACGTCCTTCGCAGTGTGGAAGAACGTGGCGTACGACTCGTGCGGCTGTGGTTCACCGATGTGCTCGGCACTCTGAAGAGCCTGGCGATCTCACCGGCTGAACTCGAGAACGCCCTCGAGGATGGCATGACCTTCGACGGGTCGTCGATCGACGGGTTCTCGCGCGTCCAGGAGGCCGACGTGTTGGCCATGCCTGATCCCGACACGTTCGAGCTGCTGCCGTGGGGCGACCCCAAGGTGCCCGAGGCGCGCATCTTCTGCGACATCCACAATCTCGACGGAACACCGTTCGAGGGCGATCCGCGCCAGGTGCTGCGCCGCCACGTGAAGGAAGCTCACGATGCCGGCCTGACTTTCTACGTCGCGCCCGACGTGGAGTTCTTCTACTTCGAGCCGCTCGTGCCCGGCCAGCTT
>JANPCI010000010.1:0-4273 GCA_031430875.1 Actinomycetes bacterium | reverse complement strand
TTCCGACGCCGTGTCGGTCGCAGTTGCGATCGACGGTGAGATCGTTCACGAGGGGGCGTTCGGAGCGCGGATCCCCGCCACGTTCGATGCAGTGTCCACGAACGATCTCTTCCGCATCGCCAGCGTCTCCAAGACCATCACGGCGATCACGATGCTGCAGCTGGTCGAAGAGGGCCTCGTGGGTCTCGACGAACCGGTCGGCGGGCTGGTCGCAGCCGACGTCGGGATCACGTCACCAAGCGCGGCGGTGTCGGCGATCACGATTCGTCAGCTGCTGACGCACACGTCGGGGCTTGCGCAGTACGAGAGCGTCTTCTTCCGCAACCAGGTCGGCTCATGCAAGGAGGCAGCTGCGTACGGACTCGGCCGATCGTTGTCGGGTGCGAGCTTCCGCTACAGCAACATGAACTACTGCGTCCTCGGGCTGCTGATCGAACACCTCACCAGCGAGCCCTACGAGCAGGTCGTGTACGAGCGGTTGCTCACCCCGCTCGGAATCTCTGGCATGAGGCTTGCACCCACGTACGACCCTGGGCCGGGCGAGGTCGAGCACCGAACGGTGGAAGGCCGCAACTACATGGAGGTGCTCGGCGCGGCCGGCGCATGGGTGGCCACACCGTCGGATCTCGTGAAGATCATCGACTCACTCGACGCCGACATCCCGGGGTGGAGGCCGCTCGAGCCGGAGACGGTGGCGATGATGAAGACGAGCGCAACCGATCCACTGGCGCCGGATCGCGGCTACGGGATGGGCCTGATCCTGTTTGGCGAAGGAGCCGTTGGCCACACGGGAACGATCGAGAGCACCCACGCGATGGTGTTCGATCGCGCCGACAACGTCACCTGGGCGGTCACCGTCAGTGGCGAGAATCCGAGCGACACGGTCCGTCTCGCCGGCATCGTAGATCGAGCACTCGTCGCCGGTGGCTTCGTCGCCGGCTGAATTCCGTCGAACCGGCGGGCTCAGACCTCGAGCACGGTGACCAGCCCCGTGTCGCCGTCGACCTCGACGAGCGCACCATCGGGGATCATCCGCGTCGCATCGGTGGCCGACACCACGCACGGCAGCCCGAGCTCGCGGCTGACGATGATGGCGTGACTCAGGGTTGCGCCGACGTCGACCACGACGGCCCCAGCAGTGACGAACAGCGGCGTCCAAGCCGGGTCGGTGTGCGGAGCGACCAGCACGTCGCCCGGGTCGAGTGCGGTCGGATCGCCTGGGTCGAGCACGACGCGGGCCGTGCCGCGATGGACGCCTGATGAACCCGGCATGCCTTGCAGGGTGCCGCCCACTCCCAGGACCTCAACGGTGTTGGCGCCTTTGCGTGGCCAGGTGTCGACCGACGGGCACTCGCCGTTGAAGATGAACGGCGGCTCCAGGGTCTGGAGATGGTCGAAGTGCGCCTGACGTTCGTTGATCGTCTGGCGGGCCCAGGTGGGATCGGCCATCGCGTGGTCGATCTCGTCGAGCAACAGCATGCAGATGGCACGCGGTTCGTCGGCACCACCGGCCTCGACGAGACGACGGCCGACTTCCCACACGGCCAGGCGACACTCGTGGATCACCTTGATGATCGACGTCTTCGACCTCTCGCGTCCCGCCACGAAACGGGCCGCAGATGCGGCCCCAATGAGGAACTGACCCTGGGTCTCGGGATCTCCCGTCAGCGCCTCGATGAGGTTGGCAACGATTGCATCGCGCTCGTGTTCACGCCTGGCGTGGCGACGCTCGGGCGATTCGTCGTCGCCGGCGAAACGCATCCGGTCGATCGCCGACAGCACAAGCTCGGGCCTGGTCTCCCAGACGTGGGCGTGGATGTCCCACTCGTTGGGGCCTCGTGACCCGAATCGGAACATGAACCCGTCGAGTCCAGTGAGGAACGCAGTTGCGTGCGGGTCGTCGAGATCGCCCAGGCGCGTAGCGAGTCCCACCACGCCCTCCTCGAAGGCGGCCATCAGTGTGGGTGCGTTGGCGACCACTCGCGACAGGTCCCACATGGCGTAACTCGGCGCGGCCGAGTCGACATCACCGACCGCACCGATGATCTTGAGCGTGAGGGTCGGATCACCCACGGCAACAGCAACGGCGGCAATGATGCCCGGGCCGATCGTGGCGCACCCGCTCTGGTTGATGTGCTGGTCGAACATCCGACGGATCGTCGGGATTTGGGATGTCGCGAACGTGATCAGTTCGGTGTTCGACATCGCGTCGAAGTCGGGTCGGTTGGCGCGAGCGGCTTCGGCGATCTCACGATCATGCTCGAGGTCGGGCTGCTCGGTAGCGGTCAGCGCCCAGCCCATCCATCCCTCGAGCTCGGCGGTCGCGCGCTGGTTGTCCCACCAGTCGCCGATGACAACCGGTGGAACGTCGGGGTGATCGCCGAAGTAGATGTCGTCGATCGTGCTGGCCGTCATGCCGGGGGCTCGATACCCGAACACCCTGTTGAGCGACGCGTTCAGATACGCATACCCCCCGAACAGTCCGCTGACCTCGGGCCTGACCTCACTGACTTCCTCCGGCGCGAAGCCCAGCCGATTGATGGCGCAGTCACGCCACCCGAGGAGCGTTCCGTTCTCCCATACGAGGTCCCAGCCGAGCGGTGACGGCGGATCTGGAAGTACTTCGCCGACGTTCGCCCGTGTCCAGAACGGCAGGCTCGAACTCGGTGGATTATCTTCGATCCAGCGCATCGACATGATTCCTCTTCCCCACAGCGCGGGTGAGCGCCGTTCCCGACTCGCACCGTACACGCAACGAATGGACGAGCTTCGAACACGACCTGACGTGGTCAGAAGATGACGCCGGCGGCGCGCAGCGCTGCAGCGTCGAGACCGATCTCGGCGACTATGTCGTCGCTGTGCTGGCCGAACGCCGGCGCGTGGTCGCTCACTCTTTGTGGGGTGGCCGAGAGCCGAGCGGCAGCGCGGGGTTCACGTAGGCGTCCGGCGAGTGGGTGTTTGCGCTCGACGAACACGGCGTTGTGGACCACTTGCGGATCGTCGTGGATCTCGTCGAGCGAGGTGATCTTGGAAGCGGGGACGTCGTGTTCGACCGACCGGCTGGTGAAGTCGTCGACGGTGCACGAGGTCGCGGCGTTGACGAGCAGCTCCGCCATGGCGCCGAGGTTGGCCATCCTCGACATCACGTCGCCAAATCGAGGATCATCGGCGACCTCGGGAACCCCGAGCGCCGCACACAGCCCACGGAACTCCGAGTCGGTGACCGGCGATGCTGCTGCAAAGCCGTCTGCGAGTCGGGTGATCGCGTAGTTGGCGGCGATCGTCGGCGCCCGCATCACGTCGTCGTCGAGCAGTGCAGCATCCATCGCGGAGTCGGGCCACATGAACGCGATCGCCGTGTCGAGCATCGCCAGTTCAATGTGCTGGCCGGCAGCCCTGCCCGTCGCCCTCGCGAACAGTGCCGCCGTGATCGCCTGCGCCGCGGTGTACGCGGTCGTCTTGTCGCAGATGAGTGTTCGGTAGAGCGCCGGTTCGCCGGTCGCCGGATCGCCCTGCACACTCGCCAGGCCCGATGCTGCCTGGATCACATTGTCGTACACCCGTCGACTGCTGTAGGGCCCGTCCTGTCCGTAGCCGGAGATCGAGGTGTAGATGAGGTTGGGATTGATCGACTTCACGTCGTCGTAGCCGAGCCCGAGTCGGTCCATCGCCCCCGGCCGGTAGTTCTGGATGAGCACGTCGGCGTCCTCGACGAGTCGTCGGACCAGGTCGGTCCCGGCGTCTTGTTTGAGGTCGACGACGATCGAACGCTTTCCGCGGTTGTTGTTCGCGAAGATGCCGGTCATCCCGCCCTTTTGGGTGCCGAGGAACCGCATGATGTCGCCGAGTCCGGGCGATTCGACCTTGATGACGTCGGCTCCCTGGTCGGCGAGCATCATCGCCGCGAGCGGACCGGAGATCATCACCGAGAAGTCCAGTACCTTCACGCCGTCGAGTGGTCCGCCAACTCCTGTGTTCCCCATGGTCTGCATCGTGTCAGTCCGTGCGGTGCCGACTCGCAGCCGGCCGACACCGCCCAGCCTGTTTGCGTTGCAGTTCCACTGGCCCGTCCCAACCGTTGTGTCACGCAAACCGAAAAGGCGAAGGCGAAGGGGGAGGGGTGCGGACCTGATCAGGTGAGATGCGGGGCGACCTCGCGGGCGATGAGGTCGAGGTGGTCGAGGTCGCTGAGATCCATCACCTGGAGATAGATCCGATCGGCGCCAGCGTCGGCCCAGGCACGAAGCGTCTCGACGACTTCATCGGGCGTGCC
>JANPCI010000009.1:0-1779 GCA_031430875.1 Actinomycetes bacterium | reverse complement strand
CGCAGGCTTCCCCGACAAATCATGTGACTTCGTCGAGCACATCGCAGCTGCGCTCCCGCTCGAGATCATCTGCGACATGATGGGCATCCCGTCGGACGACTACGGGAAGATCTTTGCGTGGACGAACACGATCCTGGGTGGTGGCGATCCCGACATGGTGACGTCATACGACCAGTTCATGGCACAGGTGCTCGAGATGTTCATGTACGCCCAGGCGCTCGGCGAGGACCGCAAGGCCAACCCGCAGAACGACATCACCTCGGTGATGATGGCAGCGGAGGTCGATGGCGAGCAGCTGACTCCTCAGGAGTTCGGATCGTTCTTCATCCTGCTCGTCGTGGCCGGCAACGAAACCACCCGCAACGCCATCAGCCATGGCATGTTGGCCTTCACCGACTATCCCGACCAGCGCGACCTGCTGTACAACGACTTTGACGCCAACTCGAAGACCGCGGTCGAGGAGATCGTCCGATGGGCCACCCCGGTGATCCATTTCCGTCGCACCGCCACCGAGGACACCGAGATCGCCGGCCACCCGATCGCCGCCGGCGAGAAGGTTGTGATGTGGTACAACTCCGGCAATCGCGACGAGCGAGTGTTCGAGAACCCATACACATTCGACGTGCGACGCGAGCCGCACCCCGCCCAGATCGGGTTCGGAGCGGGCGGCCCGCACTTCTGCCTCGGAGCGAATCTCGCCCGTCGGGAGATGACCGTGATGTTCGATGTCATCCAGACTCGACTCCCGTCGCTGCGAATCACGGGCGAGCCGGCCTACCTCCAGAGCGGGTTCATCAACGGCATCAAGCGGATGCAGTGTGCCTGGGACTGATCCGGCGCTGACGCCCGACTCCCGCGCCGCCCTCATCCGCAGCCTGACGATCGCCGGCTGGCTCCTGCTCGGTGGCTCGATCGGGTTCATTGCGTTCCAGTTGGAACGCGTTCGCGACGTCGGCGAGCAGCCCTTCGCCGGCGTGTGGGATCAGCGCATCGAAGTGCTGAGCTTCCTCGTGCTGCCACCGAACCTGGTGGTGCTCGCGCCGGCCGCGTTCGTCGCAGCGCTTGCAACATGGCTCGCCGGACGCGACCGCGAGCCATGGCTGAGTGCGCTGCTGAGCGGCGTCGCCGCCATCGCCATCACCCTCGGTGTGGTCGGCGTCGTGTCGATCGTCAGCATCTTCGTGCGTGACGAGACCGGACCGAGCGATTTCGAAGGCGTCTTTCTCCGCATGGGCGGTGTCTCCCTCGCCGCCGGCCTCGCGCTGATCTGCCGCACCGCCGACCGGTCCGTCGCCTGAACCGGCGCGATACGGTTCGGCCATGACAGACACCACCAGCGACTCTCCCGATCGAAACACGATTCCCGTCGAGTTCCTCGGCACCTTGACCGCTACCACCCAGGCCGTGACGCCGGTGCTGGTGATGGGGACGAATGGAACCCGGGTGACCGTGACGGTTACCGAGGCCACGTTCGTCGGGCCGAAGATCACTGCGTCGGCGATCCCGGGCGTTGCAGGCGCTGACTGGCCAATGGCCCGCTCGGATGGAACGTTGCTGCTCGACGTCCGCCTCAATCTGCGCACCGACGATGGCGCCGACATCTACGTGTCGTACGCCGGCGTCGGCACCCCCATCGGAGACGGGCTGTTCGAGATCCGGACCGCCCCGCTGTTCCAGACCGGCGACCCGCGCTACGCGTACTTGAACAACGTGTTGGGCGTCGGCATCGGGCGGTCGAATCCGACCGGCGTGGTCTACGACATCTACGCCGTCAAGTAG
>JANPCI010000008.1:0-13207 GCA_031430875.1 Actinomycetes bacterium | reverse complement strand
TGGGGCGGACCGGTGCCGATGCCGTTGGAAGGTGACACCACCGAGGTCGCCCCATCGACCAGCGTGGCCGACGACCTGCAGGGCCCGCCGCCGACGCTGATCCACCAGTTCCAGCTCGACGAGGGGACCGGTGCGACGTACGTCGCCTCCGGTGAGGTCGAGGGCCGGCTGCTGAACCAGTTCGCGATGAGCGAGTACAACGGCGACCTCCGTGTGGCGACCACCACCGACAACTGGGGCAACTTCGGCGACCAGAGCGAGTCGACCGTCTACGTGCTGCGCCCGAACGGAACCGACCTCGAGCAGATCTCCTCAATCTCCGGGCTCGGCAAGGGCGAACAGATTCAGGCCGTTCGGTTCATCGATGACGTCGGCTACGTCGTCACATTCCGCCAGGTCGACCCGCTGTACGTGATCGATCTGTCCGACCCGGCCAACCCGGTGCTCGACGGCGAGCTGAAGATCCCCGGCTATTCCGCCTACCTCCATCCGGTCGGCGATGGCCTGCTGCTGGGCGTCGGCCAGGACGCCACCGACGAGGGTCGGACCACCGGCACGCAATTGAGCCTGTTCGACGTGAGTGATCCGTCCAATCCGCAACGCATCAGCACGCTGCCGATCGGCGGCCAGAGCGAGGTCGAATGGGACCACAAGGCGTTCCTGTTCTGGGAGCCCGACGGCACGATCGTGCTGCCGGTGTCACCCGGATGGGGCGACTGCGGACCGGCGGTCGACTGCCTCGCCAAGGACATCAACGCTGCGGGCGGTGGGGCAGTGGTCGCCGAACTGAACGGGCGAGAACTGGTTGCCCGCGGCACGATCAGCCACGGCAACTCGAACAACCAGGGCTGCTGGAACCCGTTGCAGCGTTCGATCGTGATCGACGACGAGTTGGTCACCGTCGGTCTCGACCAGATGAAGTTCAGTGACCGCCAGACCCTCGAGCCCCGCGACTCGGTCACCTGGGGCGACCCCGAACAGTACGGCTGCACCTGGTACTCCGAAGGCTGAGTGTCAGGGCGAGGTGTTACGTCTGGGGTCTGACCCCGGACGTAACACGATCAGGGTGGGGGCGGTTGTGCGATGCCGCCGGCGTTGGCGCGGAGTGCGTTGACGTCGAAGTCGCTCGGCGGGTACTTCACGGTGCGGTAGGAGCTGCCGCCGGTGCGTTGGCCGATCGCCATCAGGCGGGTGCCGTTGGGAGCGAGTTCCTCGATCATCGGCTGGAGGCCGGCGCCCCAGCCGATGAGAACCGAACCATCGGCTGCCTGCTGAACGCTGCCGAGCGTGTCGCCGGTGAACGGCCCCGCATTGCGGAACTCCCACAGCAGGGTGGCCGTACCAGCGGTCGTGTCGATCGCATACGCAACGGCCCGCGACTTCTGACCGGGCATACCCGCCCGGTTGTCCATCATCGTCAGCACGTTGCCGTTCAGCCGCGCATCGTGCGGACGCTTGGGTCCCTTGTACTCGTCGTCGCCGATGATCGTGAGAGGTGCGGGCCGCACCGGGGCCGGGCTGCTCGCCGACGGCACAGGGCCGCCGAGTACCCAGTCGATCTTGCCCGTGGCTCTGTCCACGCGGAACACGGCGTCGAGATGGCGGGCCGCCACGACGTAATCGCCGTCGGGCTCACGGTCGATCGAGTTGATGTGCGAGACGTCCCATGCGTCCGGGAAGCCGGGAATGAACGGGTTCACGGCGAAGTTCAGCGGAAACGTCGATTCAGCGGGAGCGAAGTGATCACTGGCCTCCCACGTCCAGATCGGTGTGCCGGCATCGTTCTGCTCCTCGATCACGCCGTCGGCGAACTTGTTGCTCGCCCCGAACAACGGAGTCGGCCCCGTGACGATGGGATAGCTGACCAGCGTCCGACCGCCAGCGAACTCGAGGTAGTCGTGGTGGTCAGTGGGAAGCGCGGTGGGATTCGACGTCCGCCGTAGGACGGTCGGATTCGCTGGCGGGCCGCCCTGGAGGTTGGTGACCCAGTAGCCCTGCCCGGGGTCAATTCCGTAGGCGCCACGCTGCGGGGTGTAGGCGAGTGATCCACTCGGCAGCCTTTTGAAGTCGATGACCGGGACCGTGGTGCGCTTGTACCAGACCGGTGCGCCGTGGTTGTCCATGATGACGGCGAACTTGCCACTCGAGCTGCCGAAGCCGAACGTCGTGAGGTACCAACCAGGCGTCGGCTGGCCGGGTCGGAGCACCTCGAGCTTCGGGAAGTCGTCGGGTACACAGCGGAAGTGGTAATCGAGCGGGATCCCCTGGCGGATCGTCGACACAACGAGCGGTTGATCTGCGCGCAGCGGAACCGTCACCGACCCGCTCCCCAACCCGGTTGCCGGCTGACCGGCTACGGACAATCCAGCCGACGTCAACGGCAGGAAGTCCACGTCGAGTTCAACGTTCGCCGTGCCCGCGCCAGCGCCGCATTCGATCACGTAGTCGGTCGCCGACGGGTCGAACGTCGGCCACGTCGGCTTGTCGAACGACAGTCGCTCGACGGGTGATCCGCTCGGCGCGGTCATCACGGCGAACACGTCGACAATGAGGTTGGTCTGAACAGACGACACGACACACACTTGGCGGTCAGCTCCGAGGTCGACTGCGGACAGATTGGTCGCCGCCTCGCCGCCGACGAAGTTCAGGTTGGAGACCTCCGGGACTGCACCACCGCACGGAAACGCCGTCAGGAACCCGGCCGCCACGGCATCGGTCGACACGAAGTTCAACATCACTGCGGAGGCATCGTTCGCATCGGCAAGCCCTGCAACGGGATCGAATGCGCGGACTTCCCCGGCTGCCAGTGGTTGACGGGATCCACCGATCCCGTTGCGACTGTCGACCACCCGTCGGCCTGCGCTCGGCTCGACCGCAGCGGTCGGACCGAACCCAGGCGCCGGCGCGTAATAGCCGCTCACGTCGACGATCACGTGCACCGTGGTGTCGGCGATCACACACAGCGTTCTGCCGAGGCCGAGCCCGACGATGGCTCCCACTGCGCGCGCCTCGCCGGCGAGGAAGTTGACATTCGATGCATTGGGAGCCGGTTGGCCGCACGGGAAAGCCGTCATGTAACCGGGCTGCACGGCATTGGCGGCGGTGAGATTGACGACAGCGGCGGTGGCGTTGTCGGGCACGACACTCACGGGAATCTGCACTTCACGCACCCGGAACCGGCCGAGCGGCGCCAAACCCGGACGGCGGCTGTCGTACACACGCTCTGGGCTGATCGACGACAACCGATCCGGGCCGTCGGACCACCAGCCGGACAAGTCGATGATCAAGTGCGAAGGCCCGTGACTGAAGATGCAGACCTCCCGGTTCGCATCGGGGATCGCTACCACGAGGTTCGGTGTTGCAAAACCCGCCCTGGAGTTGAGGTTCGACGTCTCGGGCCGTCCCGATGCACACGGATACACCGTGAAGTAGTCAGCCTCATCAGAAACCGCCGTCATCGAGAGTGCGACCGCTTGCGCATTCGACGGAATGTCGGCGCCGATACTCACGCGCAGCGTGCAGCCACGATCGATGGGCGCGCCCACGCCGCCGATGTTGTTGCGGGTGTCGACGAGCCGAACCGGGTTGATCGGCGTGTAGCTCAGCATCGGTGCCCCCGTCGACGGGCCCCCCGCCGGTTGTGGGTCGCAGGTGACGGACGCAGAGGCAGCTGCGGCAGGGATGGGTTCGGCGATGGCCAGCGGCACCACCAGCGTGAGGGCGCACGCGACCAAGAGCAGTCGACTGATCGGGGACATTCGGGTGAGAGTACCGGCACCCACGGCGCTTGTCCTGTCGCGCTGCGTGACCGTTACGCCGGGGGTCAGACCCCAGATGTAACAGTCATGACCGCTTCTGGATGTTGGCCCACTCGTCGCGGAGGCCAACTGTTCGGTGGAACAGCATCGGCTGGTCAGGATCGAGCGCAAAGTAGCCGAGCCGCTCGAACTGGACGACCTGGCCCGGCGCAGCGTCGGCCAGTGCCGGTTCGAGCTTGACATCGACGAGCAGTTCCCGGGAGTCTGGATTCAAGTCGTCGAATGCGTCACCGGTCGACTCCCCCGGGATCTCGGCCGTGAACAAGCGGTCGTACAGCGCCACCGATGCGTCGACTGCGTGCGCCGCCGACACCCAGTGCATCGTCGACTTGACCTTGCGTCCGTCGGGCGCGTTGCCACCTCGGGACGCCGGGTCGTAGGTGACCTGAACTTCGACGACCTTGCCGTCGGAATCGGTGTCGAAGCCGGTCGCCGTCACGAAGTAGGCGCCCCGCAGACGCACCTCCTTGCCTGGCGAGAGCCGGAAGTACTTCGGCGCCGGCTCGGCCATGAAGTCCTCGTGCTCGATGAAGAACTCGCCCGTGAACGGCACCAAGCGGGTCCCGTCGTCGACGTTCTCTGGGTTGTTCGCCAACTCCATCATCTCGACGACGGGCTCCCCGTTGCCATCGGTCGGCCAGTTGGTGACGACGACCTTCAACGGACGTAACACCGCCATCCGGCGCAGCGCCGAGCGGTTCAACTCGGTTCGAACGAATGACTCGAGCAGTTCGATCTGGTGTCGGCTGTTGGTGCGCGACACCCCGATGAAGTTGCAGAACTCCCTGATCGCCGACGCCGGATATCCGCGTCGGCGAAGGCCACGTAGCGTTGGCATGCGCGGGTCGTCCCATCCGTCGACGGTGCCGTTCTCGACAAGCTTCGCCAGGCGCCGCTTCGACGTGACCGTATGGGTCAACTCCAGCCGGGCGAACTCGGTCTGGCGGGGCCGTTCGAACGGCAGCGGGAGTTGTTCGAGATACCAATCGTAGAGCGCGCGGTGACTGTCGAACTCGAGCGTGCACAACGAATGGGTGACACCTTCGATCGCGTCGCTCTGGCCATGGGCCCAGTCGTACGTGGGATAGATGTTCCAGAGCGCTCCGGTCCGGTGGTGATGCACACCACGAATGCGGTACATGATCGGATCACGCAACTGCATGTTCTCGTGCTGCATGTCGACCTTGGCTCGCAGAACCGCAGCACCCTCGGCGAATCCGCCGGCTCGCATGCGCCGGAACAGCTCGAGGTTCTCCTCGACAGGCCGGTCACGGAACGGACTCTCGACTCCCGGATTTCCATAGCCGCCGCGCTGCGCCGAAATTGTCTCGCCGTCCTGCTCGTCGACGTAGGCCAACCCCTTCGTCACCAGCAGCTCGGCCCAGGCGTAGAGCTGGTCAAAATAGTCGCTGGCATAGAGCGGATCACCCTCGATCGGGTACCCGAGCCAGGCCAGATCCGCCACGATGCCATCGACATAGCTCGTGTCCTCGGTGTCGGGGTTGGTGTCGTCGAAGCGCAGGTTGCATACGCCGTCGAATTCCTCGGCGATGCCGAAGTCGACGGTGATCGCCTTGGCGTGGCCGATGTGCAGGTACCCGTTCGGCTCCGGTGGAAAGCGGGTCTGGACGCGGCCTGCGAAGGTGCCGGCTTCGTTGTCGGCGATCACCAACTCGCGAACGAAGTTGGCTGCCGCGGGGAGGTCGTCGGGTCGGGGCATGATTGACAGACAGTATGGACGACGGTCAGCCCGGCGACTCGACCGATTCGCGATCCAACCCCAACCACGGTCGTCATCGTGCCTGCCGACGCCACCGCAGGGGGTGAGCAACCGCTCGTCTCATCCATCAGCCGGACGTCCGATCGGCTCACAGGCGGGCGAATCGGCGTGCCGACAGCGTGATGAACACCGCGAGAAGGACGAACGACCACGCGATCGACCTCACGAAGAACCAGCTGGCACTGTGGCCGAGAAGCGCCTCGGTGTCACCGCCGAGCGTGAGCGTTCGCACCGCACCAACCATCGCCGTCACGGGCTGGTTGGCGGCGATCGGCTGGAGCCAGCCGGGCATCGTCTCGACCGGCACATACGCGCTCGACACGAAGATGAGCGGGAAGACCGCGAACGAAAGGCCCTGGGCCGCTCGGGCGTTTCCGGCCGCGAGGCCGATGTAGATCTGGAGCCACGCAAAGGCGGCGGCGAACAGTACGCACAACGCCACAGCGACAAGTGCAGCCACAAGACCACCACTCGGGCGGAACCCGACCATGAAGCCAACGATCAGCGCGACGAACGTCCCCCAACAGATCAGCGCTGTGTCGGCCATCGAGCGTCCGAAGAGCAGTGCCCATCGTGGAACGGGCAGCGACCGCAGTCGATCGAAGAGTCCGCTCTCGGCATCCTCGGCGACTCCGACGGCGCCGCTGGCGAACAAGCCAGTGACGGCGGCGAGCGCGGGGATGAGGAAGTCGACGTACTCGACGTCACCGGTCTGGATCGCCCCGCCGAACACATAGCGGAAGATCAACAGGAACATCGTCGACGTCAGTGCCTGCACCACCAGAAGTTGTGGCGTGCGTATGAACTGCTTGATGGTGCGCCCCGCATAGGTGTTGGCCGTTGCCAGCGCGCTGGGTGGATGGGCGGGGGGCGTGATCGTGAGGGTCATACTCGAGCTCCGGTGATGGCGAGGAAGACCTCGTCGAGGGTCGGGCGGCGCAGGCCGATGTCGTCGAGTTCGATCCCGCTGTCCGTCAGCAGCCGCACGGCGTCGGCGAGACGGTTCGTTCCTTCGGCGACCGGCACCGACACCCGCCGGCCCGGCTCGTCGAGGTGAGGCGGTTCGGTGCCGAGCGGCGCAAGCATCGAAGCAACGGATGCAAGATCACTGCTGTGCGTGACCCGGATCTCGACCATGTCGAGCCCAGCACGCGCCTTGAGTTCGGTCGGGGTGCCGGTGGCGATCGATCGACCATGGTCGATGATGACAATGTGGTCGGCGAGCTGGTCGGCTTCCTCCAGGTATTGGGTAGTGAGCAGCACGTCAGTCCCGCCGGCAACCAGCGTTCGGATGGAGTCCCAGAGTTCGAGACGAGTGCGTGGGTCGAGCCCGGTGGTCGGCTCGTCGAGGAGCAACAGATGGGGTGACCCGACGAGGCTCGCACCGAGGTCGAGCCGGCGGCGCATACCGCCCGAGTACTCCTTCACTGCCCGATCGGCGTCGTCGGTGAGCGAGATCTCCTCGAGGACTGCGGTGGCCGCCGCCGCGGCGTCGGTGCGGTTGTGCCCGAACAGTCGGGCCACCATCACCAGGTTCTCACGCCCGGTGAGCGCCGGCTCGACCGCAGCGTTCTGGCCGGCCAGGCCGATCACCCGCCTGACCTTGTCGGGATGCTTGATGGCGTCGATTCCCGACACGGTCAGGGCGCCGCTATCGGGTCGCATGAGCGTGGCGACGGCGCGGACGAACGTGGTCTTGCCGGCCCCATTGGGGCCGAGGACGGCGGTCACCTTGCCGGCCGGAGCGACGAGGTCGAGGCCGTCAAGCGCGTGGACGTCGCCGTAGTGCTTGGTGAGGCCAACGGCTTCGATGGCAGACGACGAGCTGTCGGTGGGGAGCGATGACACGCAGGCAGTGTGCCAGCGGTTCGCAGCGACGCCCCGCACCGCCCTCAGGGTTCGCCGTCGCCTGCCTGCAGCAGGCCCACCGCTCCGCGTCCGGGGAAGTTGAAGGCATGCGTCACCATGGGATACAGCCCGTCCTCAGCAGCCTTCAGCTCGATCACTGCGCCCTGTGCCGGCGACAGGTCGACGGCCTGCGATCCCCAGTTGCCGTCGTTGCCGCGCTCCAGGTGGATGCCTTCCTTGATCACGTTGTCGAAGATCGTGCCGACGACGTGGAACGAGGAGTCGATCGACGGACCGACATCGAGGACGAACAGCCGGACCTCCTCACCGGTCGGGATCTGGATCGGGTTGTCCTTGTACTGGAACGCTGCACCGTTGAACATCACGAAGTCCGGTGCCGGAGCGGCCTGGTTGGCCTTGGCGAGCGACGACACCTCGCCCTGGGGCCCGAGGTACCACTCCTGTTGCACGATGAAGAATTCGTTCTCCATCGGCGGCAAGCCACCTTTGGGCTCGACAATCACCATGCCGAACATTCCGTTGGCGATGTGGTGGAGCACCGGGTCGGATCCGCAGTGGTACATCCAGACACCTGCATACTCGGTCGTGAACTCGTAGATCAGTTCCTCACCGGGAGCGAGCGAGCGCATCTCATCGTTCCATGCGACCTGCGACGCATGGAAATCGACGGAGTGCGACACAGTTGCCTCCGCAGGATTGATCAGATGGACCCGTACGGTGTCGCCGACCTGCGTGCGGATGACCGGACCCGGCATCGTGCCGTTGAACGTCCAGATCTGTTGCACGAAACCTTCGGCGACGGTCGCCTGCTTCTCTTCCACGACCATCTCGACGTCGATCAGGTCACCACCATCGGGAGCTCCGCCCGGGGTCAAGGTGAAGCCTTCGCCCTCGCCACGTGCGGGCGCACGCGGGTCACGATATTCGTAGGGAGCTGCGTTGGGATCGGCCTCGACCGTCGCCGCAGCATCGCCGACGGCGCCGTGGCCTTCCATGGGCGCCGCAGTCTCCTCAGCTGCCGATGCCGACGTGTTGATGATGCCGGACATGCCGGCGTCCTTGTGGCCCGGGATCGAGCACCAGTAGCTGACACCCTCCTCGGGCACCTCGAACTCGAACTCGACGGTTTCGCCGGCGGCAGCGACCACCGCCTCGCCGTTGTCGAACGTGATGTCGTGCTCGATCGCTCCGTCATTGACGAGGGTGCCGCTGTAGCTACCGGGCTCGGCCATGACCTCCGACGGAGCGAAGGCGAACTCCGTCGCGACGAACTCGACCGAATCACCAGCGGACAGCGCTCCCGAAGGCGCACTTGCTGTCTCTGCAGCCACGGGTGCCGCACCGGCTGCACCTGGAGCATCCGGAGCGTCGGTGCCACACGCGGCGGCCGCCAGTACGAGCGCGACGACGAATGTGCCTCGCACGATCGATCGAGTGTTCATCCGGACCTCCTGTGTCGGCCGACCGTCGATCGGCACCTCTCCATTAATCTATGACTATGTGACTCATGGACATCCAGGGTCGAAGGTCCTCGAACAAGAACCCAGGCGTCGAGCAGGCGTCAGGCCAGCGCGAGGACGCCGACGGCAGCCGCAATCACCACGGCGAAGCCGAGCAGCATCTGGCGAATGCCGATCCTCATTGGCGGCGGGACCGGGCTGCGGCGCATCCATATCGCCTGGGCGAGTGCGAGCACCGCAACCGCGAGAGCGCCGAGCATGACCGGGAAGTAAACGACGACGGCAACGAGCGCGATGGCGACGCCGACAATCTGCATCGAGTCAGCGACGCGTAGGGATACACCCGTGTGTCGGAGACGTTGGATTTGCGCACGCACGAACGGAATCGACGCGACGACGCGTCCTGCCAAGATCAGCGAGGCCGCCGCCGCCAGACGAGCCGAACCATCACCGGCCACGACGATCGCTGCAGCGGTTGCCGACACACCGACCGCACCGCACAGCTCGGGGATCAGGCGACGGCTTCGGCTGCGCACGTCGAACCAGAACTCGACCGCGACCAGCGGCAGTGCAATCGCGACTGGAATCAGCCAGCTCCAACCCGCCGACGAGATCGCCGTCAGACCGAGGACCCCCAGCAGCAGCAGCTCCACGATGGCGAAGCGCCGAGCCCGCTGATCACGTTCGAGGTGACGTCCACGTCGACGGTCGACGGCGAGCAGTTTCACCGGGGTTCGCACAAGGAACGCCAGCAGTGCGGCCACCCCGATCGCCAGCCCCGACCATGAGAACGCGACGAGCAAGCCGAGCAGGATGGGTTCGGCGGTGAGTCCCCATCCACCGTGCTCACTCGGCATTGCAACCCCACGCCAACTCATTCGAGCCGGCCGATCGTCGATCGTGGCGTCGACCGTCACGCTGTCAACACCCTCCCGCGAGGCTGTCGAGCGTGAGACCTGCCAGTGACGTTCGCAATTCGCTTCGGGCGTGGGCCCACGCGACGTGCAGCGCACACGGTTCGACGGCGTCGCAGGATCGTTCCGCAACAACACAGCGGCCTGTATCGGTCGGGCCGTCGATCACCTCGATCACCTCGAGCACGGTGAGCGAGCCCAGGGCAACGAGTGGTTCGTATCCGCCGGTCGGTCCGGGCACCGAGCGGACCCAGCCGGTCCGCACGAGCGGTCCCATCACCTGGGGGATGAACCCGGGGGTGGTGCCGAGTTCCTCCGCCAGATCGGCACTCTTGAGGCGGTCGGACGAGCAATCGAGCAGGGCGAGGGCGCGCACCGCGAGGTCGGCACGTTGGGTGATTTCGAGTCGCACAGTATGAGACTTGCCGATTTGCAGATCTTGCGCCAGGGCCCATCGACCCGAACGCAGTTCGTGGGCGAGGACAAACGACCATCCGCAGGTGCCCCCTGACCCGGATTGTGTTGGCAGCCCGTACGGAATTCGAATTCGTGCCGCCACCTTGAGAGAGCGACGCGACGGCGCGCCCGTGAGCGACACCGTGACGATCCGACTCGCGGCGCGGCGCGGCGTTCAGTCCGTGTCGCGTCGGTAGAAGAGAGTGGTGCCGATCGCGAGAAGGGCGAACGCGTAGCCACCGAAGAGCACCGCATTCTGGAGCGGGGTCAGGGCAGCAGCGAGTGACTCGGGGGTGTCGGTTGCCGAACTGATGCCGAGCATTCCGGTGGCTGCGCTGAACGGCATGTACCGGGCCGTGCTCACTGGAATGAGGCTGCGGGCGACGTTCTCCAGCACGAATGCCCAGACGAGCAGGGTCGAGACCGCAGCGGCACTGTGGCGCAGGACCATGCCGACACCGATGCCGAGTATGGGAGCGATCGTGGTGAGCACGAGCCCCCAGAGCGCTGTCGACGCCATCCCCGACGTGTCGCCCTTCGGGAGTCCGCCCAGGATGGCTCCACTGAGACCACCGATCATCCCAAGCGTCCCCATCGCCAGCCCGAAGCTCGCTGCAACGGTCGTCTTGGACGCGACGGTCACCCATCGGGCGGGTTGCGCTGCGACTGCGGTCGCCAGGGTTCCGTGCTGAGCCTCGGAGGTGAACATCAGCGTGCCCATGATCGCAGCGAGGACGGTGGTGAGCCAGGTCGAAAAGATGAATGTCACACCGACCGTGAACGGGAGATCTGTGTCCGGATCGATCTTGACGAAGGTGGCCATGATCCACGACAACGCGACGCCGATGACAGGGGTCATTGCGAGGATCGTCACGTTCGAGCGAAGCGACGACACCTTGATCCATTCGCTGTGCAGCGCGGTCGGGATCGAGGCGATGTCGTCACGACGAGATCGCTGGAGGACTTCGACGGTGGGCGATGTTTGCGCGACCGAGGCCGACGCGGCGGGGTTGGTGGTGATGGTCATGGAGATGGGTTCCTTCGTGGTGGCAGTGACATGGGTCGCGGCGGATGGAAGCGGTGGCTGGGATGCGGCGAGATGGATGCGGTGGGATGCACTCGGTGGTTCAGACCGAGGCGAACTCGGTGACGGAGCTGGTCATTCCGAGCAGGATCTCTTCGAGGGATTGCGAGGTCTCGGTGATCTCGACGACTCGGATCTGATGATCGAAGGCGAGCTGGGACACCGTGGCGGTGGTCGCGCTGTGAATCGACAGTCGGTCGTGGGAAATGCCGAACTCGATGTCCCCGCGATGCAGGAGGCCGGCGAGCTCAGCCGCCTGGGGTGTCCGGACGACGACGGTCGAACGCCCACGGGCGAGCGTGCTGGAAACGGATTCAGCGGCGAGGAGCTTTCCCCCACCGACGACGATCAGGTCGTCGGCGAACATCTCGAGTTCACCGATCAGGTGACTCGACACGAAGACCGTGCCGCCCCGTGCCGCGAAGGCGCTCAGGGAGTTCCGCAACCAGCGAATGCCATCGGGGTCGAGGCCGTTGGACGGTTCGTCGAGCAACAGCACCTCGGGCTCTCCCAGCAGGGCGCCGGCGAGGGCGAGGCGTTGGCGCATGCCGAGCGAGAAGCTGCCGGCGCGTTGGTCCGCCGCGCTCTCGAGTCCGACCTCGCGGAGGACCTCGTCGATTCGATCCGCGGATATTGCGCTGAGCGCTGCGGTCGCCCGGAGATGGTTCCTGGCTGTCCGGCCGGGGTGCATGCAGCGTGCATCGAGCACCAAGCCGACGATGCGTGCGGGCCTCAGAAGTCGCGTGTACGGAACGCCGTGATAGCGGACGTCGCCGTGGTCGGGACGCGTGAGCCCGACCATCATTCGCATCGTCGTCGACTTGCCGGCGCCGTTCGGGCCGACGAATCCGGTGACTCGTCCGGCCGCGACATCAAAGCTCATCTCGTGGACGGCGATGCGGTCGCCGTAGTGCTTCGTGAGTCCTGAGACGGTGATCATGATGTGGGTGTCCATTCCTGTTTGTTGTTGCCCCCATCCTGCGGAACCTCCGCCGGCGGCACATCAGGAGTCCGGCCACTTGCACATCGTCTGATCGGCCGGTCCGTGGATCGTTCTTTCGGCCGATCCGCTCGATGCTCGGATTCCGTACGATTGGCCCGTGGTCTTGGACACGAGTCGTCGGTACTGGTCGGAACCACGGGCGGCAGATCCGCCCGGACCGGCTCGGCGAGACTGGTTGCTCGTGGCGGTCTTGGTGGGGGCAGCAACGATCGAGACGTTGGCCAGGGAACAACTGGTGTGGAGCGTTGTCTCGCTGGTCGTGACGGTTGGCGCCGCGTGCCTGTTGCCGTGGCGCCGTGTTCATCCCTTGTTGGTGGTCGCTCTTTCGTTCGGGACGATGAGTGCCGTCGAAGTGGTGTCGCTCGTGCAAGGCGTGGAGTGGGAAGGGCTCAACACTGCCTTATTCCTGCTCCTGCTGCCGTACGCACTCGCGCGTTGGGCTTCGGGACGGGAGGTCGGCGTCGGTCTCCTCGTCATGTCGGTCCCGGTCATCCTCACCGCAGTTGCCGGCGATCCGGTCGGCGACACCGTCGGCGGTGCCGTAGTGCTCCTGCTCGCGTGCGCCATCGGGTTCGCTGTTCGATACGCGAGCGAGCTGCGAACCGAGGAGATCGCCGGCGTGCGGTCGCGTGAGCGAGAGGAGTTGGCGCGCGAGCTTCACGACACCGTGGCCCACCACGTCTCCGCCATCGCCGTTCAGGCCCAGGCCGGTCGGGTCGTTGCTGCCACCCGACCCGAGGCTGCGGTCGAAGCGCTGTTGGTGATCGAGGAAGAGGCGAGCCGCGCCCTCGAGGAGATGCGATCGATGGTCGGCTCCCTGCGC
>JANPCI010000007.1:0-5482 GCA_031430875.1 Actinomycetes bacterium | reverse complement strand
GCGACGCCTCCACGCCACGGTGCCATCGGAGCGGATCCGCGGTGCATGGGCATCGGCCACCGATGCGCTTGTCGATGCCGGGCTCGACATCAGCCAGTCGGCGACGGACGGCGAGATCGTTGGCGCCGGCGAACCATTGGTAGCGAGCGGATATCGCAACCTCCACCGGCTGGCCGCACTGTCGGGCGCCGCGACCTACGGCTCACCGGAGCATCCCGACCTGCTGGCCGAGGATGCAACCAGGTGCCTCGACGCAGTCGAGGAGTCGATGGCGGCGGAGCGCACCCGGTGGCAACGGATCCGGTGGAGGCTCAGTTTGCGCTCGCTGCGGCCGGCGACACGCTCACCCGTCGTCGTCTGACGCTCAGCGGGGCATCGCAACGACGGTCACCGTGGCGACCGCCGAGAACGCCTCGCCATCGGTGACCCGATAGGTCACGAAGAAGGTCCCTTCGGTCGCTGCACGAATGGTGAGCGTCAACCCACTTGCGTCGAACACCACACCACTCGGGTCGGTGCGGTCGACGACCTCGAGCGGATCACCATCGGCATCGACGACGGTGAGGTCGACCAGTCGCGACTCCCCGACGGTCACTGCGATGCTCTGGTCGGTGGCAACCGGAGCAGCATTCAGGCGCGGACCGATGACGGTCACCGTGACCGGCGTCGATACACCGCCGTCGCTGTCACGCACGGAGTAGGTGAACGTGGCGGTACCGAGTCCGCCGTCGGGGTCGACCCGTACGGATCGTCCTTGGGCCCCGACCGTGACCGACCCCGTTGCACCGTTGGTGAACACGATCTCCGTCGACGAGATGCTCTGGATGACCAGCGCATCACTTCCGCCGGCTGAGTCGGTATCGGTGTCGTTGTCGACAATCTGGAACGACGCTTGACCACCGGTGCTCACGTCGACGGTGTCCTCGACGGCAACGGGCGGGCGGTTCTCCACGATCGACGTCACCTGCACCGCCGTTGCGAGGCCCCCAGGGTCGGCCACCGTGACGGTCCAGTCATACGGGCCCGGTGTCACTCCCGCGCTCGGGGCGATCACGACACGACCCGCTTCGATCGCCACCCAACTGGGTACGCCGGAACTCCCGGTGATCGTGAGGGCCTCGGCATCGGTGGCGAGATCGGTCACCGGAAGGATCGCTTGTTCGCCGCGCAAGGCGCGGACGGTCTTCGGACTCGCTGCGGGGTCCTGATTGACGTCGATCGTCACGCGTCCGGTTGCTCGAAGCCGACAGCTGTTGACCACCGCATAGCTGATCGACACGTTGCCGTTCTCTCCGGCCGGCGGCGTGTAGACGCCGTTGGAGTATCCGGCGGGCGCCTCGACGTCGACGATCACACCACCAGAACCGAATGCGGCGAGGTCGATGGCAATCGGCTGCTGGTACCCCGTGTTGAGGAAGCCGTCGTTGGCGACCGGCGTCGACTCCGAACATGGGCGAACGGTGATCCTCAACACCGCGTTACTGGTGAGTTCACCATCGCTCACCTGATAGTTCACCAGCGCAGTACCCGCCGCCCCGGGTACAGCGGTGAACGCGACCGCTCGGTTCGAGGTGACCGACGCCGAACCCAATGATGGATCAGGATCGTCGATGATCGTGACGGCGAGCTGGTCACCGTCGGCGTCGGTGTCGTTGGACAACACCGCCACGGTGACACTGCCGCCGTTGACGACATCGGCGGAATCGTCACGCGCATCGGGCGGACGATTGAGCGGTGGTTCCACGGTGAGCAGAATGCTCGCCGTCGCGGTGAGGCCGCCTCCGTCGCGCATCGTGTACGTCGCCACCACCTGGCCCACGAAGTCGGGGGCCGGAGACACCGTCACGATGGAACCCGTGAGCAACACCGTCGCGTCGCCGGATTCCCGTGTCGCCGACACGACCGACAGGCCGCCCGCCGTCTCATCGGGATCGCTGTCGTTGGCGAGCACGCTGAACTGCTGAGGGCTGCCAGGACCGAAGATCGACAGGGAGTCGCCCACGGCGATCGGTGGGCGGTTGACTCGTTCGGTGATGGTGACCTGCAGCCGCCCGAGCGAGACCGCGCCCTCGGCGTCGGCGACCTGGTAGTTGATGGTTGTGTTGCCGGTCTCGGTACCGGCGACGAACGTGATGGTGTTCCCGGTTCGGGTCGCCGTTCCGAGCGTCGGCGCGGTGGAGGAGACGAGTTCCAGGTCACCGTCGCTGCCGTCGGGATCTCGGTCGTTCGCCACGACGTTGATGGAGGAGATCTCGCCGACTTCAACCGCCATTCGGTCGTTGACGACGTCTGGGGGAAGGTTCGTGATCTGGGGTTCGCGAACGGAGACGATGACCGATGCGGATGCCCGCAACCCACGGGCGTTCGTCACCTCGTAGGTACAGCGGAATGCGCCCGACTGGCCGAGTGGCGGGTCGTAGCGCACCTGGCTGTCGGCGGTCACTGTCGCCTGACCGCCCGACGGGCAACCCGGCCGTCCGACGATCGTCGGTCGACCACCCGACGGGTCGCCGTCATTGCGCAGAACATCGACCGTCACCGGCACGTCGACGAACGTGAACGTGGAGTCGTCACGCGCGAACGGTGGTTCGGCCAACGCCTCGGTCAGGATGGTGACGGCCACCTCCCCGGCTACTTCGTGACCGTTGCCGTCGCTGACGGTGTAGGTGAATCGGGCGCTCGCCTGCTCGCCGTCGTCGGCCAGTGGCGATGGTGAGAACTGGATCTGGTCACGGCTGAACACGACCGCTTGCCCACTGTTGTTGCCGGGCTGGGTGACCGAGACGACGGACAATGGGTCGCCGTCGGGGTCGACATCATTGGCCGTCACTTCGACGATCACGGACTGCCCGACCACGACCTTGTCGGTGTCGGCGGTGACCACCGGAGGGCGGTTCGGCTCGATGTCGTCGATGATCCCGACCAGCACCGACCCCCGGATCACATGGCCGTTGCCATCATCGACGTCGTACTCGAACGGTGCGAGCGATGCCGCGCCGGCTCGAGCGACAACCGTGAGTTGCTCTCCTTCGACGGAGACCTCGAGCCCCGCCGGCAACGGTTCCACCACGGTCAAGAGCATCGGATCGCCGTCAGGATCGGAATCGTTCACCAGCACCGGCAACGATGTCTCGACGTTGCGGCGCAGCCGTACCGCATCGGGCCGCACGATGGGCGGTCGGTTGGGGTCGCCGGCCCTGGCCACCTCGACCCGAACCTCGACGTCGTCACCGACAGCCTCGAGCGCATCGACCGGGCGGTAGGTGAAGCTGGCCGTGCCCTCGAAACCTTCCGCTGGGGCAAATCGGAGGGCGGGAAGCCCCGAGGGTCCGACCGTTTCGGTGACCTCGCCGGGCGAAGCTGCGCCCACACCGGCAGGAGGTGAGAACCCACCGAGTCGGATCGCGTCACGTTCGGGATCGACATCGTTGAGCAACACGTCGATGATCACCGCGGTGTCGGCGCCCGTCTCGACCTGATCGCTCACACCGAGTGGTGACTTGTTCGTCGAACCGGCTGCGAGCAGCTCGATGACGACCATCGCCGTAGCTGTGGTTCCATTGCCGTCGACCATCGTGTAGTCGAACGTGTCGACGCCGACATAGCCCGGCTCGGGGGTGTAGACGACCGTGGTCGCCGTGCCGATGTCTACCGAGCCGTGGCCCGGAACGCCGACGTTCGACACCGCCACGGCTTCGCCGTCAGGGTCGTAGTCGTTGGCAGTCACCGGCACCGAAACCGACACGCCGGAACGTGCAGTGACGGGATCGTCGAGCGCGACGGGAGGGTCATCTATGCCGTTGTCGTCGGGTTCTCGAACCTCCGGTTCGCTCGCCGCACTGTCGTCCGCGCCTGTCGTCGACGTGCCGGACTGGACCTCGTCGACAAGTTCGCCATCATCACCGAGAACCAAAATGCCCTGCGCGTTCTTGTCGATCGCCTGGATGCCCCAGGGATTCACACCCCAGACGAAGTCACCGGCTACTTCATCGACCCAGACGAGGTCCACCGTGGCCGTCACCGCAAGGGTGGCGTCGGACGACACCGCGGCGGGAAGCTCGTCGAGAACCTCTCCCGTGCGCCAGTCGATCCGAGTGATCGAGCTGGGTCCGCGCTTGACGACCGCCGCGGCGTCGCCGGCGATGGCGAGGAGATCGGAGCCGTCCATGTCGAGCCCATCGATGACCGACGACTCGTCGATGCCGTCACTCGCCACGCACCACAGGTCGTCGTTGGCCCCGACCCAACCACACTCGGCGGGTGGCCCTGGTACCTGAACGATGATCTCGCTCGGGTCGGCGTCGGTTGGCAGTTCCTGCCAGTCGCCCTCGCCGAGGCGAGCTCGACGATTCTCGGCATCGACGACGAACGCAACGTTGCCGACCAGCGACAGCGTGGCCCCGGACACACCGAGTCGGGTCGTCTGAGTTGTCGACGAGGTCGTGCGTTGCAGGTCACCGTCGACCAACGACCAGATCGAACCATCGGGCGCAATCTGCGTTGCTCTGTCGGCCTCGACCGGGAAGCCGATCGGTTCCCCATCGGCAGGAACCACATTGGCTTCGTTCTCGTCGGGGTTCACGACCACGAGACCGGCCTGGCCTCCGCTCGACAGGGCGCTTCCGGAACCCAGCGCCGTGAGACCGAACGGTGTCCCAAGGCGCAATTCGACCGAGTCGATGGTCTGCGCCTCGGCCGTCACGTCATTGACGAGGTAGGCGCCCGGGCCGCCTTCAGCCACTCTGAGCTGGTCGCCCCGGGCTCCGGTTTCGAGACTCGCCAGGGCTCGGCCGCCATAGCCGTCGACCAGCACCACACGTCCGGTGGGCTGGTGGACGAACCACGCAGTTGCTCGTGCGGAGGCCGCATCGACCGCAGGAAGGCCGTCGGATCGCACGACGACCATGAACGCAAGCAGCGCAAGCAACGTCGCTGCGGTTGCAGCAACTGCTTGGCGCCATGTCACAGTCGACGACTTCACGGTTACCTCAATAGTCGGGCGAGGGGCGGAAACCCACACGATGTCATCGGCATCGGGTGACCCGGACTTGAAGCATTGTCGAGATTTCGTCAAGACGACCTGAGCGTGCCCGGGGGTCGATCAGCAGCTGCGGTCCGACCCGTAGTGTGCGCAGTGATGGATCTGGTGGTGCGAACTCCTCACGGCGACGCCGACGTAACCATCGTCCGCCACGGTCCGAGTTGCACCCTCGGCGATCTGATCGCCGCGGTCAGCGGTCAGGCGGTTCCCGGAGTCGTTCGCGTCGACGACCGAACGATCGACTCCGCAACGCCGCTCGACAACGCACAACTGCTGATCGGCTCGACCGTGACCACTGATCCGGCAGTGCCGGTGCAGCGTCATGCTGATGACGTGGAACTCGTCCAGATCGCCGGTCCGGGAGCCGGACGATCACGAACGCTGCCGCTGGGGCACTACCGAATCGGCCCCGGTCGCCGCATCGTCACCAACGAACTCAGC
>JANPCI010000006.1:0-20964 GCA_031430875.1 Actinomycetes bacterium | reverse complement strand
AGATGATGTTGAGCCGGCCGCGCTTCTTGTCGTCGGTGTGGGCGACGAACCACGGCGCCCATGAGCTGTCCGTTGCCGCGAACATGTCGTCGCGGGCGCGCGAGTAGTCGTACCAGCGGTTGTACGACTTGAGGTCCATGTCGGACAGCTTCCAGGTCTTGCGTGGATCGTCGATCCGGGCCATGAGCCGTCTCGTCTGTTCGTCGGCGCTGACCTCGAGCCAGTACTTGATCAGCAGGATGCCCGAGTCGACCATGGCCTTTTCGACAGTGGGCGCCTGGTCGAGAAATCGCTCCGTCTCTGCTGGTGTGCAGAATCCCATGACGCGCTCGACCCCGGCGCGGTTGTACCAGCTGCGATCGAAGATCACGACTTCGCCGGCGGCGGGGAAGTGCTTGACGTACCGCTGGATGTACATCTGCGACTTCTCGCGTTCGGTCGGCGCCGGGAGTGCGACGACACGGAACGTACGGGGGCTGACCCGTTCGGTGATCCGTTTGATGGTGCCGCCCTTGCCGGCGGTGTCGCGGCCCTCGAATACAACGCAGATCTTGGCACCGGTTGCCTTGACCCACTCCTGCATCGCGACGAGTTCACCCTGCAGGACTTCGAGCTCGGGTTCGTAGTCCTTGCGCTTCATCTTGGCCCTGGGTTCGGTGGCCGGCGCACCACGGTCGGTCGTTGCGCTCTTCTTGTCCCCGTTCGATCGATGCTTGTTTCCCATCGTCAGCACTCCTGTGGTAGCCGGGGTCTCGTTGCGCGGCACCGACATCGCCTCCGCGTCAAGATCCTTCCACGTGGTCCGTGGCATTCATGCAAGGCGGTAGATCCGTTTGAGCATCGGCCCGGTGAGCGCTGTCGTCACGAGTGCCATGACGACGATCGCGGTGTAGGCCGTGGAGCCGATCACGCCGAGCGAGAGGCCAACAGTTGCAACAACGATTTCCAGGGCGCCGCGTGCATTGAGTGAAGCGCCGAGCCCGAGCGAATCTCGTCGAGTCAGACCCCCGATTCTGCCCCCACCGTAGGATCCGAGGAGTTTGGCCGCGGTGGCTGCGAGCGTGACGACGACCGCCCACGTGGCGACTGACACGTCGGCGAGTTCGGTGAGATCGACCCGGATACCTGCGATGGCGAAGAACAGTGGGGCGAAGATCCCATTGGTGACGGCTTCGAGCGCTGCGAAGCCGCTGCTGTGACGAAGCCGACTTCCCCCGATGGCGATTCCTGCGATGAATGCACCGATCACCACTTCGATGCCGGCGGCGTGGGTGATCATGCCGATGGCAACGACGAAGAGCGTGAGGAGGCTGATCTCTGCCGCCTGGCCGCCGGAGCGTTGTTCCAACTCGGCGCTGAGTCGATCGAGGCAACGCGGTCCGTATCTCAGCACGACGAAGCTCGTGCCGAGCACCACAATCAGGGCGATTCCCAACGGTTCCGCTTCGAACGTTCCGGATTCGGCAACACCGACGACGACGCCGAGCAGTAACCACCCGATGATGTCGTTGACGGTGGCGACGCCGAGCGCGAGATGGGCGACCGGCCGATTCATCAGCCCGAGGTCGCTTAGAATTCGCGCCGCGACCGGCAACGAGGAGATCGCGAATGCGACGGCGAAGAACAGCACGAACACCGTCCGCGATGCGTCACCGAGGAACCCGTCGGGGAGCTGTGACCCCACGAACGCTCCGACTGCGAGTGGTATGACCAGACTGCCGATGGTGGTGGTGGTCGCTGCTCGGCCCTGGCGCCTGATGATCGAGGTGTCGATGTCGGCGCCCGTGATTCCAAGGAGGAACACGATGCCGATCCATGCGAGCCCGAGGAGCAGGCCGGCTTGGCTTTGGTCGGCTGGGAACAGCCACTCGAACCCCGATGGCCAGACCTGCCCGAGAAGTGATGGACCGAGTGCCACACCAGCCAGCAGTTCGCCGATCACCCGCGGCATTCCGACCCGACGAGCGAGGTATCCGCCGGCTCGGGCAGCCCCGAGCACGACCAGTAGCTGGCACCAGAACACCAACAACGCCTGTTCATCGAGCGGCGGGAGCGGCGCAAGAGCAACCTGAAAGGCGTTGCTCATCGGCGAATGGTACGTCGCATCGCGCTCAGCAACCGTGACACGCTGTCGGGGTTACGGTAAGGCGATGGAGCTCACCGCCGAAGAACTTCGTGTGCTCGGCTGCCTGATCGAGAAACAAGCGACAACGCCGGACCACTCTCCGCTCTCGACGAACGCGCTGGTGAATGCGTGCAACCAGAAGACGAGCCGCGATCCGGTGACCGACTACAGCGAGCGGACCGTGATCGACGCGATGTTGCTCGTGCGTCAGAAGGGGCTCGCACGAATGAACAGCAGCGGCCGAACCGACAAGCATCGCCACATTCTCGATGATGCGCTCGGACTTGATCGCGACCAGTTGGCACTGCTGGCAGTGATGATGTTGAGGGGTCCGCAGTCGGCTGGTGAGTTGAAGACGCGCACCGAGCGATACTCGACTTCCCGGGGAGCAGGTTTCGAGTCGGTCGATGAGATCGAGGTGGTGCTGGCACAGCTGGCCGATGGCCTCGATCCGTTCGCGGCGAACATCGGTCGGGCCTCCGGCCAGAGCCAGGATCGCTGGGCGCATCTACTCGGCGATGTGGTCGACGATGCGAATGATGCAGCGCCGGACCGTGTGGCCCAGCCCGCCGGCCTCGAACCATCGCTGGCACAGCGTGTCGCTGACCTGGAGGTGCGGCTTGCGGCGCTGGAATCAGAACTCGGCATGTCTGCGGAACCGTCGTCGCCCGAAGGCGTCGGCGACCCGTCGGACTGAAGCGATGGTCGGCCATGCCGTCGCAGCAAACCCGACCCGGAATCAGAAGAAACGGGGTATCCGTTCGGACGCTGCGCGACTCTGTTGGGTATGGAACGTGAGATCGTCGTCAGAGCGTGCGACGGTGACCCGATCGCGTTTGTCGCAATTGTCGAGGACTTCACTCCAACCGTCCTTGCAGCCGCGTACGGCTGGTGCGGCGATCGGCACCTTGCCGCTGACATCGCCCAGGAGGTGTTCGCCACTGCCTACGTCAAGATCCGAACGCTGCGCGACCCGGCTGCCCTGCCCGGCTGGTTGATGGCGATTACCCGATCATCGGCACGTGTGACGCGACCGCGACGTGTCGTGGCCCCCTTCGATGCGGCGACGGCCGGGGTTGACGATCAGGTCGTAGCAGCCGACGAGGCTCGTCGCCTACGACGCGCAGTCGAGGCGCTGCCGACAGCTGAGCGACTCCCGATGGCGTTGCACTACTTCGCCGGGCGGCGTCTGGGAGACATTGCAGAGCTGTGCGATCTGCCAGTGAGCACGGTCAAGAAGCGCATGCGCACCGCGCGTGAGCGAATCCGTCAACAAGGAATCGAGATGATCATGGACAACCCAACCCTTGTCTCCGCCGAGACTCGATCCGACCCCTCGGATGTCGTGCGCATGTTCTCGGCGATGCGCACCGGCGACACCGCTCTGGTGGCAGCAATGCTCGACTCGCGTCCCGATCTCGTTGATGTCCGCGAAGACTGGACCCGCGAGGAGGGCCGTCGCCACCGGCTCCCGTGGACGACTGCAGGTGGCACACCGCTGCTACGTGCTGTCGAACGCGGCGACCTGGTGATGGCTGAGTTGCTGCTCTCCCGTGGCGCAGATCCTGGTGCGGAGTGCAGCTGCGAGGGAGGCGAGAATCCCGTGTGGGTTGCGGCGGCCCAAAACGACGAGAAGGTGCTGGCGCTCCTGCTCGCTCACGGCGCAGACCCCAACCGCCCCGCCTTCGCCGGCTTGACCCCGCTCGACGTCGCGACGGTTCGTGGCTATGACGACATCGGTGAGCTGCTGCGCCGCGCCGGCGCGCAACCGTCTACGTACCGAGCCTTCGTCGCCACCCAGCCTCCTTCGACTGCGACGGGCATCAAGGCGATCGACCTGTGGTGCCCGCTGCCACAGCAGGGTCTCATCCACCTTGCCCCCGGCTACGGACTCGGGGCGATCGTGTTGCTCAGCGAACTCTCGCGGCGAGCCGCCATCTCCGGGCAGAGCGTCGTGTGGACCGGCTTCGTACCATCCCCGCTCGACCTCGGCGACCTTCGTCACGCGGTTGCCGAGAGCGGCATGGCTGACAACGTCACATTGGCATTTGCAGCACCCACCGCACCAGATGAAGAACAGACAGCCGCCCTCGACGGTGGTCTGGCCGCCGCCGAGAACGGTGGCCTGCTCATCGTGTTCAACGAGATCGGCCACCTCGTCACCATCGACGAGCGGTTGATGCAACTCGCGGAGCGTCCAGGCACCACCATCCTGGTTGCACCACTCCAAGCGACGTCGCAACCGCCCCAGTACGGGACGGGACCATTCCTCGCCTCGATCGCATTCGACACGCAACGAGCCGCGCGCGGGCGATGGCCGGCGATCAGTTCCGAGTCGTGGAGCCTTGTCGCTTCGCCGCAGATGGCAGCGCTCGCCGGGCAGGCCCGCCTTGCGATGACCGACGAACTCGACCGGTACCTCTCCCAGCCATTCCACATCGCCGAACACATTCTCGGCGTACCGGGAGAAACTGTCGAAGTCGACGAATTGCACTCCGAGGTCTCCAAGCGAATCGGCACCCCTCTCGACTGACCTTGACGGCTCCCGAACCCCCTTGGAACTCATGATCTAGGTTTGCTGCGTGACCCGTGGCGATCGGCCAGACAGCGTCGTCGACGATAGATCACGGCCGACGGTTGGCGAACGTTCGCTCCTGAGCCTGCTGACGGGACGACGCGACGACGCGATCGCGGTGGCCAATGGCTTGTTCGGCGATGCACTCGATGCACGTGACTCACCGCTTGCGACGCCGATGACGGTTCGGGCCGGCGCAGTGGTTCTCCCGCTCGAACGCGGCGCGCCGCGTGCGGCGCTGGCAGCAGCGATTCCCGATGCCACTCCACGGATCTGTCTACTCGTGCATGGCTTGATGTCGACCGAATCCGTGTGGGGTTTCCCCACCGACGCGTCGACGACGTATGGAACCCTGCTCACCCGCGACCACGGGGTGACGGCGCTGTCGTTGCGGTACAACACCGGGCGCCACATCTCCACCAACGGGCGCGAACTGGCCGAGATCCTGAACTGGCTGATGCGAGCCTGGCCGGTGCCGGTCCGGGAGATCAACCTCATCGGGCACAGCATGGGCGGCCTCGTCGTGAGGTCCGCCTGCCAGTATGCGCGCTCGGTTCGCCCGCTCGGACGACGCCTCCCTTTCGGTCGCCGATGGACCTCGAAGGTTTGTCGGGTGGTGTTGATCGGGGTACCGAACACCGGTGCCCCGCTCGAAGTGATCGTCAACACGGTCAGCGCCGGACTGTGGGCGCTTCCCGTTCCCGCCACACGACTGGTGGGCTTGGGGTTGGATCGTCGCAGTGCCGGCATCAAGGATTTGCGTTTCGGTGCCATCGCCGACGAGGACTGGCTCGAACACGACCCCGGCACCCGTGCTCCGAAGCATCCCCATCGCGTTCTTCGGCTGCGACGTGCCCGATATCTCACGATCGCCGGAATCGCCACCGCCGATCCCGAGCATCCGCTGGCCAAGGTGATCGGCGACGCCCTCGTCACCCCTTCGAGCGCCGCCGGGCTCACCGGACAAGACGGCGTCGAGGACCTGTTCCCCGACGCCACCCAGCACCTGTTCCCCAAGGCGACCCACATCGCGCTCGCCCACCACGAAGGCGCCCATGCCGTCATCGACGACTGGTGGTGATCGCCGACCGCGGCGAGCGCGACACTGCCCTCAGTCGATGCTCTTGAGGCGCAGTTGTCGGATCTTGTCGAAGTCCGAGCGGTTCCGCGTGACCAGGCTGAGTCCGTGCTCGAGCGCGGTTGCTGCGATCAGCGCGTCGGGCAAACGCACTCCGGACTCGCGCCGGATTCGTCCAGCCCGTTCTGCGACTGCCCGATCAACGGTGAGCTCCTTGAACGGTGCCAGCAGCGCCGTGATGGCATCGGTTGCGGAGTTGCCGGCGACGAGTTCGGCTCGTGTGACGACAGAGAAATGTAGCCGGTGACGTCGAGCCGTGAGTTCGTGAGCACCACGCAGATGGTCGATGAAGATGTCGGTGTCGACCAACAGGTCAGCCACGATCCCACTCGTCTCGGTCGGGGCTGGCAGCGTCGGGTATGGCACCGAAGGTTCTGGCGAGAGCGGGACCGGGATCAGGGAACTCTCTTGCGAGATACGTGTCGAGCGCGCGTCGTATGACCTCGGCCATGGTCAGGCCCTCCATGCTGGCGAACTCGTCGATCCGTGCGCGTTGGGACTCGGTCAGGTAGATCTGTGTGCGAGTCGACGACATACATCGCACTATACAGCACGCGTCACCTCGTGGTAGCTCCCTGCGCTGCTCGCCCCGACGTGGATCGGGTGCCTAGCGGAGGCGGGCGAGCTCGGTGATTTCGTCGGTTGGGAGCATGCCGTCGGTGGTCGCGGTGACCGACATGTAGTTGAGCTCGACGATGCCGCGCAGGGTGGTGATGAACGCGACGTCGGAGGCGTCAGACCCGGTGGCGATGCGCACGAGCGAGCGACGCGGAGCGAGACACGTCGGATCGACGACGTACCACTTGGCGTCGAGACAGGCCTCGGTGACGACGTGGAAGTCCATCGGTGAGAGGCCGGGCGCATACACCGACACGACTCGGGCGGCGACGTTGTTCGCCCGCAGCAGCGCTGCGGTCAGGTGAGCAAAGTCCCGACAGACGCCTTCACGGCCGAGCAACGTGGCGACCGCTCCGTCGATCGGACGCGATGACCCCGTGACGTACGCAATGTTGGTGCCGACCCAGCTCGACACACCCGCCAGCAGGTCAGCTCCAGCGAGCCCGACAAACTCGGCTCGGGCGAGTGGACCCAGCCGATCAGACTCGCAGTACCGACTCGGCCGGATGTAGCGAAAGACATCGAGGTCCGTTGCCGTCGCCACTGGAGCGTCACCGACGATCGTGGCCTGGTAGTCGACGAGCAGGAGCCCACGGCCGACGTTCTTGATGAAGTACAGCTGGTCGACCTGGATGAACCTGACGTCTTGCCCCTCGAGACTCACGAGCAGTTGCTCGTCGACGCGTTCGTATCCACTCGCAGCCGCGATCGCGAGTACGATGTCGGCCTCATCGACGACGAACACCTCGAGATGGGCGGTGACGACCCGCTGCGAGTTATGGTGCCCAACGTGCTGATCGGTGCTCATGCCGCCACCGAGGTCACGATTGCCCGGTGGACGAAGTCCAGCTTCTCGACCACGACAGGGGAAAGGACGAACGGGTAAAGGTTCGATTGGCCGATCGAGCGTGCCATCGCATTGAGCGCAATCGTGAGCCCCAGCCAGGACTGCACCATCGGACCGATCTCGATGTGTTCGCGTGTTGCCCAGGCGGCGTGTCCGGCCGAGAGGGCCGGCTCGCCGACGTCGAGACCGATCGATGACGCGGTCGCCAGCCCGGCATCGATGTGCAGGTAGTGAGCGAACGTCTCTGCCCAGTCCTCCCAGGGATGCATCGTGGCGTACTGACTCACGTGGGATGCCGACCAGTCGACGTCGGCGTTGGTTGCGTAGTGCTGTTCGAGGGCTGCCTCGTACGACACCCGCTCGTCGCCGAAGAGGGTTCGAAACGCGCCGAGGTGATCGGTGTCGACGACGAGGCGCCCCCAGTAGTAGTGGCCGATCTCGTGGCGGAGGTGGCCGAGCACGGTGCGATACGGCTCGCCGAGTTGTTGTCGGACGAACTCGCGATGGGCGTCATCCGATTCGGACAGGTCGAGGGTGATCACCCCGGAATCGTGTCCGGTGATCACGTTGCGACCGCGCGACGACAGCAGCTCGAACGAGACGCCGTGCACCTCGTCGACCGAGCGGTCAACGACGGGCAGTCGGAGTGCCATCAGCTGGTGGAGCAGTCGCCGCTTCGCCGCTTCGGCATCGGCGAAGGCGCCGAGCGAATCGACCTCGTTGTCGTTCGGGCGAACCGACGTGAGTCGACAGCTTGCACACAGCGCGCCAGGATCGTCGGCCGGTATCAGCCAGTTGCAGCGAGCGACGAGCCGGTTCGCGCACGGGTGGTAGGTGCCCGGTGTGCCGTCGGCTGGTTCCACACCATCGCCGACCACCCGCACGGCCACGAGCCGACCCTCGTCGGGGAGGTAGCCCAGTCCGGAGCCGCAGCGGAGACAGGTCGAGTTGTCGAAGAACAGGAGCTGCTGACAGACCGAGCACGGGAACGGCTGCATGCGCTGACGCTAACGCCGGTCGGTGCCGTCACTGCGCAACGACGTCGACGGAAACCGTGAGCGTGCTCGTCTCGGCGTCTGTGAAAATGACACCCTTCAACGGCGGCACGTCGGCGTAGTCGCGACCACGCGCCGTCGTGACGTAGCGCGGTCCGGCGATCTGGTCGTTCGTCGGATCGATTCCTATCCAGCGCCCGCCGCCGAGGGAGACGCTCACCCACGCGTGCGTGCGGTCGGCGCCGGTCAGGCGTGCCTTGCCGGGCGGGGGCAGCGTCTCCAGGTAGCCGCTCACGTATGCCGCCGGCACACCCATGGAGCGCAGCGAACCGATCATCACGTGGGCGAAGTCCTGACAGACGCCCTTGCGCATCGCCAGCACCTCGACGATCGGCGTGTCGATCTCGGTCGCTTCTGCATCGAACTCGAAATCGGCGTGGATTCGCGTGCAGAGCGACGTCACACCGTCAGCGAGCGACGTGTTGGTCCCGAATGACGGTCGGGCGTACTCGGCGAGTTGCTCAGAGCAGGTCACGAGGGCCGAGTCGAGGGTGAACTCGACCGCAGTCAGTTCGTCGCAAGACGCCTCCGCGACCGTGTACGTCTGCCACGGCCGGCGACCGTCGTCGCCGAATCCCGTGGGGCGGCCACTGGTGTCGACGAGGCTCGTGCTCGTGACGACGAGCTGTGTGTGTTGCTCGCGTACCACCACAACGGCGGCCAGGTTGCCGAAGTAGTCGCGATGCTCTCGATGGTGTTCCGCCACCGGGTCGGTGGTGATCGAGCGCCGCAAACACACTTGGCCGTCGACGTCGTCGGGCAACTGACGGAGCTCCGCGAAACTCGCAACGACGGGAGCGTCGTAGTCGTATTTCGTGCTGTGCAACACCTGGTAGATCATGTCGGAGCACCCGGGCTGCTGTGGAGGGCGTCGAGCGGTCGCACGTTGTCGAAGAGACCCGCCATTGAGTGTTGTGGACGAAACCTCGCAAACGATTCGGCTTCGACCGCATTGGAGACCATCGAGAGATTGGCGCGGACCGTGGTGACGAATCGATCGAGACCGGTTCGGTGGCCCGTGTCGTCGACGTGCGCGAGCTGGAGCGAGTCGATGTCGTCGACCAATCGGCTCGCCTCGCCGAGCAACTGCAACGCGGAGGACGTCGGCTCGGCCGCACGATCGGTGCGCAGCAACGCCAGGCTCTCACCGAGTCGGTCGAGCTGAAAGGCCAGCGATCGGGGGTTGCCGCCGTCGCTGAACAACAGGTCGATCGTCGTGGAGGTGAGCGCGTGTGACCGATACCTCCGGCGCGCGGTGATGATGCTCTCCCCGGCGGTGAGCACCGACTCGACGATCAGGCTCTCGACCGGCGCGCTGTGTTCGGTGTTGAGTGCGGAACCGACCAGCACGGTGACATGCAGAGCTCGTTCGATCCGGCGACCCGCCTCCATGAACTGCCAGCCCTGATCGCGCACCATCGACTCGTTCGCCAGGCCGGACAGCGACAGGAGTCCGTGGAGCAGCGCATCGAGCACGCTCGCGGTCGCGTCCTCGCCGTCGCCGGGGCCGTGTCCCAGCCGTTCGAGTTCTCGCTGCAGCGATCCGACGACGAGCCAGGTGTCGATCGACAGCTGGTCGCGGACCACGTCGATCGAGTCGAACATGTGGCGAATGGCGTGGGCGACGGTTCCCGGGCGCCGTTCGTCGACGACGAGTGAGAACAGCTCGTTGGTCGGGTCGTCGAAGAGCGTCGGCGCATCGTCGCCGACGAAGCCGGGATACGTGCCGGTGATCCGCGTCAGTGCTTCGAAGAGAACGGTCAACGACGCCGGGCCGGGACCGGGCGGGGCTTTGTCGAATTCGTCGCGCCGAGCGTTGATCGTGCGGATCAGCCGCACCGTCGCCTCGGCGCGCTCGGCATACCGGCCGAGCCAGAACAGATGCTCGGCCGCGCGCGCCGACAGCGCGTCGATCGCAGGCGTGTGCGCAGGAGTGAACTCCTCCGGCCAGAACTCGGTGGCCTGTGCGGCATCGGAGGTGAGCACCCACATGTCCTTGGACTCAGCGCCCCGAAGATTCGTGATCGGCCCGGCCAGGTCGACGGAACCTGCCCGGGCGAGCCCGCCCGGCATTGCCACGTACGAGTCGGCGTGGGCGACGGCGAAGGTGCGCAGCACCGTGGCGCGGGGAGCGATACCGGTGTCGGTGAGCACGGGCGCCGAGCCGGGCACGATCCGTTCCTGTCCGACCCATTGGTCGGGGCGAGCCAGGATGCGCCGTCGCAGTCCGTCCAGCTCGCCGGCGCTTGCCCGCGATGTGTCGATCGAGTGCTCGAGTGTGGAACGCGAGAGCGGACGTACGACGAGTTCTCCGAGGTGGGCGAGGACGTGTGAACGACTCGCCGGGTCGCCACACCACCACGAGGGAACCGAGTCCAAGATGAGATCACTGCCGAGGAGGTGCTTGGCCAACGTGTTCATCAGCCCACTGAGTCCGGCGTTCTCGAGCACGCCGGAGCCGAGTGTGTTGACGACGCTCACGGTGCCGGCACGACACGCGTCGGTGAGGCCGGGAATCCCGAGCGTGGAATCGGAGCGCAACTCCAACGGGTCGCAGAAGCCGGCGTCGACGCGCCGCAGAATCACGTGCACCGGCACCCAGCCGCCGACGGTTCGCAGCCCGACGCGACCATTGCGTGACTGGAGGTCTGACCCCTGGACCAGCGGATAGCCGAGCTGTGCTGCGATCGACGCGTGCTCGAACGCGGTCTCCGACAACGAGCCCGGCGACAGGATCACGATCGACGGGTCGTCGACACCATCAGGCACCGCGCCGAGCAGCGCCGACCGCATCGCATGGATGAACGGTGTGAGGCGCTGGACGCCTGTTGTGCGGAAGAGGTGGGGGAACACGCGCGACATCACCCGTCGGTTCTCGAGGGCGTACGCCGCGCCCGACGGCGCCTGCGTGCGTTGCCCGAGTGCCACCCATCGGCCATCGGCCGAGCGGGCAAGGTCGGCGCCGAACACCACAAGTTGCCGGTTGCCGGGAAGGCGGATGCCGTCGCAGGCCCGCACGAACTGCGGATCGGACAGGATCATTTCCGCCGGCACGACGCCGGTGTGCAGCAGCCGACGTTCGCCATACAGGTCGTGAAGCACGAGATCGAGCAGCTCGGCGCGCTGGATCATGCCGCGTTCGATGACCGTCCACTCGTCGCTCGGCACGATGAACGGAACGGGGTCGAGGGTCCAGGCGCGGCTCTGGCGGTGCTGCTCGGCGGGATTGTTGTACGTGACCCCGTCCTGTTCGAGCAGCATCTCGATCTCGTCGCGCCGCCGTGCCAGTTCTACCGTGCCGAGCGCTCGATACGCAGCAGCGACGCCGGCCCAGTGACCCCGGATGGCGCCGTCGGCGTCCATCATCTCGTCATGGCCGTCGGCATGCGGCCGATAGCCGGCGATCGGGTCGACGATCGGCAACACGGTCACCGGATCAGCGCCAATGGATCACCGTCACAGAATCACGAACTCGCTCGTTGCGCCGGTGCATGGCGACGGAGGTCGAGCGTGCGGGAGTACTCGCGCGGAACCGCTGCAGCGAGCCGGTCGAGTTCGGCGATGTCGACGCGACCGGGGGTGTGCCCGTGCTTGAAGAACCTGCTGTATCGACGCGCCTCTGCTTCGGCGGAGTTCACGGGGAACGTGTCGTAGGACCGGCCACCCGGATGCGAGATCTCGTAGGTGCATCCGCCGACCGATTTCGAGCTCCAGCGGTCGATCAGATCGAACACGAGCGGACCGTGCGCGTCGATCGTCGGATGCAGCGCCGACCAAGGGGCCCACGCCTTGAATCGCACGCCTGCCACGCCGGTGCCGGACGTGCTCGTCGTCTGCAGCGGCACCGGAACATTGTTGCACGTGAGGATGTGGCGGGCCTCGTTGAATCCTTGCAGGAGCACCTGGAGACGCTCGACGGAGGAATCGACGTAGCGGGCTGTCCCCGACTCGGAGACCTCTTCGCCCAGCACGTGCCACGGTTCGATCGCGTTGCGCAGCTCCAGCCGCACGTCATCGATCTCGACGTCGCCGACGAGTGGAAAGCGGAATTCGAGGAACGGTTCGAGCCATGCGATGTCGAAGTCGATGTCGTGGCGACGCAGGTCGGCGACGACATCGTGGATGTCGGCGCGGACGTACCAGGGCAGCAGGTACCGGTCGTAGAGGTCGGTGCCCCAACGCACGAGTCGGCCGGAGTAGGGGCTCTCCCAGAAACGGGCGACGAGGGCCCGCACGAGCAAGGATTGCACGAGCGCCATCTGCGGGTGCGGCGGCATCTCGAACGCCCGGAGTTCGAGGATGCCCAGTCGGCCCCGGTCGCTGTCGGGGCTGAAGAGCTTGTCGACACAGAACTCGGAACGATGCGTGTTGCCCGTGAGGTCGACGAGCAGATGCCGCACCAGACGGTCGACCATCCATGGTGGGACGTCGGGACCCTGACGTTCCAATTCGGCGAACGCGATCTCCAGTTCGTACACGGTGTCGACGCGCCCTTCATCGACTCGTGGGGCCTGGCTCGTCGGGCCGATGAACTGCCCGGAGAACAGGTACGACATCGAGGGATGGTGTTGCCAGAACGTGACCATGCTGCGCAGGAGATCGGGTCGGCGCAGCAACGGGCTGGCGGCCGGCGTGGCACCTCCGAGGGTGACGTGATTGCCGCCACCGGTGCCGGTGTGGCTGCCGTCGAGGGAGAACTTCTCGGTGCCGAGCCTGGTGAGCCGGGCTTCCTCGTAGAGCGTTTCGACGACAGTACGCAGCGATCTCCACGACGAACTCGGCTGCACGTTGACCTCGATGACGCCCGGATCAGGGGTGACGATCAGGGTGGTCAGACGCGGGTCACGCGGCAATGGGTAGCCCTCGACGACGACCGGGCACTGAAGTTCAACGGCCACCGACTCGACCACGGCCAACAACTCGACGGCGTCCTCGGCGCGTTCGAGCGGCGGCAGGAACACCCGGACGTGGCCGTCTCTCGATTCCACTGCGATCGCTGTTGGTGGGGCCTCGTGGCGCCCGACGACGGTTGCCGGTACGGCGGGCAGTGTCCCCGCTGGCAGAAGGTCGCCCCGGGGCTCGAACGGTGACCGCTCGAACTCGACGGGGAGCGGCGACCATGTGAGCGAGTCGAGTGGGAGTCGAAGGCCGATCGGTGAGTCGCCGGGAGTCAGGTAGAGCGCACCCCGACGAAGGTTCCAGGTGGTCGTGCCCCAGCCCGCGCCATCGAGCGACGGGTGCAGCGGCATGACGAACCCGACAGGTTGGCCGATCGGGCCGCCGAGACGCTCGATCAAACGCACGCGGGCATCGGGGTCGGCGACGTCGTCGTCATCCACGTCGCGCTCGGGTGGATCGCCCAGCGGGAGGCGGGCCTCGCGCCAGGCCTGGTCGACCGGATCTTCGTGCGCAGCGATGACATGTTCGGGCCCGAGGCCGAATCGGGTGGCGATGCCGTCGGCGAAACGTCGTGCATCGTCGATGGTCGACGTTCCCGGCGTGGTCGGAGCGGCAAGCAGGTCGTGGCGTTGCCACAACGGTTGGCCGTCTTCGCGCCACACGATGCCGAGTTGCCAGCGGGGAAGCGGTTCGCCCGGATACCACTTGCCCTCACCGTGCTGGATCAACCCGCCGCTCGCGAACCGGTCATGCAAGCGCACGGCGAGATCAAACGCGAGCGATCGCTTCGCCTCGCCGTCGGCGGCCGTGTTCCACTCGGCACCCTCCATGTCGTCGATCGACACGAACGTTGGCTCGCCACCCATTGTCAGGCGAACATCGCCGGCGACAAGGCGCTCGTCGATCTCGTCGCCGAGTTCGTCGATGCGCGCCCACTGCTCGGTCGTGTACGGCAACGTGACCCGTGGGTCCTCCCGAACGCGGTGCACCACGTTGGAGAACTCGAAGGTGACCTCCGCAGGACCGGTGCTGCCCGAGATCGGCGCTGCGGTGGACGGGTGCGGCGTGCACGCAAGCGGGATGTGACCCTCGCCGGCGAACAGCCCCGACGTGGGGTCGAGGCCGATCCACCCGGCCCCGGGGACGTAGACCTCTGCCCAGGCGTGGAGGTCGGTGAAGTCGGCCTGAGGCCCGTCGGCCCCACTCAGTGACGGCTGGTCGGAGGTCAGCTGAACGAGGTACCCGGACGTGAACCGTGCGGCGAGTCCGAGGTGGCGCAGGGCCTCGACGAGGAGCCATCCGGTGTCACGGCAGGAACCGATGCCTCGCGCGAGTGTCTCGTCGGGGGTTTGCACGCCCGGTTCCATCCGGATCGAGTACTCGATGTCGTGATAGAGCCGCTGGTTCAATCCGACGAGGAAGTCGGCGATGGGTGTGGGTGCGACCGGTACGCCGACGCCCGACAACCACTGCTTCAGTCTCGGACCGATCGACTGGGCAGGCCGTCGGTACGGCTCGAGGTCGAGCGCCAGTTGTGGCTCGTAGACGAACGGGAATGCTTTGGCCGACTCCTCGACGAAGAAGTCGAACGGGTTGATCACGGTCAGGTCGGCGATGAGGTCGACCGTGATGTCGAGCAGCTTGGCGGGCTCGGGGAACACGAGCCTGGCCATGAAGTTGCCGAACGGATCCTGCTGCCAGTTGACGAAGTGCTCGCTCGGGGTGACACGCAGGCTGTACGCCAGAATCGGTGTTCGGCAGTGCGGCGCAGGACGCAGCCGAAGAACGTGCGGGTGGATCTGAACGGCCCGGTCGAAGCGGTATGTGGTGCGATGTTCGATGCCGATGTGAATGCCCATTCGGCACGTCCTGTTGGATTGTGTCGGTGACCCGGTGAGATCCCGAGCCTAGTTGGCCGATCCAACTCGGCGATGTTGACCTGAGTCCTGACCACGCGATCCGAGTTTGTGTGAGCGACAAGGTGATCGGTGGCGATAGTCGCTCACACAAACCCCTTCCCTCCAGTCCTCCGATATCGCCGACTGGCGACGCCGTGGTGGCTCGCTCGGCCGGCGTCGGCTCCACGCCGAAGCTCTCGTCACGCTGCAGGCGGGGTGTTGCCGGCGCGGAGCTCCTTGATGATCGTGTCGATCACCCACGCCACCACTGGCCCCGACTCGGTTCCGGGCACGCCGAATTCCTCACGCATCCGAAGCCATGCCTGCGTCGACACCAGGCAGCGGATGACGGCGGCGATGAGCAGTTGCTCGCGGTCGGTCAGCTCGGGAAGTCCCTTCGCGAAGAGCTCGCGCATCTCGCGCGTGTTGTCCTGGGTGTTGGCAGCGAAGCGCCGCGGGTCGGCGTTGAACACCGCTTCGGCGCGAGCGGTCACGTAATGCTCGTCGAGCAACTCCATCAGGCGCCGGCAGGTGGGAGCAAGCCCGTCGAGGCCTCCTGCGTCGAACGATGGCGTGTCGGCGAGGGGTGGCAGGCGTCGTGACAGCCCGTCGAGCAGGGCATTGCGATCTGGGAAATGGCGATACACCGTGCGCTCCGACACGCCGGCTACCGCAGCGATGTCGCGCGTGGTCACTTCGTCGGCGCGTCGATCGGCGAGCAGGGTGGTGAGGGCATCGAGGATGAACTCGCGCGTCTGGGCGACCTGACGATCGCGCAGCGTCGATGTGTAGGGCTTGCTGTTGGACTGCGTCGGTGTCTCGCTCATCGGCTCCTCCGCGCACATTCTGCCAGATATGAGACATGATGACAATATTTTGTCTTGACGGCAGTGAACTGTCATGGTTGAGTCGACAGCGAGCCGAAGGGGGCACCATGACCGACAGCAACATCAACACTGCGTCACCCACCGTGACGTTCGAGCCGCCGGCACCCGGCCAGTGGGAACTCGAGACCTCCCACCACGGCCTGCGACCGCTCTCCCCCTTCCTCCGCGACACATATCGGCGAGCGTTCGAAACAGGCATCGTCGAGCCGTTGCAGCGCTACGGCCTGCCGCTCGCCACCGTGGAAGCCAAGTTCGTCAACGGCTGTCTGTACATGCGTCCCCTGGCTGTCGGTGAAAAGCCCGGGTCCGTTCCGAAGTCGCCGCCGCCGGCGTTCATGATGAAGCTGCTGGTTCGCGTGCACCCAGAACTGCGCCGTCGGGCCAAGACCGCCGAGGAGGCCTTCGCGCAACGGCGTTGGCGCGAAGAGGTCGACCAGTGGTTCGACCACGACCGTTCAGCACAGCTGGCCGAGAACCGCGTGCTGCAGGCGGTCGATCTCAGCGCTCTCGACAACCTCGATCTCGCGGCGCACACTGCGAAAGCGCTGTCGCACTTCGAACGATCGGCACGCAGGAATCTGGCGACACACGGGGGCGATCTGGTGCCCACCGGTGATCTGCTCGCTCACTGCGAGGAATGGGGAATCGGCGCCAACGAGGCTGCGGGCCTGCTCACCGGCAGCTCCCCGGCCACGGTTGAGACAGCCGTGATGCTGAGTCCCGTGGCTCGCTCCATCCGACACGGTGACGTGCCGGTGGCGTCGCTCACCTCGGTCGATGACGTTCGAGCGCTCAGCGACGAGGCTCGAGCAGCCGTCGACGCCTGGCTCGACCTGCACATGTGGCGCACGGTGACCAGCGACGACGTCGACCGGCCAACACTTGCCGAGGTTCCGCAGCTGCAGCTGGCGGCGTTGCTCGGCGCCGCCGAACATCTCGACGTCGCCGAACCCGACGACGCAGCAGTTCGCGCCCGTGTCCCGGCAGAGCACCGAGCGCTCTTCGACGAATTGCTGATCGAAGCTCGCTACGGACATCGCCAGCGCGAAGACATCCGGGGGCTGTGTTGGAACTGGCCGTGCGGACTGGTGCGACGAGGCCTCCTGGAAGCCGGACGAAGGTTGCAGGCAGCCGGACGAGTGCACCTGGTCGAACACGTCTTCGAGCTGTTCCCCGACGAGTTCGATCGTGTCATGCGGGGCATCGACCAGCCATCGGCCGACGAACTCGCCGAGCGCGCCGCCGAGCGCGACAGCATCGAAGCCACACCTCCTCCTCGAGTACTCGGCGAACCCGAGGCTGCTCCCACGCTCGACGCGTTCCCGAAGGCGATGGCCCGCGCCACCGCGGCGCTCATGACCACCCTCGGTGCCGATGCCACGCCACCGCCCGCCGATGATGACGAATCATCCACCGTCAGTGGCGTCGGCATCGGCGACACCAGCTACCGCGGGCGGGCGTGCGTGGTGCGCGATCTGATGCTCGCCTTCGATCAGCTCGAGCAGGGCGACGTGTTGATTGCACCGTTCACCGGACCGTCGATGAACTCGTTGCTACCGGTGATCGGTGCCCTCGTGGTGGAAGAGGGCGGAGCGTTCTGCCACGCCGCCATCGTGTCGCGCGAATTCGGCATCGCCGCCGTGATCGGTGCCCACGGAGCCACGACCCGCATTCCCCACGGTGCCCACGTTGAAGTCGACCCCCAGCAAGGCACCGTCCGTCTGCTCTGATTCCACGGTCGCGCACGTCGACGAGGCCGGCTCGAGCTCCCCGTGGCCGATGCTGTTCGTCTTGCCAGTGCTCCGGCAGTATATCTACGACCATCATTGGTATATACTCGCAGGATGACCAAGCGATTGATTGACGTTGACGACGAGGCACTCAATGCCGCCCGCGCCCGGCTTGGCACCCGCACAATCAAGGACACCGTCAACGAAGCCCTCCGTAGCGCCGCCGATCAGCGCCGCACCCAACTCGCAAGTGCACTCTCAGTTCTCGCGGATGCGCAACTGGACGACCGCTCCGCGGCGTGGCGTTGATGTTCCTGCTCGACACGAGCGTTCTCACCAGACTCAGCGCCCCACCGATCTTCCGGCGAATCGAAGAACTCGACGGCGAAGGCTTGGCACGCACGACCATGACCGACCTCGAGATCGGCTACTCGGCGCGCAACGGGGACGAGTGGGACCGTCTCCATGTGGCACTCGGAGCATTCCGCCGCATCAGTGTCGAAGATCGCCACTTCGATCGGGCACAACAGGTACAACGCGCACTGGCCGCCCAAGGGCTGAAGGGCCGCAAGGTGCCCGATCTCCTCATCGCCGCAGTCGCCGAGGCCACGTCGCTCACGGTCTTGCACTACGACGCAGACTTCGACCACATCGCAGCTGTGACCGGTCAACCCACGCAATGGATCGTCGAGCGCGGATCAATCGACTGACCGAACTCGTGACTTCGGACGGGTTCGTGGGCGCGTTGACGAGCGACCCTGGAGCGGCCGGAGGCGGGCGTCGTAGGGTTGGGCGTCAGGTCCGGGTTCACCGCCAGGCGTGTGGCTGGCCGGTGATCCCAGCGAGGCGGGCGGACGTGAATGGCCTCGTGCCAGCCGGGCGCAGGCCGAGCGCTTCGTCGGTGAGATCGGCGAGACGTTCACCTATCGCTGGTGTGAACTTGAAGCCGTGACCGCCAAACCCGACGCCGACCACGATCGGGCCGTCACGATCGAGCACGAAGTCATCGGTGGCGCTCGACGCATACAGACAGACGGTGCTCCGCAACGCCTTCGGCTCGACGCCGGGCAACCAGTCGCGGGCGTAGGCCTCGATCGCCTCCACGGCACCCGGAACTTGGGACGGGCGATCGTCCGGATCAATCACCGGCCCGATGCCGTGCAAGCCGGCCTTGACGAGCCCATCGGGAGTGCCGAGCCCATACGCCAACGGATCACCGCGCTGGATGAAGCTCGGCCATGGTCCGCTTGTCGGCTGGAAGAACGCCACTGTCTCCGCGGTCACTGTGATGGGAGGCACCAATCTGGCGGCCACCTCTGGTTCGAGCAGCCCGCTCGACCAACCCGCAGCTGCGACGACCGCAACACGGGCCGTTATGACGTCGTTTCCGAGGGTCACCTCCACCCCGGAGCCCGCACGCCGGACTGCGCCCACCGGTGCCTCGAAGCGAATCTCCGCGCCCGCATCGATTGCTTGGTCCCAGCAGGCGTTGAGTGTGCGATCTGCATCAACGCGGCCCCCGTCGGGCTGATGGAGCACCGGCCCGTCGAATCGCATCCCAGGCCATCGCGCTGCTGCCTCGAGCGACGTCAGCGCCTCGACACGCACCCCCACCGCAGCACACGCCGACTCCACCGCAACGAGCTCAGCGTCATCGCCATGATCGACGACCCCGCTCGCATGCAACAGGGGCCGGCTGGCACCCGCTTCCAGCGCGCGCCAACCGGCCAACGATTCCTGCGCCAAGGTCACATACGCCGGGTCGGTGTACCCGAATCGAAAGATCCGTTCCGCGCCATGAGACGAGCCACGATCATGACCTCGAGCGAAGCGGTCCACGAGCAACACCGACCTGCCCCTGCGAGCCAGCGCCCACGTCGTCGCGGCCCCCGCCATCCCCGCACCAATCACCACCACATCAGGCATCACGACAGGTGGTTGCCGGTGCGCTCGATCTCGTCGATGCCGCTGCAGTTCAGAAGGTTGACGCCATCCGCCCCGAGCCGATCCTTGACCCGTGCGCCCGCGACGATCCCGCAGAAGCTGCAGTCGGGTTCGGAATGCACCGGAGGCACTGTATTGCGTCCCGCCACCGGCACCTGAGTGGCCACTCGGGTTCGGCTGCGATTCGAACGTCAGCCTTGCGCCTTGCCCGGCCGATCAGATCGGCAGGAACGTCGGCGGAGTCGTTCACGAATCCGGCTCGGATGGTGGCAGCGCGGTCGTCGGGCGTCTGCGCCTCGAGTTCAGCAGCTGACCAGATTCGATCGACGGAGCGGGACATGACGAGCTCGCGCACACTCTGGATGGTGCACGAGAGCAGTCGCCGTCAGGAGAAGTCGGGATCGCCGGTGACCTCGCGGACGAACACGAGGTTTCCGGCGTTCGTCGCCACCGTCTGGCATTCCAGCTCGGCGACCGCCCCGTCGCCGAAGTCGAACCGGAGCTGAGCGGTCGCCTTCCCTGGCGTCGCTGTGATCTGCACCGCTGAGCGATCCCAGATGCCGACCGGCTCCTTGAGCTTCCAGGAGAACCCCGCCTTCACCTTGAAGGCGTAGAGGCGGGATTCACTGACGCCCAGGATCGTGTTCTCCGGGAACCCGGGTGCTGCCTTCTTCGCGTCGCCGTGGGCCGCCAAGCTCGCACCGGCCGCGAACCCGCCCATGAGGTTGGAGCCCATCTGGCCCTTGCGCTGGAAGACCGCCGCGGTGGTGATCGGCTCCGGCACCGCCTCTTGGATCAGCTTGATGTTCTTCTCTTGATACTTGTCCGCCATACCCATCGGCGCAGTTTAAAGCATCCTTCGTCAGGGTCGGGCTGGTGGGCGTAATCCGCACTCGATCGTTCTTCAGCACCGGGGTCATCCCCGATGCAACGCGCGAAATGATGCAGCGTTCTTACGTCTCTGTGAGATGGACTCGGTGTCGCTCAGTTTGAGGATGGGGATTTCACGCGAGGGTGGCTGGAGCGACAGCGAGGCCGACCGCAGCGGCGCCGGCGTGAAGGCGCCTGTCCCACACAGCGACTGTGAGATCTGTCGAGCCGAGCGCGAGCGCACTGGCGAGATGCACCGCGTCAGCCCCGCGGAGCTGATGGGTTGCTGCAAGCGAACCTGCAGCTCGCTCGACGTCGGCGGACAACTCGACCGGACGCATCGATGCCCAGAACAGCTCCCAGTCAGACCCAGCCGCC
>JANPCI010000005.1:0-6803 GCA_031430875.1 Actinomycetes bacterium | reverse complement strand
ATCGCCGCGAGCAGCGCGATACGCACGAGTCGTGCAAGTGGCAGCCGGCGCAGCGAGCGCGACCCTCGCTTCCACACGACACTCGGTTTGGGCGTCGCCGATGCATCGGCCGTCGTCGCCGAGTCCTTCTTGGTCGGCGCCGGAGCGATGTGCCGTGACAGGGTGACGGAGCTCGCCGTCGGTCGCGTCGGTGCATGGCGCTGGCCCCACTGGCGAGTGCGGAGCGCTTCGGAGCGCAGCTGACGGCGCAACTGCACCACCGTGCGCAGGTCTTGGACAGTTGCCGCGAAGCGCAACTGCGACACCAGTTCGCCGCGTCGGGCGAGTGGCTCGAGTCGGAGGCGTCCGCCAAGTGCGAGCGCGGCGGCGGCCATGGCCACGGCAACGACGATGGCGATGACGTCGATTCCACGCTGGCTGATCCCCCACAGCGCGAGACGACCGGCAAGATTTCCCGGCCCGACCCGTGCCAGGCCCGTGGCGGTCTCGTTCCAGACGCCCCACACCACGAGGGCCTGCCAGGCGATCAGGATCGTGGCGACGATCGTGGCGGCCCACCGCGGCACGCGGAGCGCATGGCTCAGCACACCGGCCGAGATGAATGTGGAACCGACGATCGCGCCGAATGCGCCGCACGCGAGGGCCCACGCGCCGCGTGAGCCCTCTACCTCGGTGGCGATCAGCTGACCCAGCACGGCGCCGGTGAGTCCGACCGCGAAGGCGGCGGCGCGGAGTCGTTGACCGATCGGCCGCAACATGAAGGCACGGTGCGAGATCGGAGCGAGTAGGACGTGTCGGATGTCGGCGACCTCGACCGAGACCGGACCGCCGTCGGCGCCGCTGCGCAGCCCAAGCGCAAATGCAACGACCACCAACAACCCGATCACGGCAGGGCCGCGGGTGAGGAGATCGTCGGTATCGACCGTGTCACCGATCACGCCGTCGATCGCATCGGAGACCCAGACCACAACGGCGAGGCCGACGAGGGCGAACAGATAGACGCGATACACGATGTCGTACCAGTCGAGTTCGCCGAGACGGCGGCGTTGACGCGTCCGCCGGAGCTCCTTCAGTGTTTGCCTCGCGTCGGACGGCGCCGGCACGGCGAGCGCATCTGACGTCATCGCCGAGAGAAGGTACTGCCCCAGTTGCATACTTGTGTGGTGAGCACCGAGACGGCCCAGTTGTTCTTCGCTCTCCTGACTGTCGCTGCGGGGCTCGGGGCACTGGCCCTCGTCGCGCTCCGTCTGGCCGCGGCGGCGGGGAGCGATGGGGCTTGGCGGCTCGGATCGGCGATCAGCGACGCGGGAGTGTGGCTCGCCCTTCTCGTTGCGGCCGGTTCCACCCTCGGCAGTCTCTATTTCTCCGAGATCGCCGACTTCGTGCCGTGCCGCTTGTGTTGGTTCCAACGCATCGCCATGTACCCGCTCGCGGTGGTGCTCCTCGTCGGTGCGATCCGCAAGGATCGGGCCGTGCGGTGGTACGTCGGACCGTTGGCGATCATCGGCGCCGCGATTGCCGGCTGGCACACCCTCATCGAGTGGAGACCGCAACTCGACAACGGCGAGTGCGAGCTGACGGGTCCGTCGTGCACGTATGTCTGGTTCCGCGAGTTTGGGTTCATCAGCCTGGCGACGATGGCCCTGACCGCCTTTCTCACGATTCTCATACTGTTGTTCGTGCGTTTCCCCGCCAGACTGAGTCCGTCCGATCCGATCGAAACGGAGCCGTTGTCGTGAATTCCAAGAACCGCACGCTGGTGATCATCGTCGGTGTGATCGTCGTCGTCCTCGGTCTGGCCGGCATCGCAGTGCTGGCCGGCGGTGGCGACGACAGCAGCTCCAACGTCATCGACCCGGGCGAGACGGTTGTCGAGCCCTCGGGTGACCTCGAGCAGAACCGGCCCGTCGAGGTCATTGGCGACAACGTTCCGACGCTCGACAACACGGTCTCGCCCGATCCTGCGATCGGTATGACCTTCCCGACCATCAACGGCCAGAGCTTCGACGGCACGCCGATGTCGATCGGTGGCGCCAGTGACGGACCCACGATGGTCGTCTATCTGGCCCACTGGTGTCCGCACTGCAACGCCGAAATCCCCGAGTTGGTCGATCTCAACAACCGTGACGGGATTCCGGCGGAAATGCGCGTCGTGGGTGTCAGCACAGCTGTCGAGAACACGGCGCCGAACTATCCACCGTCGAAGTGGCTGCAGGACAAGGACTGGCCATGGGAGGCCATGGCCGACGACGCCAATTCGTCGGCGTTCGGGCGCAGTGGCGGCTCGGCATTCCCGTATCTCGTGATCCTCGATGCCGACGGCAATGTTCTTGCCCGTGACAGCGGCGAGAAGTCCGCCGACGACCTCGAGGTGTGGATCCAAGACGCACTCGCCAGCGCTCCGACGGCCTGAATTCGACGCAGGGTCGCCAGACCCGACTCATTCCCACGCAGCTGGCAGCGTCGAGTGATCGCTGACTGCGCAATCGTCGCCGAACACCACGAAGCGGTCGAACCCGCGCAGGAACCACCGATCGTGAGTGACTGCGATCACCGTGCCGTCGAACTGGGCCAGTCCGGCCTCCAGCGCTTCGGCCGACACGAGATCGAGGTTGTCGGTCGGCTCATCGAGCAGCAGCAAGGTGGCGCCGGACAACTCCAGCAGCAGGATCTGGAATCGGGCCTGCTGCCCGCCGGACAATGTCTCGAAGGTCTGTTCCGCGCACCCGTGCAGTTCGTACCGCCGCAGCATTCCCATCGCCGGGCCCAATACAACGTCGTGGCCGTACAAGATTTCGACGAGGGTTCGGCCGGTCCATTCCGGGTGCTCGTGGGTCTGGTGGAACAGGCCCGGTACGACCCCCGCCCCGAGTCGGCACACGCCGTGGTGCCCCACCGGTGTGCCGTTCACGAGTCGGAGGAAGTGGCTCTTGCCCACACCGTTGCCACCGAGGACTGCGATGCGTTCGCCGTACCAGAGTTCGAGATCGAACGGGTCGGTGAGTCCGTCGATCTCCAGCTGTTCGCAGATCACGGAGCGCTTGCCCGTGCGCGCACCGCGTAGTCGCACGTCGATGCGCTGGTCGCGCACGTCGGGCGGTCGTTCGTTCTTCTCGACGAAGTGGCGCAGCTTGGTTTCCGCCGCCTTCAGCTTGGGTGCGAAGGCCTCACTGATCTTGGCGCGCTCGCGCATGAGCTTGACGTAGTCGGCGAGCCGTTGACGTTCGGCGTCGTATAGCGCCCGATCCTGCTCGCGTTGTACGTCGTGGCGCACCTTCGCGTCGCCGTAGGTGGTGAAGGACCCGCCGTGGGTCCAGGCACCCCAGGCCTCGACGGTGACGATCTTCGTGGCGGTCGCGGCGAGCAACTCGCGGTCGTGGCTGATGAACAGCACGGTCTTGCGTGTGGCGTTCAGTTGCTCCTCGAGCCAGCGCTTGGCCGGCACGTCGAGGAAGTTGTCGGGCTCGTCGAGCACGAGGATGTCGAACTCGCTGCGCAGCAGCGACTCGAGGGCAAGTCGCTTCTGTTCACCGCCGCTAAACGTGCGCAACGGACGGTCGGCGACGTCGTCGAGTGATTCACCGATCGCTCTCGTGACGCATTCGTTCCATGTCACTTCGAGCTCGTAGCCGCCGGCGTCACCCCATGCTGCGAGCGCGTCGGCGTAGTCCATCGGATCGTCGGCGAGTCGAGCCTCGGCATCGACGAGCCGGACCGCGGTCTCCCGCAAGCGCATGGGAGCGATCGATACGAGCAATTCGCGCACGGTCCTCGCCGGGTGCTCGGCGGTACCGACGAGTTGGTGCATCACACCGAGCTGACCGTCGACGCTGATGGTGCCCTCGCTCGCCGCGAGGTCGCCGGTGATCAGCTTGAGCAGTGTCGACTTGCCGACACCGTTCGCCCCCACGAGCGCAACTCGGTCGCCGTTGCCCACACGGAAACCGACATCACGGAACAGTTCGTCACCGCCGGGGAGTTGCCACGCGAGGTGGCTGACGGCGATGGATCCCACGGTTGCAGGAGCCTACGGAATGGGACTTGACACGTCTGTGCCGATTTCGAGGACCATGCCATGGCACGGTGGCACCTAACCTTGGCGTCATGGCAGTGACACGGGTCGGGTTTTTCGGGCCGTTCGGCACGTTCACGCAACAAGCGCTGCACACCCAGCCCGATCTGGCCGACGCCGAGCACGTCGCCTATCGCACGGTCCCTGATGTCCTCGACGCCGTCGAGCAGGGTGAGGTCGATCTCGGGGTGGTACCGATCGAGAACTCGATCGAGGGCATGGTCAACTTCACCCAGGATGCCTTGGCGTTCGATCACGAACTGCTGATCCAGCGCGAAATCGTCATCGACATCGAGCATTGTCTCCTCGTGCGTCCGGGAGTCACACTCGCCGACGTGCGTGAGGTGTTCTCGATCCCTGTCGCAACCGCACAGTGCCACCGTTATCTACGCGAACAATTGCCCGACGTCGAGATCCGTGCCGCCTACAGCACCGCCGACGCTGCCAAACAGGTGAGCGAACGCACCGAACTCGATGCCGCAGCCGTCGGCCCTCGCGTTGCGGCCGAGGTGTACGGCCTCGACATCATCGCCTCCGACATCGCCGATCACAATGACAACCAGACCCGATTCGTGGTCGTTGCCCGTGAAGGTGTGCCGGCGCCGACCGGCAACGACAAGACCGCGCTCGTGATCTACCAACGCGCCGACGAGCCGGGCAGCCTCGTGTCGATCCTGCAGGAGTTCACGGCCCGGCGAATCAACTTGTCGAATCTCACGAGCCGTCCCACCAAGGCCGGAGGTCTCGGCGACTACTGCTTCATTGTGTACGCCGAGTCACATGTTGCCGACGAACTGCTCGCCGACACGATGCGGGCATTGCACGCCAAGCAGGGCGCGGTGAAGTTCCTCGGCTCGTACCCGGCCGCAGGTGCCCACGCCGAGTCGGCCCGCGAGCACGCCGACGCTCGGTGGCGTGAGGCCGACGACTGGGTGTCGACGATTCGCAGCAGCATCCGCGACTGACAGCTCGTGGCCGAACCTGTGCCGGAGGCGACGTACGCTCGGCGCCATGTCGAACCCGCCTCCCGTCTCCGTCGTCACCGGTGCCAACTCCGGCATCGGGCGCGCCACCGCCATCCACCTCGCCCAGCAGGGCCATCGGGTTGCCGGCACGGTTCGGTCGATCGCCAAGGCCGAGAAGTTGCAGGCAATGGCCTCCGACGCCGGGGTGGACATCGAGCTCTTCGAACTCGACGTGGCCGACGACGACTCGGTTCGTGAGGGCTTCACGGAGATCCTTGCCTCGACGGGTCGTGTCGATCACCTCGTGAACAACGCCGGCGTCGGCGGCAACGCCGTTGCGGAGGAGTGCCCGCCGGAGCTGTACCTGTCGGTGATGAACGTCAACCTGTGCGGCGCCGTCCGCTGCCTGCAAGCGGTACTTCCACAGATGCGAGAGCGAGGCAGCGGCACGATCGTGAACATCACCTCGGTCGCCGGGCGGATCGCGGCGCTCGCTCAGTCGCCGTACGTCGCGTCCAAGTGGGCGTTCGAGGGGCTGAGCGAGGGGCTCGCCCAGGAACTGGCGCCGTTCGGGATCCGGGTGGTCATCATCGAGCCAGGAGTGACGAAGTCGGCGATCTTCGCCAAGAACATCGACGCCCCGAACTCGACCGGTGTCTACGAAGCCCACTACCGGCGCATGTTCCAGTTCTACGCAACCGGGATGGCGAATTCGACCGATCCGTTCGAGGTGGCCTCGGTGATTCACAAGGCGATCACCACCGACGAGCCCCGTCTGCGCTATCCGGTGAGTTGGGGCGGTGCGGAACTGGCCGAACTCCACGACCGTATCGACGACAGCGATTGGATCGCCATGGGGGCGATCGAGGAAGACGCCGCCTACTACCAGCGCTTCCACGACGTGTTCGGTCTCGATCTGCGTTGACCGACTCGTCAGAGGCTCCGCTGCGCATCCTGACGGTGTGCAGCCACAACCGAACCCGTTCGGTGATGATGGCCGCGCTGTTCGAGTCGATGCTGACCGATCGGCTCGGTCAGGTCGTGGTCCGGTCTTCGGGCTTCGGACCTGAAGGCATCCCGGCGATCGACGATGCGGTCGCCGCGATGGAGCGTCGTGGGCTCGACGTGTCGCAGCACCGCAGCGGCCCGACGACGCAAGTGCTCGTGGATGGCGCTGACGTGATCATCACCGCCGAGCGAGATCATGTGGTGAAGATCGCTGCACTGTCGCCCTCGGCGTTCGCTCGAACGATGACGTTGCCAGAGCTTCTGGCGCGTGCCGGCGATGTGCCCGTTGCGTCGGACGGAGCCGGGGTGCGGGTATGGGCCGAGTCGCTCACGAGAGGACGAACCGCCAGTTCCTATCTGCGTGAGCCCGTCGCCGAGGTCGCTGACCCGACGGGCTCGATGCCCCGGGCCTTCGAAGCTGCAGTGGTCAACCTCGAGCGCCAATGCGCCGAAGCCAGTGCACTGTTGGCTCGCGTTGCGTCCGGCGGTTGAGCCGGTCGATGCGTCAGGCGGTCTTGCAGGGCCAGGCGGTGGGTCGGTGTTGGGGTGGCGGGTTGAAGTACAACCATTCGTAGTCGAGGCGTTCGCCGAGGGGGTGTTGGTAGGTCCCGCTCGGAGGTGGTGGTGGCGCCCCGGGGGGCTCGGGTTTGGCTCCTGATGGTGTGAGGAGGTTGCCGTTGTGGTCGGTGAACACCACGGTGCCGTTGTCGGCATTGCCGGTGATGCCGAGTGCGCCTTTGTGGTGCAGTCGATGATGA
>JANPCI010000004.1:0-6603 GCA_031430875.1 Actinomycetes bacterium | reverse complement strand
CCCCCCCACCTTAAACACAAAAACCCGGGTTTGTTTTGTTTTTGGGGGGCCCCGACCCAACAAAAATCCAACGCAAACCGGGTTTTTCGGGTTGTTTGGGGCTCTGGGTCGCTCAGGAGGAGGGAAGGACGACGAGGTCGTCGCGGTGGACGACTTCGTGGTTGACTCCTGCGGGAAGGTCACCGGTGCGATGCCCGAGCACGCGGCGTACGACATCGGCATCGACGGCTGCCAACCCGCGTGCGAATGCCCGGCCCGACGGACCGGCGATGTCGACCGTGTCGCCCTCGACGAAGTCGCCGTCCGCTGCCACGATGCCGGCCGGCAGCAGGCTGCTGGGCCTGTCGGTCAACGCCCGTTCGGCACCCGCATCGACGTGGACCGTTCCCATCACCTCGGCAGCGAAGGCGATCCACAACTTTCGTGCCGACAACGTGCGATCGTGCGCCTCGAACGTGGTGCCGACGAGTTCGGCCGACACCGCCCCGGCCAGCACATCGGGGCGCGATGCCCGAGCGATCACGCTGCGCAGGCCCGACCATGAGGCCATCCGCGCGGCGGTCAACTTCGATGCCATGCCGCCACTCCCGCGGCCACTCCCACCGGCATCAACATTGACCGCGAGCAGCGGGTCGCCCCGGCGAACCAACGGGATCAGGGTCGCCGATGGGTCGCGGCGCGGATCGGCGGTGTAGACGCCGTCCATGTCGGTGAGCAGCACGAGCACATCGGCGCCGACACTGTTGGCCACCAGTGCCGCAAGGCGATCGTTGTCGCCGTAACGCAACTCGTCATTCGCAATCGCGTCGTTCTCGTTGACCACCGGCACACAACCGAGTTCGAGCAACCGTTCGATCGTGCGCCGAGCATGCAGGTATTGCGTCCGGTCGACGAAATCGTGCGGGTCGAGGAGTACCTGCGCGCCGACCAAACCATGGCGGGCGAACTGCTGGTTGTAGGCCTCCACCAGCCGGCTCTGCCCGGCAGCGGAGATCGCCTGGAGCGTCGTCATGTCGGTCGGTCGGGCCGCCAGGCCGAGTGCCGCCACACCCGCGGCGACGGCCCCCGACGACACGACGATCACCTCATGGCCGTCGGCACGTAGTCCGGCAACCTCATCGGCCAGCTTGGCCATGGCCTCGACGTCGATCGCTCCCCCGGTGTCGGTGATCGATGCCGTGCCGATCTTCGCGACGACTCTCATGGAACTCGTGCGCCTACAGATCCGGCGAATACGCGAAGCTGAACTCGCCGATCCAGATGACGTCGCCCTCACGCGCCCCCGCCTTGGCGAGCATCTTGGGCACGCCGAGCCGCTCGAGCCGGTAGTCGATGTACGACAGCGCCTCGGGAGTCGTCACGTCGTTCAAGGCCACCACACGCTCGACGTCGCGACCGAGCAGGCGGAACTCACCGTCGGTGACTCGTTCGACCGCGGCGCCACTCACCTCGGGACGCAGGACGACCACGCCCTCGGCCCACTGAATCGACTGACGGATGTCGTGCACCTGCTGGGCGAGTTGGCCAACCACTTCGGAGACGCCCTGGCGGGTCACCGACGACATGATCAACCCGTCCCAGCCCAGCGCAGCGAGTTCGTCGGTTTGCACGCTGTCGGCCTTGGTTCCCACGGTGACGCGGGGACGCTCGAGGAGCTCGGGTTGGTAGGCGCCGAGCTCGTGCAGGAGGATCCGTTCCTGTTCCTGCGGGCTGACGCCATCCATCGAGGCGAGGTCGAGGAGGAGACACAGCACCCTGGCGCGTTCGACGTGGCGAAGGAACTGATGGCCGAGCCCCCTGCCATCGCTGGCGCCCTCGATGAGGCCGGGAATGTCGGCCACCACGAAGTCGGTTTCGTCGTCGACGCGCACCACACCGAGATTCGGCTCGAGTGTGGTGAACGGATAGTTGGCGATCTTCGGCTTGGCCGCCGAGATCACGCTGATGAACGTCGACTTGCCCGCATTCGGGAACCCGACGAGTGCAACATCGGCAATCAGGCGGAGTTCGAGCTTGAGCCAGCGCTCCTCGCCGTGCTCGCCCTGTTCGGCGAAGCTCGGAGCCCGCCGCTTGTTGGACAGGAACTTGGCGTTGCCACGACCACCTCGGCCACCAGCAGCCGCAAGCCACCGGTCGCCGTGGTTGACCAGCTCAGCGAGCATGTCGCCGCTGTACATGTCGAACACGACGGTGCCCATCGGCACGGTGATCTCCATCGACTCGCCGCGTCGGCCGTGAAGGTCTTTGCCCTTGCCGTGTACGCCATCGCCGGCACGCCGGTGCGGGTGGTCGCGAAAGGCCAGCAGCGACGACACGTTGTGGTCGGCGACGAGCCAGATGTTGCCGCCGTTGCCGCCGTCGCCTCCGTTGGGCCCGCCCATCGACTCGGGGCCTTCCCGACGGAAACTGACGCAGCCCGCGCCGCCGTCACCTCCCCGAACGTTCAGTTGGCACTCGTCGACGAACTGCGACATTTCCCCGAGGCTAACGCCATCGATCCAATGGCATCTCGTATCGTTGCGCCATGGCCGGTCTTCCGTTCCCCCACTCGGCTGCGGATCGCGCCGATCGATGGGCGGCCACGATGACCGGCCACGGAGCCGACGACATCGTCGTTGCGCACGCAGACTCGACGGCGACCGTTGGCCAGGCTCTGGTGCGCACGCGCGAAAGGCGCGAGGAGGGCGAGTCGCAACTGCTCGCCACCAACGCAACCCGCGCCTTAGGCGCAGGCAATCGGACCGTCGAAGAGTCCCCCGACCCCTACCGCACCTGCTTCGAACGCGACCGCGACCGCATCCTGCACGACTCGTCGTTCCGCCGTCTTGCCGGCAAGACCCAGGTCTTCGTGTTTCCTGACGATCACCAGCGCACCCGCATGACCCATGCGCTCGAAGTGGCCCAGGTCGCCCGCTCGGTCGGCGATGCGCTCAGCCTGAACGTCCCCCTCATCGAGGCCATGGCCCTCGGCCACGACTGCGGCCACGGGCCCGGCGGCCACGCCAGCGAAGACGCCCTGTCGCCGTACCTCGACGGCGGGTTCGACCACGCCCCGTGGGGCGCCGACGTCACGTTGCGGCCGCTCAATCTGTGCTCGGAAACGCTCGATGGCATCCGCAACCACTCCTGGAGCCTGCCCGCACCCCAGACCCCGGAGGGCGAGGTCGTGTCGTGGGCCGATCGGATCGCCTACGTCTGCCACGACTTCGAGGATGCGGTCGCTGCCGGCATCGTCACTGCCGACATGCTGCCGCCGATCGTCGCCGAGCAGTGCGGACGCGACCGATCTCGCCAGCTCGGCACGTTCGTGCGAGCGATGGTCGAGACGACGACTGCGACCGGCCGGATCGGGATGACCTCCGGAGTCGCCGACGCCCTGACGGCGTTTCGTCGGTTCAACTACGAACGCATCTACCTCCGACCGGCCAGCCAGCAGCAGGCAGGTGCGGTTGTTTCGCTCCTGCGGGCGCTGGTCGAGCACTACGCCGACCGCCCCCACGCCATCCCCGTGCAAACCGTGTCCGCCGCACTTGGCGAGCAGGCGAATGGCCATCTCGACGCCGGGAGCGCCGAAGCCCTTCGGGCAGCGGTCGCCTATGTCGCCGGGATGACCGACCGATTCGCCTGCCAGGAAGGACTCGCGCACCTGTCATGGGATCCCGCCAAGCTGCCCCAGGGGATCGGCGTCAGTGCGTTCCGAGGTACATGGCCCTGATGCCGAGGCCCATGATGAACAGGCCGCCCAAGCCATACAACAGATACACCTTGTCCTTGACGAACGGGCTCCCCCGGTAGCTGTAGAGGATGCCCACGGCGACGATCGCGCTGAAGCCGTACAGGGCATGGAACTGGTCGAGTTCGATGTCGTAGCGATTGACCATCAGCACCCCCACGATGGCGATGGCGAACGCCGACAGCTGCGCCACAGCGATCGCCCACCACAGCGGGCGAATCCGCATCACCGGCACATACTGAGCGGTGAGGGCCCAGACGCCCACGGCGGCGTTGGAGAGCACGAGGAACCAGGCGAGCGTGTCGTGCAGGTCGTACAGATTCACGGTCGCACGCGATCTCGCTGCGGCTAGATGCCGCAGTCGTCGCCACCGATGATCGCCGTGACCGTGGCAGCATCATCGACACCCGTGAGGAACCCGCGCAGGCTGTCGTTGACCACGAACACGGGAGGGGTGAAATCGTCCTCGGGGAAGATCTGCACTGCGGGATAGGCCGCAGTGACGTCGACGACCCGTGACCCGATCATCACGCCGCGGCTCGTCGTCAGTCCGACCGGATCAGCTCCGATCTCAGCCTGATCGCCGTAGGTGTACCCGAAGAAGTGACGACGCCCTTGAACGACGGAGGACACATCACCGAACAGCAGGGTCAAGACGCCCCACGACACGCGCCTGAGTTCGGTGCCCGAACAGATCCCGATGGTCAACGGATCGACCCAGCCGGTGTCGTTGGTGGGCTCGCCGAGATACGAGTTGAGATAGGCGATCACCCCGTCGGGCTCGGCACCGAACCCAGCGGTCCCGATGCCGTCACCGCTGAGGACCAACGCGAGCACTGCCGGGTCGACGACAGTGGTCGAGGTTTGGACGATGGTGGAGGTGGTCGAGGTGGTCGGAGCGGTGGTCGATGTCGTCGACGTCGTCGCCGTGGTCGCCGTGGTGACAGGTGGGGTTGTGGTGGGAAGCAGCGTGAACTCGGTGGTGGTTTCGCTCGCTGATTCGTCGGACCCGCCACATGCAGTTGCCGCCAGTCCCAACACTGCCAATCCAGCTATCAGTCGCCGATTCATGCTGGCCATCATGGTCCAGTGTTGCCGACGAGCGGGGGATCTCCCGGTCAGGTCGGCTCGAAGATCCAGCCTCGCCTGACGGGCGGCTCGGCATCGTGTTCGATGAACCACTCGGTACCGAACGCCATCGCGAACACCTCGTCGGGCATCTCGAGGAAGAACGACGTGTCGGAGATCTGGCTGCGATGGCAGCGGATCCCTGCACGTTTGGCCGCGAGGTGTTCGGACACGTCGACGGCCAACGTGAGGTCGGCCTCCGGCATGCCCATCGGGTTGCCGTCGTCGGCAGGACCCTGCGGATCGAAATCGTCGCCATCGTCGCCATCGGGTGACTCGACCCCGGCGTCGCGCATCGCCTGGATCATCTGCGCGAAGGCGTCGCGGTTCATCGTCGCCTCGAGCACCCGCACGGATGGCACGAGGTGGCCGGCCGCCTTTCCGACGCGGTGAACGGCGATGTGGTCGGGGTGCCCGTAGTTGCCATGCCAGTCGTAGATCGTCAGGACGTCGGCCGATTCCTCGCGCAGCACTGCAGCGAGTCGCTCGGCAGCCTCGTCGATGTCGGCACGCAGGAAGCTCGCCGGATCGTCGTTCTGCGCCCATCCGGTCATCCCCGAATCGGTGTAGCCGAGCCACGCGATCCGGGCCACGCCGAGCGCCGCTGCCGATTCTTCGGTCTCGACGCGGCGACGATCGACGAGCGTCTCGCCGGGTGCGAGGTCGTCGGGCACCTCACCGTGATCGCCGTTCGTTGCCACGACGAGGACAACCCGGTGCCCCTCGGCCGCAGCGCGCGCGATGGTGCCACCGGTGCTGATGACCTCATCGTCGGGATGGGCGTGGAAACAGACGAGCGTCGCCATGCTCAACCGGCAGCCGGCTCGGCTTGTTTGACCGCTCCCGACGATTCCCACGACTCGATGAGGTCGGCGCCGACACCCCATTCGCTGAGCACCTCACGGGTGTGGGCACCGGCGAATGCAGGCGGCATCGACACTGCGGGCACTGTGCGGCTGAACCGTGGGGCCGGCGCGGGCTGAGTGACTCCGGCGACATCGATGAACGTGTTGCGTTCCACGTTGTGCGGATGCTGCGCCGCCTCGCTCATCGTGAGCACCGGGGCAAAGCACACGTCGGTCGCTTCCATGATCTCGCACCACTCGGCTCGCGACTTCTGTGCGAACACCTCGGTCAGGCGTACCTTCAACGCCGGCCACTCGGCCTTGTCCATCTGTCGCCCGAACTGCTCATCACCCTCCAGACCGGTGAGCCGGAGCAACTCGGCGTAGAACTGCGACTCGATCGATCCGAGGGAGATGTACCCGCCGTCGCTGCACTGATAGACGTCGTAGAAGTGGGCGCCGGTGTCGAGCAGGTTCGTGCCGCGGGCGTTCTCGTCGTGCATGCCAATCATCCTGAACGCCCAGAACATCGACATCAGCACCGCGGCACCATCGACCATGGCCGTGTCCACGACCTGACCCTGGCCGCTGCGTTGCGCTTCGAGAAGCGCGCACACAACGCCGTAGGCGAGGAACATCCCACCACCTCCGAAGTCGCCGACCATGTTGAGCGGTGGCACCGGGGCCTCGCCGACGCGGCCGAAATGCGCAAGGGCACCGGCGAGCGAGATGTAGTTGATGTCGTGACCGGCGGCCTGGGCGTACGGGCCTTCCTGGCCCCAGCCGGTCATGCGCCCGAACACGAGCTTCGGGTTGCGGGCGAGACACTCGTCGGGGCCGACGCCGAGACGTTCCATCACGCCCGGGCGGAACCCTTCGATGAGCGCATCGGCCGAC
>JANPCI010000003.1:0-1808 GCA_031430875.1 Actinomycetes bacterium | reverse complement strand
CTCGCCGGGCTGCTCGGCATCGGCGGCGGCGTGATCATGGTTCCGGCGATGTCGACGCTCGGCATGGCCACCGTCGTCGCCAAGGGCACGTCGGTCGCCGTCATCGTGCCGACGGCCATCATGGGCACGTTCCGCAACCGCAAGAACGCCAACGTCGACCTCCGTGCGGCGGTGATCGTCGGCGGGATCGGTGCTTTCACCGCCGTGATCGGCGCAACGATCTCGGACCAGTTGAGCGAGCAGACTGCGAACATCATGTTCGCCTCGCTGCTGCTGTTCGTGGCCGTCAACCAGTTGCTGACGCTGCGCCCCGAACGCAACCAGCCCGCCGCCCCACCCGAACCGGCCTTGCCGGCGATCGACTGACGTGCTCGTCGTCCTCGTCGTCGCCCACCCGTCACCGGACAGCTACTGTCAGGCCCTTGCCGCACGCGCCGCCACGGGGTTGCGGGCGGGTGGACACGACGTCCACATCCTCGACCTGTACGGCTCCGGGTTCGGTGTCGCGATGACCGCTGAGGAACGGCAGGCGTACCACGGTGACATTCCGATCCTCGACCCGATGGTCGCCGAGCATGCCGACCTCGTGACCCGGGCCCAGGCGCTCGTGTTCGTGTATCCGACCTGGTGGAGCGGGCTGCCGGCGATCCTCAAGGGCTGGCTCGAGCGAGTGATGGTCCCGGGCGTCGGCTTCCGGTTCGACGAACGCACCCACAAGGTCCGGCCCGGGCTCGGCCAGGTGCGGCACATCATCGGGATCTCGACCTACGGCTCGCCCCGCTCGTACGTCCGGCTGATCAACGACAACGGGCGACGCACCCTGACCCGGGCGCTGCGGATGAGCTGCGGGTTCCGGGCCCGACCAACGTGGTTCGGCTTCTACGCGATCGACACCTCGACGCTTGCAGCGCGCGAGGAGTTCGCCGCTCGTGTCGAGCGCGAGATGGCGGCGCTGCGATGACCCGAGCGCTCGTCGTGTACTGCCATCCGCTGGAGGAGTCGTTCGTCGCCGCGGTGCGCGACCAGGTGCTCGTCGGGCTTGCCACCGGTGGGGCCGCGGTGCGCTTCACCGACCTCTACGCGGTTGGATTCGATCCAGGATTCACGGCCACCGACCACGCCAACCACCTCGTCGCCGGCACCGATCCCGCGCTCGCCGCGTACGCCCAGGATCTGCAGTGGTGCGACACGCTCGTGCTCGTTTACCCGACGTGGTGGTCGGGGCAGCCGGCGATGTTGAAGGGCTGGATCGATCGGGTATGGGTCAACGGCGTCGCCTGGACCCTGCCCGAAGGGGCCAACCGATTGAAGCCCGGGCTGCACAACATCCGACGGCTCGTCGCCGTCACCACCCACGGGTCGCCCAAGTGGATCAATGCCGTGGAAGGCGAAGCCGGAAAACGCACCGTCACCCGCAGCCTGCGCACGATGTGCCATCCCCGCGCCCGCACCACCTGGCTGTCGATGTACGGCGTCGACACCTCATCCGACACCCAGCGCGCCGCCTTCCTCGACCGCGTCGAACGCCGCCTCACCCGCCTCGCCTGAACTCCAAACCCGCCCACGATGAGCGAGATCCCCGGATGCTGGGGTTCGGCTCACCGGAGCGTTGTGGAGACGATGGCGTTCAGGGGGTGGCGATGGCGGCGGCGATCGCGACGGCGATCTGGGCGGCGACCGAGGCGTTGTTCTCGGCGAGGGCGAGGTTGGCGGGGACACTGCGGCCCTCGGTCGCCTCGCCGATGCGGCCGAGCACGAACGGGGTGATCGCTGCGCCGGTCACGCCGGAGCGCTCGCACTCATCGAGC
>JANPCI010000002.1:0-8129 GCA_031430875.1 Actinomycetes bacterium | reverse complement strand
CGAATCGACGCGCTCGGCGAGGCGCTGATCCTGGGCGGTGACTCCCACGGTCGCGTCGATCACGAGCAACGCCACATCGGCGTTGTCGATCGAACGCAACGCGCGGACGAACGAGTAGTACTCGGCCGCATCGTCGATCTTACCCTTGCGGCGCATACCGGCCGTGTCGATGAACACGATCGGGCCGCCGTCGGTTTCTACAAGCGTGTCGATCGAGTCACGGGTGGTACCGGCCAGGTCGTGGACCACCGCGCGGTCCTCCCCCACCAGCCGGTTGAACAGCGTGCTCTTGCCAACGTTCGGCCGCCCGACGATGGCGACACGCGGCACAGCGGGATCGTTGCTCTCGGCGGGCGCCTCCGTAGCCCATGGGTCGGGCTTGGAGAAGGTCGGCTTGCGAAGATGGTCGGGGAACAGTTCGATGACCCGATCGAGCAGATCGCCGGCACGCCGGCCGTGCAGCGCACTCACCGGTACGGGCTCGCCGATACCGAGGCTCATGAACTCCCACATCTCGGCCTCGCGGCGCTCGTTGTCGGACTTGTTCGCGACCACGATCACGTGGGTTCCCGAGCGGCGGATCCAGTTGGCGATGTTCGAATCGTCGTCGGTCAATCCCACCGACGCGTCGACCACGAACAGCACGACATCGGCACCCTTGACGGCAGCCTCCACCTGACGGCTCACCTTGGCGTCGAGTTCGTCGCCTCCCGGCATCCATCCGCCCGTGTCGACCACGCGGAACGGAATGTCGAGCCATTCGGCCTCGAGCTCCTTGCGGTCACGCGTGATGCCGGGGCGATCTTCCACGATTGCTTGCTGGCTGCCCACGATGCGGTTGAACAGCGTGCTCTTGCCAACATTCGGTCGCCCGATGATGACCACCGTGGCCAACTCGTTCGCCGCGTCGGCGCCGCTCGTATCGCCGGTCGTCTCGGCGATCGTGTCGTCGTTCATGTCGGCGGTCATCTCGGCGATCGTGTCGTCGTTCATGTCGTCCGTCGGGTCGTCAGTCGGCTCGTTGGGAGTCATGGTTGTTCCGTTCCGGCGCGAGCCGATGCTGGTTCGAGGGCACTGCGCAGTGCAATGCCGTCGGTTTCGATGATCTCGACGACCCGGGGAAGTTCGTCGATCGTGGTGCCGTCGAGGAAGCGTCCCTCGTCGGACAGGCAAACGTCGGGCAGCAGGTACCGATGACCCTGCGGCTCAGTCGCAAGCGTACGGGCAACGTCCTCACCGGTCATGAGGCCCGTGACGCCCGTGTTACCGCCGAAGAAGTCGTTGCGTACCGTGATCACCCGCACGTCGTCGCGCCCGAGCGACTCGATGAGCGGGGCGATGACGGGCGCACCGAGCGGACCGGTGAGCACACCGATCGGAGCCGACCGACGAGGCCTCAACGAGATGGCAGCGGAACCGACCGACCCGCACGACGACACGCTCCGCAATCCGGTGTACGCCGCCGGATTGGGCGGGGCATCGACCGCAGCGAAGAAGCCACGACGCACTCCGGTGGCCTCCTCGGCGCGACCATGGAACTCGGCTTCGAACGTTCGGGCCATGCCGATGCCGTCCTCGTGCATCGGGAAGCCGTCGTAGCGCTCGGCGGCGGGGAACGGCCGCTGCGCCATCAGGTAGTACTCGTCGGCGGCGTACACCATCCGCTTGCCGAGCGTTGCCTGGAACACGTCCTGCCAGTCGTCGACGATGTCGACGACGGCGCGTGCCTCCTCCAGCGTGTGGAAGCGCATGGCCGCCTCGCCGTTGAACTTCGAGATGCCGAGTGGCACCACGGCCACCGAGTCGAGCTCCGGATACTGATCGAGGATGCCGGCCATCGTGTCGGCCAACACCGCACCGTCGTTGACCCCGGGACACACAACGATCTGGCCGCGCACGGTGATGTCGTGGTCGAGCAGGGCTCGCAGCCATCGCAGGCTCATCGCACCGCGTGGGTTCTTGAGCATCTGGCTGCGCACGTCGGGGTCGGTCGCATGGATACTGACGTGCAGCGGCGACAACCGCTCGGTCACCACCCGTTCGAGGTCGGCCTCGGTGAACCGGGTCAGCGTCGTGAAGTTGCCGTACAGGAACGACAGCCGATAATCGTCGTCCTTCAGATACAGGCTGCGTCGCATGCCCTTGGGCAGTTGATAGATGAAGCAGAACTCGCAGTGGTTGTCGCACGTGCGAACCCGGTCGAACACTGCACTCGACACGTCGACGCCGAGTGGTGCCCCCTCACGCTTCTCGATCGAGAACGCCAGGTCGAGCCCGCCGCGAAGAACGTCGAGTTCCACCTCGGCCTCGTCGGTGGCCATCTGCCATTCGATGATGTCGCGGGGCACGTCACCGTTGACCCGCACGATCTCGTCACCGGCGCGAACACCGGCCAGATCGGCCGGCGAGCCCGCAGTGACGGCCACGACCAAAGGCGCGAGCGATCGCGCCGGTGCGGCGCGCTCGATCTCGCGCTCGATGTCGGACACGCCAGACATGGGCTCGTCAGGCTACCGGTCACGAGTCGCGGGTAGATTTGCAGCAGATGTCTCCCGCCCAGACCGATGCTCGCGTCGACGTGGTGTTACTCGCCCAGCCACGCGGATTCTGTGCCGGGGTCGAGATGGCAATCAAGGCCCTGGCATGGATGGTGCGCAGCTTCCCCGCCCCCGTCTACTGCTACCACGAGATCGTGCACAACAAGCTCGTGGTCGATCGTTTCAAAGCGCAGGGTGTCGTGTTCGTCGACGACATCGCCGACGTCCCCGTCGGGAGCCCGATCATGCTGTCGGCCCACGGCTCGGCTCCCGAGGTGCTCGACGCGGCGCGCAGCCGCGGCTCCTACGTGGTCGACTCGGTGTGCCCGCTCGTCACCAAGGTCCATCACGAGGTGAAGGTTCGTGCCGGCAAGGGGTACCGCATCGTCTACGTCGGCCATGAGGGCCACGAGGAAGCTGTGGGCACCATGGCCGTGGCCCCGGACGCCATCGATCGAGTCGAGTCGGTGGCCGAAGTCGACCAGCTCGAGCCGTCTGACCAGCCGGTGGCGCTGCTCGCCCAGACCACCCTGTCGCATCGCGATTGGGAGAGCGTTGCGGTTCGGGTCAAGGAACGCTTCCCCGATGTGTGGACGCCAGGGCGCAGCGACCTGTGTTTCGCGACTACCAACCGCCAGTCGGCGCTCATGGAGCTGGCCCATCGGTGCGATGTCGTCGTGGTGATCGGGTCGGCCAACTCCTCCAACACCAGAGCCCTCGAGCGACTCGCCAGAGAAGAGGGGTGCGAGCGTGTCTACCGGATCAACGATGTCGCCGAACTGCCCAGCGACCTGTCCGGCATCGTGGGCGTCACCGCAGGGGCGTCAGCCCCAGAAGAGCTGGTCGACGCCGTCTTGGAGTTCCTCGCCCCGCGACACGGCATCGAGCTCGTCGATGTCACCGAAGAGGACGAGTACTTTCCCCCGCCACGCAACATTCGTGAGCTGCAGAACTCGATCGAGTCAGCATCCACGATGCTCCTGGGCGGAAGCATGCTCGACCGTCCCGTGATGGACGACCGCAGCCTCGGTGCGAGCGACGTCCTGTCCAGCCTCGCCGACACCTGAACGTCGGGGCCCGTCAGCTGCGCGGCACCTCTGACCACGGAACGTCACGGTCGACGCGCACGTCGCCCGGAAGGCCGAGCACGCGTTCGCCGAGAATGTTCTTCATGACTTCGGTGGTTCCGCCCTCGATCGAATTGGCACGGCTGCGCAGGAACGCCTTCTGGAGCGTGTCCGACCCCATTGCCGTCTCGGGCCGGATCATCTCGTAGCTGCCGTACAGCATCCCCTCGGCGCCGAGGAGGTTCACGACTTCGTCGTAGATGTCCTTGTTCAGGTCGGCCGACGCCATCTTGCCGATCGAGCCCTCCGGTCCCGGATCACCCATCTTGCGGTTCTGGTTGGCACGGATGTTGGTGAGTCGCAGCACCTCGGCGCGCGCCCAGAGCTTCATGACCTCGTCGAGCGCAACGGCGTCTTTCGCAGCCTCCGGCAGTTTCTGCCAGGCCTGCACGAGTGCCGAGATGGTGCCAGAACCCCGCCCCGGAATCGTGCCTCCGATCGACACCCGCTCGTTCATCAAGGTCGTGAGCGAGACGCGCCACCCGTCTCCCGGGCCGCCGAGCATCTCGGCGTCGGCGATGCGGGTGTCGGAGAAGAACACCTCGTTGAACTCGGCCTCCCCGGTCATCTGACGTAATGGGCGAATCTCCACGGTGGGATCCTGCATGTCGACGACGAACGCCGTGAGCCCGGCGTGCTTGACAGCGTTGGGGTCGGTTCGCACGACGAGCAGACCCCACTTCGACAGGTGGGCAAGGGTGGTCCACACCTTCTGGCCGTTGACGATCCACTCCTCGCCGTCCTGCACGCCGGTTGACGACAAGCCGGCGAAGTCGGATCCCGAGCCCGGCTCGGAGAACAGCTGGCACCAGATCTCCTCACCCGTGAACAGCGGACGCAGGTACCGCTGCTTCTGCTCGTCGCTCCCCCACGCGACCACCGTCGGGCCGCACATGCCGTGACCGATCGGGTTGCGATACATCGGGTTGGGCGCTCCCGCGGCGTACACCTGCTCGTTGACGAGCTTCTGCAGCTTCGGGTTGAGACCGAGGCCCCCGAAGCCCTCGGGAAAGTGGACCCAGGCGAGACCGCGGTCGTACTGCTCGCCGAGGAACACCTTCGGGTCGGTCGACGCCGGCGGGAACGACGCGAGAAGTTCGTCGGCGAGTTCGCTGATGCGCTGTTCGTCGGCGGTGAGATCGGTGCGGGAATCGGTCATCGTCATGCCCGGCAACGTACTGCGACGACGGCGTCCGATCAGCAGCGTGCTCAGAGTCGTGCTGATCACCCCACCTTGATCACCTGCGAGGGGCTGCGGGTTCTAGATTGTCGGCGCGATGAGAGAGACCCACCGTCTCGAGTACCAGCCTGCACTCGACGGTGTCCGGGCGCTGGCGGTGCTCGCCGTGGTGCTGTTCCACGCCGGAACGCCTGGCTTCGGTGGTGGCTATCTCGGGGTCTCGCTCTTCTTCACGCTGTCGGGCTACCTGATCACCAGCCTGCTCCTACGCGAACACGATGCAGCGGGGTCGGTCGACTTCCGGGCGTTCTACGGCCGTCGCATGCGGCGCCTGCTTCCGGCGAGCGTTGCAACGGTGGCAGTCGTTGTGGTCATCGCTGCGGTCTCGGATGTCTTCGACGGGGTGGTCGGTCTACGCGCGCAAGTCGGGGGCGCATTGCTCCAAGTGTCGAACTGGGTGCTGCTCGCAGGTGACACGTCGTACCAGGATCTGCTCGCACAGGGAAGCGGCGCTGTCTCGCCGTTGGAGCACTTCTGGTCGCTGGCGATCGAAGAGCAGTTCTACTGGCTGTGGCCACCGCTCGTGGCGCTGCTGTTGGTGCGCGTGCGCTCCCCGCACAGCAGAGTGCGGGTTGTCGGCGGCGTGACCATCTTGGCCATGGCCGCCGCACCCGTGATCGCCCAAATCTGGGGGCCCGATGCGGCGTACTGGGCGACCCCAGCGCGTCTCGGCGAGATCCTCGTCGGCGCCTTCCTGGCGTTCGTGCTCACCGGTGCACCGCTCCCGAAGCACGTCTCGTTGCTCGCTCCGATCTGTCTCATCGCCCTCGCAGCAGCGGTCGTGCTGTTTCCTTCGTCGAGCGGTCCCGCATACGAAGGCTTCCTCCCACTCGTCGCTGTGGTGTCCGGGGGCCTGATCGTGGGACTACAGGTGGACAGTCCGCTCAGACGCGTCCTCTCGCTTCGGCCGTTCGTTGCGATCGGCATGATCTCCTACGGCATCTACCTGATCCACTGGCCGGTCTTCGTGATCGTCGACGCCGACCGCACCGGGCTCGACGGCCCCCCGTTGACCATCCTTCGGCTCCTGATCACCGCCGTGATCGCGATTGCCAGCTACTTCCTGCTCGAGCGTCCCATCCGGATGCGGCGTGGCGCGACGTTTCGTGTCACGGCAAGCGCGGCTGCGGTGGCGTCACTTGCGGTAATTGCCATTGCCATCGTCGTCGTCCCGGCAGGACCGTCCAATTACTGGCAAGTCGAGTCCGATGCCCTCGAGGCAGCCTCCATCGACGTCGACAATCGCCCCAGCGCCCTGACCCTCGCTCCAAGCAACCCGACGACCACCGCGCCGACCACCACACCGACAAGCACACCGCCGACCACGCCCGGCGCTGCACTCACCGTGCCGCCAAGAGCCCCCGTCACCACGGCGGAGCCCACCACCACCACGCCGCTGCCCGAGCTGGCGCGTCCGGTGCGGATCGTCGTCACCGGCGACTCCACCGGCGAAGCGCTCGGGACCGGTGTGGTGCTCTGGGCTGGGGCGAATCCCAAGCTTGCCCAGGCCGAGGTGCACGCCGCACTGGGGTGCGGGTTCGTGATGGGCGGCGAACGGAGTTGGGGCGATGAGATCGTGTCAACCACCAGTTGCGACGGCTGGACTCAGGCCCAGCTGTACCCCGAGGTGGAACGGACTCAGCCCGACGTCGTCACCGTGATGACGTCGACCTGGGACATCATCGATCAGCGTTGGGACGGCGACGAACTGCTCACACCGAGCGATCCCGAGTACCGAAGACGACTCGTGGCCGCGTATACACAGTTGGTCGACGATCTGACTGCGGCCGGAGCGGCTCGCGTGGCGTTCGTTGTCGAACCGGTCCCCAATGTGTGGTGGAACAACACCACCGAAGGCGAGAGCGACCCGAATCGACACCAGGTTCTCGCCGAGGTGTACCAGGAGATCGCCGCCTCCCACCCGGACACAGTGCGGATCATCGACCTGGCATCGTGGGTTTCCGACAACGGCCTCGACGCCGACCGCGACGCCCGACCCGACGGGATCCACCTGGCACCGGAGGTTGCGGCGTTGGTCGCCAATCGATTCCTCGGTGAGCAACTGATCGTCGCCGCCCTCCGCTGACAGCCCCCGCACCCCTGAAATCCCCGAAAAATGCCTGGGGCTGCGCGCCCAGCGCGCACAGGGAGGCATGTTTCGGGGGTTTGGTCGGGTTGGCCGAGTTTGGTCGGTCAGTTGAAGATGGCCGAGGCGATGGCGATCTCGGCGTCTTCGGCGTCGGCGAGTTCGGGGATCGTCGCCCGCAGCCCCATGATCATCCCGAGTCGGACCGCGTCGGAACGACCGGCGAACGCAGCCTTGAGGTTGTTGAGCATCCTGATCACGATGTCACGGTTCGCGGTGGGATCGAGGTACGCGTCGTTCCACGGAACCTGCCTGCCCGTCAGGTCTTCGAACATCGCGCGCGCTCGGACGGGGTCGAGTTGGCGACCACCGGTGAACGGGTCGAAGAAGATCTCCGGGTCGTCGGCAACGCCGACCAGGAAATGGGTCGGCAGACCGACCCCGACGAGCTCTACACCGACCCGTCTGGCCACCTCGATCATCAACACCGACAGGCTGATCGGGATGCCGGTCCTGGTAGCGATGACCCGGTCGAGACACGAGTTGCGCCAGTCGTAGTAGGCCCGCCTGTTCCCCACGAAGTGCTCGTCGTCGAACAGGTAACGGGCCACCCCGAGAGCAGTCGGAGTCGGACACTCCCCCGCGAGCATGTCGAGTGCCGCCATCCACTCGATGAGGTCGAGACCAGGTTGCAACTCCCTCGAGATCAACAGTGCGGCCTCATCGAGGGGGACGTCGCCGGCACCGACAGCCATCAACTCGGCGAAGCGGTCTCGACCCATGGGGGCAACGTATCGGTCGGCTACGTTGCCCGGCATGTTCCCCGGTTCACATCTCGAAAAACACGGCGACAAGCCCGCGATCATCATGGCCGGATCTGGCTTCACGCAGACCTTCGCCGAACTCGACGCGGCGGCCAACCGGCTCAGCCACCTGCTGCGCGCCGCCGGCCTCCAGCCCGGCGATCACGTCGCGATGTGCATGGAGAACCACGACCGATATCTCGAGATCGTGTGGGGATGCCACTACGCCGGCCTTGTCTACACGTGCACGTCGTCGCGGCTCACGAGCCCCGAACTCGAGTACATCATCAACGACTGCGGCGCCCGGGCCTACATCACGTCGAAGTACAAGGCCGA
>JANPCI010000001.1:0-5497 GCA_031430875.1 Actinomycetes bacterium | reverse complement strand
TCGACGACGATGAAGGCCGGGAAGTTCTCGACCTCGATCTTCCACACGGCTTCCATCCCGAACTCGGGGTACTCGAGCACGTCGACTTTGCGAATGTTGTCGAGCGCGAGACGCGCCGCCGGTCCACCGATCGAGCCGAGGTAGAACCCGCCGTGTGCCGCACACGAATCGGTGACCTGCGTGGAGCGGTTGCCCTTCGCCAACATGATCATGGATCCGCCCGCGGCCTGGAACTGTTCGACATAGCTGTCCATCCGGCCCGCCGTGGTCGGTCCGAACGACCCCGACGCGTACCCCTCCGGTGTCTTTGCGGGGCCTGCGTAGTACACGGCGTGATCGCGGAGGTACTGCGGCATCGGCTCGCCCGCGTCGAGCAGTTCCTTGATCTTCGCATGGGCGATGTCGCGAGCGACGACCATCGGGCCGGTCAACATCACCCGGGTGGTGACGGGATATTCCGACAGCTCGGCGAGGATGTCGGCCATTGGCCGGTTGAGGTCGATGTGCACCGTCTCGGCGTCGCCGAGGTGCTCGTCGCCGACTTCGGGCAGAAACCGAGCGGGATCCTGTTCGAGTTGCTCGAGGAACACACCGTCCTTGGTGATCTTGCCGAGTGCCTGGCGGTCGGCCGAACACGACACCGCAATGGCAACCGGGCACGATGCGCCGTGGCGCGGGAGCCGGATGATGCGCACGTCGTGGCAGAAGTACTTGCCACCGAACTGGGCGCCGATGCCGGTGCTCTGCGAGAGCTTCAGCACCTGTTGTTCGAGGTCGATGTCACGGAAGGCGTGTCCTTCCGGTGAGCCGGCGGTGGGTAGCGAGTCGAGGTAGTGGGTGGAGGCGAGCTTGGCGGTCTCGACTGCGAACTCGGCCGACGTGCCGCCGATCACCACAGCGAGGTGATAAGGCGGGCAGGCCGACGTGCCGAGCGACTGCATCTTGTCGAAGAGCCAGGGGAGCAGCGTGGCCTCGTTGAGCAGCGCCTTGGTCTCCTGGTAGAGGTAGCTCTTGTTCGCCGAGCCGCCGCCCTTGGCGAGGAACAGGAACTTGTAGGCGTCGCCGTCGATCGCCGAGATCTTGATCTCCGCCGGCAGGTTCGTGCCGGTGTTGCGCTCGGTGTACATGTCGAGCGGCGCCATCTGGCTGTAACGCAGGTTCGACGTCTGGTACGTGTCGTAGATGCCGTGGGCGATGGCTTCCTCGTCGCCGCCGCCGGTGAACACGAACTGGCCCTTCTTGCCCTTCACGATGGCCGTGCCGGTGTCCTGACACATCGGCAACACGCCACCGGCCGCGATCGCCGAGTTCTTGAGCAGATCGAGCGCCACGAAGCGGTCGTTGTCAGAGGCCTCTGGGTCGTCGAGGATGTTGCGCAACTGCTGGAGGTGCCCGGATCGCAGGAAGTGCGCAATGTCGTGCATCGCTTCGGCTGTGAGTCGGCGGATCGCTTCGGGCTCGACCTTCAAGAAGGTGCCTTCGGGGGTGTCGAACGTCGACACGCCGTCGGTGGTGACGAGGCGATACTCGGTGTCGTCGGGCCCCAACGGGAGCATCTCGGTGTGCGTGAACGGAGGAACCTCAGCCATACCCCGAGCCTACGACCGCGCACCGAACCCGAGGAATCCAGCGTTCTCGTGAACTCGTGCGCGAATAGTTCGCGCATGAGTTCACGAGAACGGGATGGGGCTACTTCGACATGAAGATGACGTCGTCGGGGATCTCGGTGGTGGCCGGGTCGATCATCTCGCCGCCGCGGAAGATCGAGTCGAGGAACGTGATCGCGAAGGTGTTCGTCAGATCTTGGGCGCGCTGGATGTCCATGGTGCCGTCGCCGCATCCCTGTTCGGCCCACGACTCGAGGAGCGGGCGAGTGAGCGCCTGGAGATCTGCAGGCCACGAGGGCAGGAGCTCGAAGTACCGGCATGCATTCGTGAAGCTCTGATGTTGGCCGGCGACGAGTTCGACGCGGTAGAGCGGATCGCTGTTGGCGAACTCCCAGGCCCGCGTGACGTTGGGTTCAACCGGCGTGGCGACATCGTCGGTACCGACGATGATCATTTGCGGCACGGTGATCGAGGCGAGCTGTTCATCGGTGATCGACTTGCGGCTCCGGGCGGCCTCGAGTTCCTCGGGGGTCAACTCGGGCGTGGCCGGATCCTGGACACCTGCGCAGCGGTCGACACGATCGGGATTCGTCGTCGTGGTGGTGCTCTGGTCGATCGGAGGACGGTCGCCGCCGATCGCCGGTGCAAGCGGAATGATGGCGTCGATGCGATCGTCAGCGGCCACGGATCCCAAGTCGTTCTCGTAGCCGGTGACTGCGGCATATGTGGTGAAGCCCCCCACCGAGTGACCGGTGACGGCGATGCTCTCCGGGTCGACGTTGGCGACGAATCCGACGGTTTCCGTGCTCTCGGGGTCGAGCATCGCATTGATCATCGACTGGATGTCGTTCACACGATTCAGGGCGGTGACCGGACCGGTGGTGCGGGTGCAGAGCAGACCCTCGAGAACAGTGTTGCCGGTGTGGTCGGCGGAGGCGACGATGTAGCCGTAGCTGGCGATCGTCTCGGTGTAGTCGGAGGCGATGTAGCGCAGACCGCCGCTGCCATGGGAATAGATCACCAGTGGGAACGGGCCGTCGGACGACATCGATGTCGGTTCTGCGTCGACGGCAAGGTCGGAGACGTCGACCAGACCCGGGAGGAATGTGTACTCGTGAGGTGGGGCTCCGGCAGCATCGTCGAGCGGGAACCACACGTCCACCGTCAGCGGCCGTTCACTGGCGGCGTTGAGAGTGATCGTCTTGACCCCGACGTCGTAGGGGCCTGGCGGCAGTACCTCGAACGGATCCAAGGGGGCTTCGGTGTCGACCGGAGCCCCGGTGGCCGGCGTCGTTTCCGGTGTCGTTTCCGGTGGCGCCGACTCGACCACCTGCTCGGGCACGGTTGCAACCGCATCGGTCGATGTGCCGGCGTCGTCATTGCCGGCGCAGGCCCCGAGGACGAGGGTGGAGGCGATGGCCAGGGCGATGAGGGTTGAACGCACGCCGGGAAGCTACCGACAACGTTGCTCACCGACCCAGTCCGCCGGCGATCTCGTGAACAAGTTCACGGTGGGAGGGTGCAGTTGTTCACGAGAACGTCGAGGGAGGGCGGTCAGAACGTCTGGATGAGAAGGGCGGTCGCGGCGACCGAGCAGATCACGAGAACCGCCGGGCGGATCACGTCGGGGTTCAGGGAGTCCTTGATCAGTCGGGCCGTGATCACGCCGAGAGCGATACCGGGCAGCAGCAGCGCGGTGAGCTGCCACTGGCGAACCCCGATCTCGCCGGCGAGCGCGAGGGCGCCCACGGAGAGGATTGCTCCGATCGAGAAGAACGCCGAGATGGTCGAACGCATGGTCGCCGGGTCGCTGTTCTGGTAGGTGAGCGCCATTGGAGGACCACCCACCCCTGTTGTCGTTCCGGCGAAACCCGATGCGAGGCCGGCAACCATGAGTGAACGATCGGTGGGGCGAAACCGGATGCTCGTCATCGAGGCAGCAACGGCGAACAGCACCGAACCGGCGACCATGATCGCCAGCACCTGATCCGACAGTGCGGCGACGACCATCGCCCCGACGATCACTCCGGGGACCCGGCCCAGTAGGGCGAATCCGACCTGACGGTGCTCGATGTGGCTGCGGTCGATCCACGCCACGGTGAAGGTGAGCGGCAGGACGCACAGCACAACCGCCACGGGGATGAAGGCCGGGTCGGCGAAGGCGAGGACCGGCGATGCGATCATCCCGACACCGATCCCGATCGATGCCTGCACCGTCGCGCCGACGTACACGGCGAACACACACGCCAACGCCACACCGATCGAGAGGCCGAACATCAGCGGTCCTTCATCCGCTTCGGGACGGCAGTTGCCGGATCGATCGGCCACTGGTGTTTCGGATAGCGGCCCGCCATGTCCTTGCGAACGTCGACCCACGACCCGCTCCAGAAACCAGGGAGGTCGGAGGTGACCTGGATCGGTCGATCAGCCGGCGACAACAGATGCAACCTGATCGGAACACCCCCGGCCGTCGGATGCTCGACCACGCCGAACAGATCCTGCACGCGCACTGACGCATCGGGCTGCTCGCCGCTGTAGTCGATCGGCAGCGACCGTCCGCTCGGCAGTTCGAGTCGGGCTGGGGCGAGGTCGTCGAGCCGGCTGCCAACCGACCACGGCAGCTGGCTTCGCAACACCGTGACGAGGTCGAGTCGATCGAGGTCGCCGCGTCCCGTCGCGCCTGGCAGGTACGGCGCGAGCCACTCATCGAGCGTGGTCACGAGCGTACGCGTCGACCAATCGGGCCACGGGTCGCCGAGCGACCGGTGGAGGAACGCGACCCGTTGCTGCAGGCTCTGGGCGATGTCGGTCCATCGGAGCACGCGCAACTCGGTCGATCTCACGCGGGCCATGAGTGCCGCCGTGGTTTGCTCGCCGGGTTCGGGGCGTCCGGTTCGGCGACCGAGCTGAATCGCACCGAGCCGCCGCTCAACCGATTCCACGAGGTCGTCGCGGTCGGTGTCCCACTCCACGGTGCGTCGCTCGCTGACGTCCGGGCCGAACGCGGCGATCACCTCGTCGGCGTCGACGGCTGCGGCGAGGCGGATACGGGCTCGATCGCGTCGGCCATCGAGGTCGGCGACGACGATGAACAACTCGTCGGCCAACGGGTCGTCCTCGGGCAGCCACGCACCTGACCCCGAGCGGAGCTGGAACTGACCGGTGCGGCGTTGGCCCGCGAGCCGGTCGGGATATCCGAGCAGGAGGACGGCGCCGGCTCGATCGGGGTTCACGCGGTCGAGATCGAACTCGATACGAGCCCGACGGGCGAGGTCGGCGGCACGTTCGCGCAGGCGATGCACGGTGCCGCGATCTGCGGCATCGTGGCGATCACGCCCGCACAGCACGGCAACTCGAAGCGCGATGTCCGCAGGAAGATCGTCGGAGCGGCCACGAAAGATGTCGCGCTCTTCGACGAGCGTGGCGACGACGCACGCGATCGCCGATCGGTCGACGGCCACCATCCGGGCCAGCCGGGGGTGGACGGGCAAGCCGAGCATCGTTCGACCGAGCGGGGTGATCGAGCCGTCGTCGGCGTCGATGGCGTACAGGTGACGAAGCAGCTCACGTGCCTGCGCCAGTGCTCCTGATGGCGGCTCGTCGATGAATCGGAGGCCGTCGCCCCCACCCCACGCCGCCAGTTCCAGCGCAAACCCCGCGAGATCCGCCTGCGTGATCTCGGGCGATCGGTGACGTGTGCGCGTGCCGTGCTCGATCTTGCTCCACAGTCGATAGGCCGCGCCCGGCTCGGTGCGGCCGGCACGACCGGCGCGTTGTTCGGCGGATGCACGGCTGGTCGACACGGTGGTGAGCCGGGTCAACCCCGTACGCGCGTCGAAACGCGGCTCTCGTGCGAGGCCACTGTCGACCACCACGCGTACGCCGTCGAC